>CAZZCP010000028.1:0-27091 GCA_964653235.1 uncultured Pseudobdellovibrionaceae bacterium | reverse complement strand
TAACGAAGCCTGCTTTCGGTTCACTTGAAGCTGCGAAATGGTAATGTCACAACTGCTCGATCTACCAATGGTGACAGTCTCACTCCGAATCTCAATCTTGTTGGTAGCATCATTGATATCAAGCAAGGTTGCAAGCAAGGGTGGTTGCTTGGGTTAATCGAGTCCAGAGGAGAAATCTTGGGTATAGTCGACGGGCTGGGTCAGCATCTGGGATAGGGGAATCGGCGATGCCGGTCGGTTGCCGTTGCTGTTGCTGGCGGTTGCTGGCGGTGTCATCATCTTCCGTAGTAAGACTTGTAGAAGTATCTTCTCCAGAAACCAAGCGAATTGGATTCTTCTGGATAGGTCGAGATAATGATGATGCTTTGTTGGAGTTGCTGTTGTCGTCGCTACCACTGCTGCTGGAGGATAGAGAATCGGCATCGTCCGAAAGATCGAGCTTTCCCTGTGTAGTCTGATGATTGAGGAGGCGGTTCTCATTATTGTTGCTCTTATCCTGGTCGTCCTCTCTCTTTCGCTTTGCGGCACTAGGCGGTGTAACCAACGGTGTCAAGGATAGCTTGTTGGTTGCGGAGACTTCATTTGACGACATGGTTGAATTATATTATTGTCTTACTAGTATTTTGCAATTGTTGCCACAGATAATAGAAGTGTCGACTCTTGGGCTGAGCTTGCTTGCCGGGAACCTTCAGCATCGCTGGAGTACTGTACAGTAAACGTTATCATAATTTTAAATGAGCGAGAGAGATATAACTGACGCCAGATAACTAATTATAGTACACTTATTTTGTATATGCTTTGGGTACTGGCACGATTCGATTCTCTGGAATTGAACCGAACGAAAAGAATCGAATCGAGTCAATCGTGCTTTCCAGTGCTTCCGATACAAGAACGGCGGCAAGCCGTGCTTGTGCATCTTCATGCCGCCAAAAGCAGGATATTCGGGATTTTCTTGTTGCTGTTGCCCAAGTTGAATGTCTTGTTGCTCAACGACTGACTCCAGCTCAAATTCTATATTCTCAATAAATATATAGTTTTCACCATCTCCAATTAAAACGGGAGCATTTATTTTTGCGGGTAAATAACTTGCAGCCACAAACTGAATTTGCTTTGCATCCCAAACTTTGTTTTCAAACTTTTTTAAAATAAAATCTTGAGCCGGTGAGTTTTGTTTGCTCGAATGATAAATTTTGGCTTTTACCGGGTCGATAACCTGAGCTTCTCCTCTACAAGTCACTAAAAACTTTTGCCCCACTGTAAGTTTCGTCGGAATCTTCTCTGGCGCTTTCTTCTCTGACTTATAAATCTCTTCAATTTTATCGAGTGGTTTCTGATCTACTTCACATTGCCATTTTGGCGATAGCTCTGAAACCTGTTTGAATTGTTCAGGAGTCATTACCGATGTCTCCTCTGAAAATAGGCAATCAAAGCATCTACATATTTACTATCATCAGTGATCTCGATCACATTGACTCCAGATCTCTGCAAGGCTTTTTTTCTATTCTCTGATCTCAATTCGGCTTGACGAACGAACTCACGTGCAAGCGTGCGATCAGAAGTATCTAAAAGAAACACTTCTCCTGTTTCAGCATCTTCGACTTCAACGATACCAATATTAGGAAGCTCTCTCTCTCGTTTGTCTTCAACAACAATTGCTGTTACATCGTGTTTCTTTGCCAATGGTTTTAGACTGTTTTCGTAGTTTTCATCAAAAAAATCACTTAAAACAAAAATCGTCGCTTTCTTTTTTAAGACCCCTCTAAGGTGATCTAAGCCTACAGACAAATTTGTTTTTCGGCTTACGGGCTCTTTAAACAAAAGATCTCGAAGAATTCGATGTACTTGGGCCTGGCCTTTCTTGGGTGGAACAAAATGCTCCACTTGATCACTACAAAGCAAGAGCCCAACATGGTCTCCGTTTTTAACAGCACTATAGCCAAGCAGAGCCGCAAGATGAACAATCATCTCTCCTTTGCAGTATTGACCACTACCAAAATCACCCGAGCCACTTACATCTACCAAGAGCATCATGGTAAGTTCTCGTTCTTCATCATAGAGTTTGATATGTGCTTTACCTGTTCGAGCTGTAATGTTCCATGAGATGTCACGAACTGGATCACCGGGGACATACTCTCGAAACTCAGAAAAAGTCATCCCTTGGCCTTTAAAAGCAGAATGATATTCTCCGGTAAAAATATTGTTTACCAGTTTTCTGGTGTTGAGTTCGAGAAGCTTAACTTTTTGCAGTATTTCAGGGGGTAGCCTCAACTAGGTACCTCAATAATATTAAGCATATCTCCAATCACAGAATCAGAGGATATGTTTTCGGCCTCTGCCTCATACGTTAAAATCAATCGATGCCTTAAGACCGGATAGGCGATAGACTTTACATCTTCGACGTTCACATAACCTCTACCAGAAATAAAGGCATGGGCTTTTGCCGCTCGAACCAAACTAATTGTTGCACGAGGAGAGCAGCCCACTTCGATGAGTGCTGCCAAGTGCCCTAAACCATAATCAGAAGGCTTTCGAGTCGCCATTACCAATTCAACAATGTAGTTTTTTATTTTTTCATCCACATGGACTTTGTTCACCATGTCTCGAGCATGCATGAGTTCTTCTTTTGAAATCACACTCTGTACTTCTGGAGGAGTGTCGGAGTGAAGCATATTTAAAATTTGTAGTTCTTCATCCCGAGTCGGATAATAAACCAAAATCTTAAACATAAAGCGATCCATCTGCGCCTCAGGCAATGGGTAAGTTCCCTCTTGCTCCAGTGGGTTTTGCGTCGCTAAAACCAAAAATGGTTTCTCTAATCTATAGGTATTATCACCAATGGTAACTTGTTTCTCTGCCATCGCCTCTAAGAGCGCAGATTGTACTTTTGCAGGAGCTCGGTTGATCTCATCGGCCAAAACAATATTACTAAAGATGGGACCCTTTTTGGGCGCAAAGTCACCAGTATTTTGATTGTAAATCATGGTCCCTATGAGGTCAGAAGGCAAAAGGTCGGGAGTAAATTGAATTCTTTTAAAATCCAAATCAATGCTTTTTGACATAGAAGAAATGGTCAAAGTCTTTGCCAAACCAGGTACCCCTTCTAAAAGAATATGACCACCGGTTAAGAGTCCAATCAATACACCTTGGAGCATTTCTTTCTGCCCCACCACGGCTTTACCAACTTCATCCATCATTTTATTTACAAATGCGCTGTCTTTTTGGATTTGTGCATTTAGGGCGATAATGTCTACTTCCACAGTAACTCCTTTATAATATTCCATTATTTTCTCTAAAAGCATGCTTTCTCGCAAGTTGTGCAAGTGATTTGACACTTTGCTTTTGCCAGATCTATGCTTAAGCTGTATGTCGAATAGCCTTCGAACACTTTTCTTTCTTTTGACTCTAGGACTTGCTTTTATGGTTGCTGGCTTTCATTTAGCTGGGCGCCAAGGTCTTTTGCTAGGCTTTTTTCTAAGCTTCTTGTTGGCAGCATTTATTTACTATTATGCTGATGTGCGTCTTATAGCTTGGATGAAAGGAAAAAGACTAGAAGGTCATGACCCCTGGGGAATTTTAGAAATCAGCCTAGATCTTGCAAAAAAAGCCAAAATGCCGGTGCCCAAAATCTATGTTTGTCGATTTTCTTGTCCCACTGCTATTTCAATAGGACGAAGTTGGAAAAATTCTAAAATTTTTATCAGTGAAAGTTTGCTTGAGAAACTAGATGAAAAAGAACTCAAAGCTGTCTTGGCACATGAATTCGCCAAGATTCATCGTCTCGACACTTTGAACTTTGGCATCAGTAGTATCATCGCCGCAGCAGTCTTAAGTGCGAGTCACTTTCTAGACAATCTATTACCGAGAAAAGATAAAGATAAGATAGGTCCTATAAGCCGCGGACTTGCTCCTATTATTAGTATCATGGCTTTTGTTTCTATAAGCCAAAAAAATTACTATCAGGCTGACAAACTAGCTTCCTCCTGGCTCGAGAAACCCGAAGACTTGGCCATGGTTTTATGGAAGCTGCAATCTTATGCCTATAGCCAGCCTCTTGAAATTCCGGTAGACATGGCTCATCTTTTTATCGTCAATCCCTTGCCAAGAAATACTTGGACACGATATTTTCATCCTCAACCTAGTTTTGAAAGTAGGATTGAAAACTTAGTTGGGTATTTTCCTCTATAGGAGTTAAAATATGGATCAACAAAATTACGAGGCCAATTTTTCAACCCTTATACTCTCACTTGGCTCAACCAGCTTGATCTCTATGGGAATCGCACCTGACCCCAACACGGGACAGACTCAGAAGAATCTAGCGGCCGCTAAGTTCAATATTGATTTACTGATTCTACTTCGCGAAAAAACCAAAGGGAATTTAGACACTCAAGAAGAAAATTTTTTAAGTCAAATGATCGCCGATTTGCAACTCAAATATACAGAGTCTTGCAGATAATTCACTCGCCTTAGAGCTTTGCTCCTTGCCATTTTGGCAAGCCTACTCATAATATCTCTGTCACTTGACGAAAGGTGTTTTTATGAAGCTTTTCTTTTTTCTAGCTCTTTTCTATACGAGCTCAAGCATTGCTGCTATAGCTCCAGACTTTGTTGCACTTGCCAAAAAAGTGAATCCAGCCATTGTAAATATTTCTACCAAACAAAGAGTTGAGATGGACCCTCGATTAAAATTTTTAGAGGAGTTTTATGGCTTTAATTTTGGTGACCCTAATTTTCAAAAGCCAGCGCAGTCGCTAGGTTCTGGCTTTTTAATCGATGAGAGTGGTTTAATTATTACCAACAATCACGTTATCGAAAAAGCAGATGAAATTGAAGTGCAAATCAATGAGGATGATGAAACCAAATACAAAGCCAAAGTAATTGGCAGAGATGAAAAAACGGATATTGCCTTGATCAAAATCTCAGCCCCCAAAAAACTGCCATACTTAAAGTTAGGATCTTCGGAAGAATCTCAAGTGGGAGAATGGGTAGCTGCCTTCGGTAACCCCTTAGGCTTTGGCCACTCTATGAGTCATGGCATTCTTTCAGCAAAAGGCCGCGAAGTTTTAGACCTTGGAATTGTTCCCTTCTTACAAACCGACGCATCGATCAACCCAGGAAACTCTGGCGGACCATTGGTGAATTTAAAAGGTGAAGTTATTGGCGTAAACACTTTTATCATTCGCGGCGCCGAAGGCCTGGGTTTTGCCGTTTCTATTGATGGAGTGAAAAAAATTCTTCCAATGCTCAAAGAAGACGGAAGAGTAACTCGAGGCTACATTGGCATTGCGATTTCACCCGTAGATCCAAGAGCGCAAAGAGCGCTGGGTTTAAAAGATTTGTCTGGAGTTTTGGTTCGAGATGTTGAACCTGGTGGGCGCGCCGAAAAAGCAGGAATTCAAGCCTTTGATGTCATCAAAAAAGTGGATGGCAGTGAGGTTACTTCTGTGCGTAGTTTGCAAAATTTAATTGCTCGAGTTGGATTAGGTGAAAAAGCCAAAATTGAAGTCATCCGCGAAGGCAAAACAAAAAAGTTTAATGTTACTGTAGGAGCCCCTCCAAAATCCTCTCAGAGCAGCTTGCCAAGACCCAATGTAAAACAAAAGTCGAACGGCACCCAAGCCCCTTATAATCTGGGCTTTTCAATGAAAGATTTAACTCGCAGTCTTGCCACTCAGTACAAGATTGAGTACCGCCCCAAAAAAGTGGTCGTGAGCTCGATCGAGCCTGGAAGCCCTGCTTACAATGCCGGGCTTCAAGAGGGTGATGTATTGCTAGATATAAATCGAGAAAAGATTCGCTCGGTAAAGGCGGCAGCTAAGGCCTTAAAAAAATCGAGCAACCTATTGCGAGTAGATCGAGAAAACTACCGTGTAGCTATCTTTTTAGAGGGAGAGTAATAAGAACAGGCTTGTAGAAAGAATCTACAGATTTCTTCTCACAAAAGCCCTTCTTTCCTTTGCTATAGGGCATGAAAATTGCTCGGCACATATATATGTACACTTTCACTTGGCTATACCTGACGGCTACCTTAATTCTCTTAAGCTTGCTCCACCGACGAACTAGAACTGCGATTCTAGAAGCTAGAAAACTTCCAGAAGAATACCTAAAACTACCCGTCAGTATTTTAATCCCTTGCTTTCAAATGCATGCAAGAAAATTGCAAAACATCTCACTCTGGTTAGAACAAAACTATTCGGGACCAATGGAAATCATTCTGAGCACTCAAAGTGAGCTCGATTATCAGTTTATAAAAAGATCAAATCTCTACAAAGACCCTAGAGTCAAAGTCTTGTATCGCCCCACTCTTGATGCTTGGCAGGCTAAGTCGAGCAATCTACAACATGCTTATGTACATGCTCGATTTCCATATTTGATACTTACTGATGATGACACTCAAGCAAGTCGAAATTCAATTTATAAGATAGTCGAAATTCTTAAAAACCAACCCAAAGCTATTGTCGGCGCCATGGTCAGTCATTATGGTGGAGAAACTTTTTTTGCAAAACTTTTTAATTTTAGTATCAACCGAGCTCTATATTTATTTATGCTACCCGAATTGCACTCAAAAAGTAAAAATGCACACTTATGTGGTGCCTGTATCGCTATACGAAAAAGTAACTTAGAGCAACTCAATGGTTTTCAAGAAATCTCTGGCTATTTAGCTGATGATTTTCGCCTAGCTCAATTGGCGCAAGATCAGGGTTTGGAATTTTGCCTTGGCCCTGAAGTATTTGTTGAAAACACTTGTATGTATCAAAAAGCATTTATTTCAAAACTTCACCGATATGCTTTAACAGCGAATCAACAGATGCCTTATGGAAAGTTGATTTTCGGCATATTGCAAGTCACTCAAAATCTTTATTGGCTGCCTTTCTTTTATTCTATTTATAGTTTTTCATTTAATCTTTTTCTTTTGTCTTTAGTCACGATGAGTTTTAAAGCCACATTTGCTGGCCACATTCATCGCTATGCTACCGGCCAATATGATTTTGCTTGGTCTGTTATACTTACCGATCTATTGGGGTTCTGGGCGTATATAAAGGCCTTAAAAACACCCCATGTAAGATTTGGCTCACAAAGACTACTTGTCGGCAAAAAAGGAAAAATCGATATTTCCGCCTGAGACCTTGGGTTGTTATGGTATCATTTGATACGAGAAATGGATGGGGTGGCAGGATTCGAACCTGCGAATGAGAGGATCAAAACCTCTTGGCTTACCGCTTGCCGACACCCCAATTTGATTTTTGAGAGTGTTGTTATTGCCTAGAGGCTGGTGCGACGCAATCTATTTTGCCCTGCAATGTAATTTCTTTGGGGCAATTTTCGTAGAAAAACCATGTAGATAGGGAACTGGTCGCAATCTTCGCACCAGTTTGAGAAAAAGGGACGCAAGTATAAAGTCTGCAACGCATTGTTCCGAATATTTTGTCACAACAAGACTCATCGAGGTGGAACAATGGAAATCTCAGAAGTTAAAATTTTTCCCGTAAATGAAGACCGGCTGAAGGCCTATGTAACGATTGTGATCGACAACTGTTTTGTGGTTCGTGATCTAAAGGTCATAATGGGAAACACTGGCTTATTCGTAGCCATGCCCAGTAAGAAACGCAAAGATGGTCAATTTAAAGACATCGCCCATCCACTCGATCAAGAAACTCGCGATGAGATCGAGAAAAAAGTTTTCGCGGCCTATGAAGAAGAGGTCAAAAGCATGGGTGAGTCTCTTGAAGAAGTACAAAAAGCTAGGCAGTAAATTTCGCTGTCGACGTGGGGGAAAGCTTGCTTTCCCCCATTATCCTTTAAAAGTTTGATTTTTTTACTCATCATTACTTAAATTGAGTATGTAGTAATCTGTTTGTAAGTCTTTTTTCAAATTCTGAGATAGCCATACTAAACTTAAATTCGGATCTTAAAATGCTAATGAAATATAATCTTATCAATCTCAATAATTGTTTATCAAAATCAATACGGATTGGCCAAGAAAGGAAACTGCGCATTTCCATCTTGGTCTTCATTAAATAAACGATCATGTCCTTGAGTTACATCGTTTTCCCCGCGGTAGCTAACATTGTCACCTACTGTAAAATTCCCTTGATCGTCAGCAAAAGGATTCTTAAATGCGAGATAACTTAGAGTGATATCGACAACATCATCTTTGAGTTTGCGACCACCGGTAAGCATAAAAGCATCATTTTGATCATTGATTCCAAGAGGATGATCTGTGACAACCACTGCATCACCATTGTAAGCGGCTTGGTTGGCTTGAAAACCGACCTCAAGATCAATTCTCATTACATCAGGCAAAAATCCGCGTACGACTTCACTGTTCGGAAAGCCTGCACTGAATTGTTCTACTCCGTCGAGATCATCGACAAGATCTAAAACGGCATGGGCTTGTTGCAGAACCGAAAGCACAGTCGCATTGCTAGTGTCTAAATCGAGAGTTGGTGGAATGCTATTAAAAGCATTTAAAAGATCATTACTCAATACCAAACCTTCGTTAACCGCTGGAAGACCAAGGTTCCAGACAGAACCACAACTGCAATCAATAAATTGGTAAAATATCTTGAATTCATTCTCGTTACTCCTTATTGCCTTGGAACCATAATGGTGGTCCAAACATCCAAGATGCTTTGGTCAGGGTTATCTTGAAGTAGCGATAGAGGTACACGAGCCACTATCGAGTTGATATTGTAGTTGTGGGTAAAATCTTTAGCCCGCTCGGGTGGAAGAATTTGCGCTAAGGCTTCGGCAGGATTGCCAGCCAAAGCTCTTAATTTAAAAAAGGCTTCAACATCAAAATAGAAAGGATCTTGCCTTAAGCCAGCAAAAACCGTCATCGGACTGCCATCAATCGAAAAGTCATTATTGGTAACATTTCCTGCCTTTGAGGCATTTACTGAAGTCGTTCTCCCAACGTTGGCAACCACTCTTCTACCACCTTTAATGAAAGACATGCGAATATTTTGAGTTCTACTTCCTAAATCACCTGTGGGAGCTTCAAATTGAAAGCGCAAAACTATATCTTCTCGACCGGTTGGCGCAACTGTCTTTTGTCCCCTTGCATTTTGAGTAATATGAAACTGATACCAGGCATCGGTTGAAAAGAAGTACTCTTGTCCTGGAAGACTTCTTGGATTGGTATTCATAATCAAAATTAGATTCTGATCTCCGTTGGCAGCATTTGCATCTTGGCTATCTTCTCGAAACACATAAAGGTCTGTAATGTTAAGAGCTCTACCTTTTAAATCTGCCTCACCATCATCATGGTCCGAAGCGATTGAAAATACTGGTGTAAGAAAAAGAAACGCTAGATAAGCGATCCATATTTTTATCATACTTCCCCCTTGATACTCAAAGCCTATACCTAAATTAGACAAAAACCACTAATTTTGCGCTAAGTTATTTTAATTCTTTTGTGCTAATTCTTATTTTCTCTTGCGTTTCTTTTTTGTAGATAGAACCTACAGATTGGCGATCGACCCCCAAAAAATATCTACTACAAATAAAAACCTGACAAATCTTCGATTGGATCTTTGGCAACAAACTTGCGTTCTTCATTGATCGTAAGGGCAGAAGCGGAATACTGATAATCATGAGTGTAAAAAAACAAGTAATCCTTGTCACATGTGATATCATACAAGTTTTTCTTCTCATCAATTACCAGTTCAGCGTAACGGTCATAACCCATAGTAATTGGCAAATGAACCCATTGAGTTCCAGGAACCAAATCTCCAGTAAAGACGATTTTTTTTGATTGCCCCAAAACTATGGCATGCAATTGCCCAGGCGTATGGCCATTGCTGAGAAAAAACTCAACTTTGCCCTCAAGCTCTTTGGGAGTTCTAGCATTTTCAACCAAAATCAAACGACCTGAATCTTTGAGTTTTTGCGATAGACCTTCAATATAAGATGCCCGATCTCGTGGATGTGGGTTCTCAGCCCTTGCAAAGGCTTCAAGCCCAACAATAAATTTTGCTTTTGAAAAAACCAAGCCTTGATTTCCATTTTGAATCTCTTGATAAGTGGGCAACAAGCCACCTGCATGATCAAAATGAAGGTGCGATAAAACCACATAGTCAATTTCATCTGCAGAAAAAGATTTTGCCTTAAGGCTTTCTAGAAGCATATGACGATCTGGATTTTGCACTCCAAATCTCTGAGCAAGTTTAGGTTCAAAAAAACAACCGATCCCTGTTTCAAAGAGAATCTTGCAATCACCATAATCAACAAGTAGAGCCCTACAAGCTAAAGGTATGCGGCCCAATTCGTCTGGAGCAATCCACTTCTCCCACATTAACCTTGGTGCATTGCCAAACATGGCACCGCCATCGAGTTTTTGCGTATTTCCTTCAATAGAGTAGAGCTTTGCCATGCGTGAAGACTGCCAAATCAAGTTTCTGAGGTCAATAAATAGCGAAGTACAACTTCGGTAATTTCGGCTGTGAGCATCTCTTGGTCAAGCTTCTTTCCGTATTGAAAAATTGCGGCATAGATAGCAGCTTCCACCGAATTCACTAGAATAAATACGGCTAGGGGAAAATCCTTCTTTCGCATTTCATCTTCATGCTTGTGCAGTCTCTTAAGTAAAACTTTGGATAAATCTTTTTTAATCTCATTGAGTCTGCCCATTTTGCCGACTCGAGGTACCTCTTGAATCATCTCTTTTCTTAATTTTGCTTTTTTTAGAAAACTCGTAATAAAAGATTGAATCAAGACTTTAAGAAAATCTTCAATTCCCTGTTCTTCGGTTTCAACAAGAACCTTTTGAATTAGCTCTCGATCTAGTTGCAATTCTCGGTCGATCAATGCGGCAATTAAGGCCTCTTTATTGGGATAGTACTGATACAAAGACCCAATGCTAACGCCCGCTTTTTGAGCAACTTTATTGGTCGATGTCTTTTCATAGCCCTCTTGTGCCAAGACTTTCTCACAGGCATCCAGTATATCTGTTACGGTTTGCTGCGAACGAAGTTGTTTAGGTTTCTTTCGAGCCTGGTTCGTTTTGGCTTTAGGCATTTTGATCCCACTTTGCAAAGAACGCAATTCGTCATAACTTTTATTTCGATATTTGTCACCTGGTGTTCTCTATAATTTTTTTTAGCTGCTCCCTTTTATTTCACTTCGGACGTCCGTCCGAAAGCAGATAAGTATTTAAAATCTTAAGTGTATTCTGTCCGAAATTCTTGAAATTTTGATGCATTTTCAAACCAATAGAGCAACTCATCGAAACTAAGATTGAACTCGAAGAAAAAAGTGAAATAAAAGGGAGCAGCTAGTAAAATTTTGCATTATTGATGCGAATATGTAAGCTTTGTTTGATTTTTATTGGGGGAAAAGAATGAAAAAATACTTCATCTATCTATACGTATCGATTGCAAGTTTTTGCGCACAGGCCGACTCAAGCTCGAATTGGCAAAATGTAAATACCGAGAATCTAAAGGCAGAAATTCGCAGAACTTCATACGGCGTGCCGCACATCAAAGCTGATTCTTATTTAAGTCTCGGATTTGGCCAGGCCTATGCCTTTGCTGAAGACAATGTTTGTATGCTTGCAGAACAAATAACCAAAGTACGCTCTGAAAGGTCTTTGTTCTTTGGCCCTGGTGAGAACAATGCAAATATTGTTTCTGACTTTAGCTACAAAGCTCTTCAGGTATACCCCCAAGCATTAAAGAATTTTTCAAAAATGAGCGAAGATGCCCAAAGTTTAGTTGTAGGTTACGCTCTTGGTTTTAACAAATTTCTCAGAACTAGAGAGCTTCCAAGTGAATGCCGAGGACAAGCATATGTTCGAGAAATCTCCCCTTATGATTTGCTCGCCTACTATATTTCGGTCTCTATGATGACAAGTGGAGAAGCTTTGGCTCCTGCCATTCTCAACGCCAGTCCGATTCAAGCTGAGAAAGGCAATAATAGCATTGATTTCGATGCCCCTGAAAGCGTTGCTAGTAATGCATGGGCTTTTGGCTCTCATATGACCAAAGAACAAAATGGTGTTTTGCTAGCCAACCCGCACTTTCCTGCTTTTGGACCATTAAAGTTCTATCAATTTCATCTCACGATTCCTGGAGAACTAGATGTTCAAGGCGGCTCTCTTTATGGCGTTCCTTTGGTTCAAATTGGCTACAACAAAGACCTTGGCTGGACTCACACAGTTGCAACTTCGAAACACTTTAGTGTTTACAAATTAAAATTGCTTGATGGAGACCCCTTAAAATATGAATACAGAAATCGTGAAACTGGCTTGAAAGAGGTTCGCGAGATTCAGAAAAAAACTTTCTCGATCAAGGTAAATCTAGGCACACCTGAGCCTCATGAGATTCAAAGAGATGTATATTACTCGCACTACGGCCCAATGATTGAAATTCCCAACTCTCCAATGCTTTGGGGAGAAGGCAATGCTTATAGTTTTCGTGATGCCAATACAAACAATACGGCCTTTTTAGACCAGTGGCTGCAGATGGGTAAAGCCAAAAACCTTAGCGAATTCAAGAAAGCCCTTATGCAATACCAGGGCCTACCTTGGGTGAATACAATCTACGCTGATCGAGATGGAAATGCTTTTTATACTGACGCTACCCGAGTGCCTCAACTATCTCCCGCAGCTATGAATCAGTTTCTAAGAGACAAAAGATCTCAACTCATTTTTGCCAATATGGGAATCATTATGCTTGATGGAAGCGACAGTCTTTTTGAATGGCAAGGTGAAAATGGTTTGGTTCCTTTTTCGAAGGCACCAAAATTACAAACTAAGAAATATGTTAGCAACCACAACGATAGCCCATGGTTGACTAGTGCTCTTGAGCCAATTTCTGGATACAGTCCTTTTTATGGAGACTTTGAAATCGAGCCAAGCCCAAGAACCAAGATGGGTCTAACAATGATCAAGGAGTTGCAAACTAGAGGAGATATCGTTGCCGCCGATATTGAAGAAGCTCTATTTAGCAACCGCAGCTTTTATGGTGAGAACCTCTTGGCTGACTTACTTTTGAGTTGTCCTCATGATGTAACACTTGAAATGGAAGAGGGTGAAGAAATTTTAGTGCACACCTATAAAGCCTGCGAAATTTTGCAAGGCTGGGATCTAAAGCTAAATCTAGAGAGCCACGGCGTTGCTATCTTTAGAGAATGGATGTCATTGATCAGCTATGATAAAGCATTCATAGGAAGCTTTCGCCCTGAGACTCCTCTTGCTATTCGTAGAGTCAATTACGATTATTTTTATGAGGCTTTAGCCAAAGCCCAATACCTGTTGAGCAATCTGGGACTCTTTGATGACCGACCGCTAGGAGACATTCAATACTTTCCATCGGGCGAGCTCAATATCCCCTATCATGGAGGTATCGGTGCAACTGGAGCCTTTAATATTATGGGATATCGCCCTGAACCACGCTCACTCATTTCAAAAAAACCTGATGTTGAAATTCTGAATCCTAAAAGTGGATTAACCCAAAACGGCTACCCCATCACTTACGGAACCAGTTTTGTTTTTGTTGTCAGTTTTGATGAAGAGGGTCCTGAGGCTCATGGTCTACTCACCTACTCACAGTCTAGTCACAAAGATTCACCTCATCACATTGATCAGAATCTTCTTTATCATCAAAAGAAATTAAGAAAATTTCTCTTTACTGAAGAAGAGATAAAGAGTGATCTAAACTATCAAACGAAAGAAGTGGTTTACTAGGCCATAGTAGAATAGAAAACCTCAACACGACCTAAAAAAGGCAGCTAGCTGCCTTTTTTATTAGGGGCTGCTGTTGCCCCCTATCTATTCTTAACTCGTCTACGGCGGGCTTTGTCGGCTTGAATCAATGCCTTTACTACCTCAGAGTGCCCATTTACAGCGGCTAACTCGAGGGCTGCCTTTTCGCCCTCATCGGTATTTACCTGCGCACCTGCTTGAATCAGGTTGCGAACCAATTGAATGTTGCCGTTTCTAGCTGCAAATACGAGTGCTGATTTTCCATCTGAATCTTTAACATTCAAATCGACATTATTCTGAATCAATTTTCTAGAAATTTCATTTCTATTTTTCGCAGAAGCATAAATCAAAGCATTACGGTTCATTTTATCTAAAACAGAAGGATTGGCATTGACTCCTAAGAGCAGGTCAACCACCTCGGTATAGCCTCTTAGGCTGGCTTCCATCAATGCAGTACGGCCCCGATTGTCTTGAAGGTTGGGGTCTGCACCAGCCACTAGTAAAAGATCAACAATCTCGGCATGGCCTCTTTTGGCAGCTAACTGCAGGGCAAAATAACCTTTGCTATTTTGGTCGTTTAGGCGAACCCCCTGATTTACCAGCATCTGAACTATCTCTTTTCGGCCATCATAGGCGGCACGCAAAAGCGCCAATGGTTTTAGATAAATATTGATCTTGGGATTTTTTAAAAAAAGTTCAACTGCATCAAGATCATTGTTTTTGATGGCTCTGTAAAGAGCTGTCTCTTTTTCTTTACCTATGCGAGTGTTAATTTTCTCAGGGGTGATCATATAATCAAAATAAATATCCTCTTGACGCTTTTGTTCAGCTGCCACGGGATCGATTTTCGATGTAGATTGACAAGCAGCTAAAGCACTCATAAATCCAACCAGAATTAACAAAATATAATTGTGATAAGACCTCATAATATCTCCTTACAAAATGTAATTTGCAATTTCAGGTCCATCTCAAAACCCTGATTCTAAAGGCTTAGGAGCTTAAATTGTCATTTTTACTTGAAGAGTGACATTTTTGGACACCTATAAGAAGAAACTCACAACAGCCCCTGTGGTCATAGTTGCTAAAGTACCTGCGATCATTGCTTTGAAAGTCAGACCAACTAGCTCTTTTTTACGATCGGGTATCACACTTCCTACACCACCAATCACGATGCCAGCACTTCCGAAATTGGCAAAACCGCATAGCGCATACAAAAGAATCATCTGGCTTTTTTCTGAAAACTGATCTGCTTGTGCCAAAGCCAAATAGGCCACAAATTCATTCAATAGGGTTTTGGTTGCCATCATTTTTCCGGCTGCCATCATCTCTGCTGCTGGTATTCCCATCAACCAACAAAAGGGAGCAAAAAGATATGCAAATAAATCTTCAAGCTTTAAGCCATCTTGAAATAGCCCTAGCCCCGCATTTATAAGATACATAAAAGAAAACAAAACTAAGATTACAGCAACAATTTGCAAAAGCATTTTAAGGCCTTCGTTGGCACCATCAATAATGGCTTCAAAACTGCTTTGACTGCTTGATGGGATAAGAATTTTTTCTTCATTTTCAAGGTCTTCAGGTATGATCAATTTAGAAAACAAAATCGCAGCTGGTGCACTAATCAGTGAGGCAATAAGAATCTGCGAGGCAGCATCAGGAATTTTTTCTGTTAAAACCGTGGCATACAATACCATAACGGTACCGGCAACAGTTGCCATGCAAGCAGTCAGCAAAGTAAATAGACTACTACGGTTCATCTTTGCCAAGTAAGGCTTTACTAAGATCGGTGTTTCAATGATACCAAAAAAAACAGCTGCCGCCGAACTAAATGAGCTTAAGCCACCAATACCGGTAAAGCGCTTTAAAACAAAAGACAAAGCAAAAATAAGGCCCGGTAGTATCTTCCAATGAAACAAAAGAGATGAAAGCGATGAGAGAAAAATCACGATAGGTAGTACTTGAAATGCCAAAACAAAATTATTATTTGGAGCCTTGATCTCAAAAGGAGCTGGAGCACCAGAGAGGTAACCAAAGAGAAATCGCGAACCACTTTCAGAACTTTTCTTTAATAGTAAAACCAAATCATTAAATTTAACAATGTATTCAGAAATAAAAGGCACATTGAACATCAGTAGCGCTAAAAAAAACTGCAGTAATAAGGCACCAAAGATGATTTTAAAGGATACTTTTTTTCTGTCTTCACTGAATGCATAAGCGATTAAAAGAAAAACAAAGATACCTAAAATTGCTTGCATTCTTTCTACTCATCATACCATGGCAGAGGAGTCAAATTCAGGATGCTCTTTCATAAACTCAACCAGCTTTGTTGCATAAGTTTCAAAACTGGGGCACACAATCCCCTCTGCTTTTAATGCTGCTTGCGTATTCGTAGAAGAATAGCGTGTGGGATGAATAAAATAGTTGATTGATTCGGGGTCAATTTTCATCAGCGCATAGACACCAGGTATATATTTTAAGGCATTTTTAGCAACAAACTTGGGCAAAGGAATCGTTATCAGTTTTCGATCTGTTATTTTAGCAACCACCTTCAAAAGCTCTGAAACTTTTAAGGCATTTGGATCTGCCAATTGAAATACCTTGCCCAGGCTTGCTTTTTTTTGTGAGAGTGCAAATATAGATTTTACGACAAAGTCACTGGGAACTAAATTGACATAAAACTTATCAGGGTCGCCAACCATTGGCAAAAATGCATATTTGGGCTGTCTAAGCAGCCATTGCATTATGTAATAGGGACCATCGTATTTTTGGGTCGATCCGGTTTCACTATCCCCAACTACGATGCCTGGACGATAGATCACTGTGGGCAATCCCTCTTGCATAGCTTCTTGAACTTTTACTTCTGCAAGATATTTGCTTTCTTCATAATGGTTATTAAAACTTTGATTACAGATCAACATATCTTCTTGAAAAACGCCATCATATCGCCCGCTCACGTAACAAGTGCTTACGTAATGAAAAGCCTTCAAATTCAAGTATATGCTGAGTCCCATCTACATTTACTTTATGTGCAAATTTCTTTTTTACTGACAGATTATAAACTGCTGCAAAATGGTAAATTTCTTCTATTTCATTTTGATATTTAGACCAATCGGCAATGCCCAAATCTGCTATGCTTATATCGCCAAGTAGAATTTCTATGCGGGAGGGGTCTTGCAACAGCTGGGACTTATTTTGAGCCAAATCAATGAACTTTTCCTGCACCAAACAGATAATTTTAGTGTCAGGATCACTATCCAGTAAAAGAGATACGATTCGAGAACCAAGAAAGCCAGGGTATCCTGTTAAAAGTATTTTTCTCACCTTGATAAAATAGGAATAGCTGCTCCTTGAGGCAATTAAAAAAAGCCCTAAATTGTTGTTTTTTTGAAAAATAGTAAGGCTAAAACAACTCAACACCTAATAATTTACATTTTAACAGGGCATACAAAATGCTTTTAATAAAGACATGAGTCGCAAAACCCTAGCACTTGGCTACTGCATCCTTCAGTTCTTATTAGCAGTTGTAGTGATGATAAGCATAGCAAGTACAAAAACCGAGATTTCGCAAATAAAGAGCAATACTCTAAAGCGATTCATTGCTTCTCATCAAGAAAAGTGATGCTTGTACTCAAAAATAGAAGAATCTAAAATAGATCTATGGAAGTTTGGATGATAATTCTTATTATTGTTTTCTCAACACTCATTTGCCTGGCCTATTTTGTTATTGCTTATTTTTTTCCTGAGTGGGTAGGAATCGCTGGCAAAACAGCTAGAGAAGATGAAGAGCATCACCGTATCGAAGATCCAAATCAAAAAATGACTCCAAATGAGAATGATTGCGATTCACCTTAATTATTGGTTAAAAACGAATACAACTGAGAAGAATGCATCAGATTGATATAAACCAATTTAAGCTTTTGCCTGCAAACTGCCGAATATTCTTAGTAATAGGTGAAAAATGTCAGCAAATGAAATTTCAGGTTTCCTCGCAGATCGAAAAATCTTGATTCTAGACAGATCGAGCTCTAGTAGACAGTTGATTGAAAAAGCTTTGGTAGAGCTAGGTGCTGACCGTGGAAAAATCGTAAGCATGAAGAGCTTTCAATATGCTCGTGATTTTGTGATCAATGAAAAACCTGAAGTTATTATTACCGAATTTCAAATTCATGATGATTATGGACTCGACCTAGTTCATATTCAGCAAGAATATATTCCAAGCCCATTTCAAAGAGTTTTTATTATCGTTGCCCAAAATGCCTATGATACTGCAGTTGCGGATGCTGCCGAAGAAGAAGTCGACTCCTACATCTTAAAGCCCTTTACCCCAGAAACTCTGGTTGGCTACATGGCTAAATGCATTAAAAGTAAACTAGATCCATCTCAGTATGCCGAATCGATTTTAGAGAGCAAACAGTTTATTGAAGATGAAAAATTTGAACAAGCCTTGAATGCTCTCAATATTGCCAAAATGCTAAATGACACACCAACCATTGCTCATTTTTATTCTGGTGAAGTCTATCAAAGACAAGAAAACTACGAAAAGGCTCTCATTGAATATCGAAAAGGACTTGAGCACAACCGCATGCATTTTAAGTGTTTAGTGGGTGAATTCAATAGCTTAAATAGCTTAGAGAGACATGTAGAGGCTTACAAAGCACTACGCAAAATTTCTCATCATTTCCCACTATCCCCTCAACTTTTAAAAAACGCATTTATTCTAGCGATTAAGACCTACAATCATAAAGAAGTTGATGAGTACTACAATCGCTATATTAAAATCCCTAGAAAAACAGATGATCTAAAATATATTGTCTCACAAGCCCTTTTAACTTCTGGCAAGATGCTTCTAGACGACGGAATATCAAAACAAGCTCTGAATTATTTTAAAAAGGGGGCAGTAATCAATGGTAGAACACCTAACTATCTTCACAATATCATTGATACTCTAATCAATCGACATCTCAATCGTGAATGCAATGAATTTTTGATGATGTTCGCACCCGAAGAATTAACCAGTGATCTTTTTCGCCAACTTGAATTCAAAGTCAGAGCTATGCACTATGACAATGAAAAGCTGATTGAAGAAGGAAGAAAAGTTATTTTTGAGGGCAACTCAGACATCAGTATCTATTGCATGGTTCTTCAATCTGCTGTTGATGAAAAGAAAGACAAAATGTTGATTGAGAATATTGCCTACCGTGGTATGGACCAATTTCCTGATTCTAAAGATATGCTGATTAAGTTTGTACGAGTGGCCAGCGAAAAAACGTATCAAGAAGATACAGAAAAAAAATCTGCCTAGAAACTAGACCTGACTAAACTCTAGACTTTTATCAAAATCTTAATCCTTAAACTGTATTACACCGAATGAATTACGAGATATAGGAATATCAATGCATAAAACGGGATCAAAACTTATTGCTCAGCAGGGTGAAGTCATTTTTCTTGAAGGTGATCAAGGCGATACTGCGTATGTCATCGAGAAAGGAAGTATTGAAATCTATATCGGCGAAGGTGCCGATCGCTCTACGATCGCCGTTTTGAGAGCTGGTGAAATTTTTGGTGAAATGTCAATTTTAGATGGAGCAAATCGCTCAGCCTCTGCTGTTTCAATTGAAGAAACCACCTTGAGTACTGTTTCATCAGATCAACTGCTTGAGAGAGTCAATAATTCAGACCCAATTGTCAGACTTATGATTACGATGCTTCTAAAACGAAATCGAGAGAATCTAAAAAAATCCTATGCCCTGAGACAAGAATCTCTTCTTGATACTCACGATAAAGTCATTCGTCTAACTCGTAAAGAAAAGAAAGAAAAAGATAGTGTTATCTCTAAAATTAAGTTTGAAGCTGAATTGCAACATGCCTTAGAATCAAAAGACTTTTTACTATACCAACAGCCCATCATGAATCTTCAAACTGATAAAGTTGCTGGCTTTGAATGTTTGATTCGTTGGAACAGCCCTACTCGTGGTATGGTTCGACCTGACATATTTATGAGTATTGCCGAAGAAACATCTCTGATTATACCAATGGGGCATTGGATTTTAGAAGAAGCTTTAAAAAATACAGCAAAAATTCGTGACCAGGTTAAAAACAATCAAATGCTCGATGATCAATACTTTGTAAGTATCAATATCTCAGGTAGACAATTGCAAGATCCTTTATTTTTTAAAGTCATACAAGATTACGCAGAGAAATATCAAATCAATAAACGACAAATCAAGCTTGAGATCACTGAAAGAATTTTAGTAGAAGGAAAGCAAGTTGAAGACTGGATTGCAAAATGTAGAAAAAAAGGATTTTCAATCGCATTAGATGACTTTGGTACTGGCTACTCAAGTCTTGGCTATATTAGTAATTACGATGTCGACAATATAAAAATCGATAAGAGTTTTACGCGAAAAGTAGAAGAGAACCCAAAAATGCGTGTTATTGTTGAAAATATGATTAAGATGGCAAAAGGTTTAAATATTCCTGTGATTGCCGAAGGCGTAGAAACCGACGAACACCTTCAAATGTTAAGAAATTTTCGTTGCCCTTATGCACAAGGTTACTTATTCTCTAAGCCGCTTCCGGTTGAAGAAATTATTCGCTGGCTGAATGAACAGGCAAAGAAAGCTGCTTAATATGAATGTAATTATGGATTTATGTGTGATCCCTATTGGTGAAGGAACTTCGGTTTCTAAATGGATAGCAGAGACACAAAAAATACTAAAAAACTCAAGCCTAAAGTATAAAATGCACTCTTATGGAACCAACATCGAAGGTTCTTGGGATGAAGTAATGAATGTTCTTAAGACCATACACGAAGAGCTTCATGAAAAAGGAGTTGCAAGGCTCTCTTCTTCTATTCGTTTGGGAACAAGAACAGACAAAGACCAAAGTATGGAAGACAAGATTGAAAGCGTCATCCAACTTTTACCCTAAGTTTCTAAACTATTCCTTATATTAGTGTCATAACGAACCGATAGGATATTCAAATGAATAAACTCATCACTTCTTTGAATCAATTTCGTGCAAGTTTACTTGGTAAATTATTATTTACATTTTTTTTTACATTTTCACTTAACTCAATTGCATTCTCTTTTTTAAAACTAGAATGGAGTTCACAAGCTGGCCTTATACTTTTCATTTTCTGTATTATACAAAGCTTTATATTTTCTTATTTTGTTTCTTATCTTTTTAAGGACAATTTTTCTAAAATCCAGAACTACTTTTCAAAGCTAAATCTTAAAAATATTAAAAGCCAAAACTTTGAGTCGAAATCTAAATTTAAAGAATGGCATTCTCTTGAAAAACAAATCAATCAATTTTGTGATCGAATCCATGAAGATTTTGAAAGAGAAAAAGACTGGATTATAAAAGAACAAAAAGCGCAAAAAGAAAAAGAAATGAATCTATTGGGCTCTGGTATATCTCATGAGTTTAACAATATTTTTCAAGGAATTTTTCATGCCTTTGAAAAAATGAAGAAAGAAAATCTAAGTCCACAAGAGAGAAGTAACACAATTGAAGTGGCTCACTCCTACATTGTGAGAGGGAAACACAATGTAAATAAAATTCTTACCTTTGGAAACTCGATAGAAGAAATTTTTGAAGACTTCGATCTGATTCAAGTTTTAAAAGACAATCTTTTAATCATAAAAAAAACTATGAATCCCGATGTTGAAATTGAACTGAAAAACTACTTGGGTGACTCTTGCATAATTCATGGTAGCGCTGACCAGATAGGACAAATCATTCTGAATATCTGTAACAATGCAATCCAAGCAGTGAAAGAAAAAAATGCAAAATTGGAAATCGAGCTTTTAAACGACAGAGATCAAAGAATCATCATGAGTTTTTCTGACAATGGACCAGGCATTGAAAAAGAAATTCTCAAAAAAGTTTATGACCCATTTTACTCCACCAAAAAAAAAGGATCGGGAACAGGTCTTGGCTTATCTGTAGTTAAAAGAGTAATTGAAATGCATGAGGGAAACTTACAAATCTATTCAAAAAAAGATATGGGTACAAAAGTAATCATTAGTTTACCATACAGTTTGGATTTGCAGCCGAAAAAGGCAGAAGGATTGGACTTAAAACAACAAGACAAACTTTCAGAGAAGGCTTCACTTTTAAATATTGTCGTGGTGGATGATGAACCAGAAATTGCTATTATGTGCGAAGAGGTACTAAAAGAAAAAGGCCATATGACCAAGAGTTTTTACGATTCTATTGAAGCATCCCAATACATTCAGAATCATTCATCTGATATTGACTTACTAGTTACTGACTTGAGCATGCCTAAACTTTCTGGAAAAGACTTGGTAGAGAGTGTGGCTAAATGGAATCCATCTATTAAAATAATCATTGCTTCAGGATATCTTGAGGATTTTAATGTTGATGATTTTCCCAATCCAATTGAGCTTTTAGGCAAACCTTACCGAATTAAAGATCTATTGCATAAAGTTGAACGGCTTTCACAAAACAACTATGCCAGAGGCATAAAATGCGCGTAAGCAAATGAGGCGTAGATAAAAACTAAAAGAAGATATGGAAACATATCTCTTCTATTAGCAATAAGGTGTACCTTCTCTAATCCTGAGAAGAGGCAATAGAGTAAAATCTAGAGAAAAAATTGCAAAAAAGAATCACCTTTTTACTCTTTCTGTGCCAGGCTTCTTCTTTGAATACTAGAAACATCGATCTGAAAGATTTTCAAATCCTCAAGCTCCAGAACTTCTCCAGAAACTGTGATGCTGTCTCCGACATATTTTAAAATGGGATCCCGAATAGGCTCTCCAGAGCGATCGGTGACGAGATAGTAGGACTTTTTGCCCGCTCTCTGAGTCACAAACATGGGGGGAATACCGCCTTTTAGACAAAGTATAGCGCAAGACTTATGGGTCTTTCCCTCACCTGGTTTCATAGCACCCAAATAACAAAAGGCCATAGAAGACTTGTACCAGGAACAAGCATCAGACGAAGTAGTTTGCTACTATGCTTTGCTGCAGGATCAAATTGATCTAGTTTTTTAAAGCAAAAGAATAGTGAAAATAAAAAACCAATACTTAGATAAAGTCCTATCAGAGCGACTAAAATCTCGGCCCACAACAAGCTCACTGTCGAACCCCGGCAAAAGCCACTCCACTTAAATCACTCATGTGCTTATCAAAGGTAATCAAGTCTTCCAATTCAAACTCATTTAGGTGACGGTGACCACAAGCGCGGGCAAGAACTTGCATTAACTCGGTAGATGCCGCAAAAAAGTTCTTAAGTCGTTTCGCAGATTCCTCAATGATCAACCTTTTACGCAAATGATCTTTCTGGGTAGCAATTCCCACAGGACAATTGTTCGAATGACATGCCCTCATACCAAGGCAACCAATAGCCTGAAGCGCAGAATTAGAAACAGCAATGGCATCAGCTCCAAGTGCAAGTACTTTGACAAAATCGGCAGGCACTCGAAGTCCTCCGGTGATGATCAAACTGACGTCTTTTCTATCGCTTGCATCTAAGTGTCGACGAGCTCTTGCAAGTGCAGGAATTGTTGGGACCGAAATATTGTTGCGAAACAAAAGAGGTGCCGCTCCCGTTCCACCTCCACGGCCATCGAGAATAATATAATTCATTCCCACTTCGAGAGCAGCATCAATATCTTTCTCAATATGCTGAGCGGATAACTTGTAGCCAATCGGAATGCCGCCAGTTTCTTGTTTTAACATCTCTGCAAACTCTTTGATTTGTGAAACTGTCGTCCACTCCGGAAAACGCGAAGGAGAAATAGCCGCCTCACCTTCATTTAAGCCTCGAACTTTAGCAATTTTGCCTTTGACCTTTTCTCCAGGAAGATGGCCACCTGTACCTGTTTTAGCTCCCTGCCCGCCTTTAAAGTGAAAGGCCTGACATTTTTTTACTTTATCTAAACTATAGCCAAAGCGCCCAGAGGCCAGTTCATAAAAATAACGTGAGTTTGCCCCTTGTTCTTCTGGAAGCATTCCTCCCTCACCACTACAAATGCCGGTACCCGACATTTCGGCTCCCATCGCCAGCGCAATTTTTGCTTCTTCAGAAAGGGCTCCAAAACTCATATCAGATACAAAGAGTGGGATCTCGAGTTTTAGAGGCTTTTGGGAAGTAGGACCTATAACGACATCGGTTTTTACTTCTTCATCATCTAAGAGCGGTGGTTTTGCCAACTGCGCCGTGATGACTTGAATGCTGTCCCAAGTGGGAAGCTCATTGCGCTCAACGCCCATTGCATCCACTGGTCCGTGATGACCTAAACGACTCAAGCCTTCACGAGCTAGCTGTTGAATAAAATGATTGTAGGGCTCTTCTTCAGTGGCATGTGGATCTTGATAAAGGCCAAGATATTCGTCTCTGCGAAAGGGCTGAGGGTGCTCATCTGCCCAAGATTGGATCTCATCTTCATCAACCCAAACCTGTCCATCTTCAATCCATGAAGAAAATCGATGCAATACCTCAGAGTTGGCATACTCACTTACCCCAGTATCGAGGCGATAGTCCCAACCGTGAACTCCGCAAATTAGATTTTGACCTTCAACATGACCATCTGCCATGAGAGCTCCTCGATGCAGGCAGCGCCCATAGAGAACTGATACATTTTCATCAAAGCGAGTTACAACCAAATCCACTTCGACCACCAGGGCATAGCTGGGTTTTCGATCTTGCAGTTCATCCCATTTTATTAATGCAACTTTTTTCATTTTCTCTCCTCGCTTGTGAGGGAGCTTTTACTTGACTCTAAAGCCATAAATAAAAACTTTTGAATCTCTTGCATCTGTTGTGAGCTCTCTAAAATTTCAGAAATCTCTAAAATCGCTGAAGTAAAATTCTCGGTATGCCAATGCCCCAAGATTAAACTTTTTAATTTTTCTTTAGCAGGATAAGGCCAAGGGCTTACATAAAAATAAGGAAGAGAATAGGTATCATCACCTGGAGAAAAACCAAGTCCCACAGAAGCTTGCTCATCATTTACTTTTTCACCAAGTAAGATTAGGTTGCCAACATCAAAGTGATGTGGCCAACATCTGGTCTCACTTGCCTTTTCAGAACTCTCAAAAGCCTTTAAAAGTAAAAAGGCATTTTGAAACAGATCACTCAGTGTTGAGAGAGCTTTTTCATCCAAATCAAATAAAGTCTTGCGCTCTTCTACTTTATGCGCCGGAACATCATAGGACGGCTGCCAAGCCACTTCGGTGGCACGCAAACCCACTTCTTGTAGCTCCCTGCTGATAAAATTTTCCACTTCTCCTAGACTACGAGCATGCAATGAGATCTCTTTTTTCTCTCTATTTCGATCAAAAAGAATTTTGGCATTTTTTATATCCAATTGAATCTTCAAATTGCTCACTGAACCGGCGAAAGTTCGAGTTTCAAAACAATTCTCCTCAATGTTCCAAGAGAAGTTACTTTGCCCATCATCATCTTGTTTTTCAACAAAAGCATTTGCGACTACGGCTAGAATTTGAGCCGCATGGTGAATTTGTTTTCTCGTTTCTTCTATATTCTCTAGATTTTAAATTTCTTGATAAGACATAGATACCCCTTAAATAAGTTTTAAATCTGTTACTTTATCGGCAACTTTGTGCCAAGAAAGATTAGACATAAAACTCCCACTATCAGAATGAGAGCTGATGCTAGCTAGAGTCACAGGCTTTGAAAAGCATTATACCCGATAACATCTAATGTTATTGGCATTCGAGTGCAGACTGAAAGTATGTCTCTAAATTCTTTGCATCAAGCAGCGAATGCTCAGCATCTATTTCTTCAATTTTCAATTGAGGATTTTGAATTTCAGCGAAGAGCTTTTGAAAGTTTTCGATAGGTAGCTTTTCATCTCTGGTGGCAAGTAAGAGATTTGCTTCTATTTCTTGTATGCTTTGATTTGCAACTTTCATAAGGGCCAAAATCTCGCGGCTGACTTTTAATATTTCATCTTCAGGAATCAAGACCGGCAGACTTGCTGCAAAATCACGCACAAAATTTTCAATGATACTTACATCTTCATAACCAACAAAGGGGGTAAGGAGCGACACTTTACTCACAGGAATTTCACGACACAAATTCAAGGCCAATAGTGCACCAAAGCTCTGCCCCATCAAATGGATCGGCCGTCGAATATTGAGACTAAACAAGGTTTTTAAAATCTTTTGAAAAGACTGCCTGGGTGAAAAAGGTCGATCTTGGGTGTAGAGAGGGTAAAGAAAGGCTTGATTTGGTTTTAGTACAGAGTACAAAGAATCTACAGCTCGTCTTTGTTTAAAGCTTTGTTTTTGATAGGCTCCAGGAAAGCCATGCAAATAGAGAATCAAATCATCGGCTTCATTTAAATTTTCTGCAAAAACAGGAAGAGCGCATTCAAGAATATTTTCAGATTTTGTCAAAAAACTCGCCATAGAAAGTCTATACTTTAAGAGGCCGTCAAAATCAATTCGACACGAGTTCCTTTTGTTTCTTTAGAGTGAATTCGTATATTCCCTTTCCATACTTTTAATTTTTGATAGGCATACAAAAGACCAATCCCGTTTCCTTCTACTTTACCAAAAGAAATTTCTTTTTTGCCTAAATCTTTCAAAACCTTCTTAGGGATGCCTTTGCCACGGTCAATGATTTCGATGTGATAGCGAGAATATCGAAATTGAGAAACAACTTCGATATTTAAATTATTATCATTTGCCTCTAAAGCATTGTTAACAATATTGTCAATGATTCGAATAAACTGATCTGGATCGACAAAAACCTTAGTACCATTTATATTTTGCAATTGAATTTGAATCAAATTTTTGTTGATTCGATTTTTAAATTCAATCGCTTTAACTATCATGCGATTGAGCTCAGAAACAGAGATCTCTTGAATCTTTTTCTCCTCTGTTTTTTGACGCGTCAAAGACAATAGGTCAGCTGATATTTTTGAAATCCTATCTATTGATTCCTGTAATAGAGAGGACACATCGGAATCTTGTAGTTTACCACTCTTAGTGATTATATTCAAAGCAGTAAGGGGCGAGCGAATGTCATGAGCCGCTTGTCGAGCTACTTGATTTATCGCCTTCTGCTTTTCGTAATGAGATCTCTCTATCACTGCTTTTCTATATTTTTCACCCAATGCAAAGGCAAGAAGAAGCATTTCAAGAGCTGAGCCAATTTGCATCGAGTACTCAGTAAAAAAATTGCTTGGTAAAATACCAAAGTTCATAAGCTGTAAGACGATCATTCCAAACAAAAAGAAACTCCACGCAAAAACAAAATATCTGGCCGCAGAGTAGCCTTTAAGAGAGGAGTAAATGCCAAGGTAAAAAACGAAACAGCACATATAAAGGCAATAAATAGCTCCTGTAGAAATTGCAATTTGATAATCAATCAGCAATGTAACTGGGG
>CAZZCP010000027.1:26114-27616 GCA_964653235.1 uncultured Pseudobdellovibrionaceae bacterium | reverse complement strand
GCTTGTTCGGCAGTAGTTTCAGCAATTCCCTGCACCCTTTGTTGCCAAATTTTATTACAAAACAAATTTAACTCTAGGTAGGAAAGCAGTCTCGTAATTTGGGGGGATAAGTGAATTACATCTTCATACCATCCCTCTGGAGTATCAGAAATCATGCCACCTATTCTTGATGCTGAAAGTCCTAGCCTTGATCCAGTATAATTCTCAAAAACAGAAGCAATGGATTCTTGAACTGCTTTGATTCTCATTATTAAATTGTGCATTTCAAAAATTTCTATGTGAGCAATGAAACATTGAAAATGGTCGTAGATTCGGGCTAGTTCGCACATGAGAATTCGAATCGCCTGAGCCTTTGCTGGTATCTCAATTCTAGAGAATTTTTCAACCAATTTACAAAACCCAATATTGTTTATTGGACTAGAATTGTAGTTGAGTCTTTCTACAAATGGAATAAATCTTTGATAGTCTACTTGCTCTGCAGTTTTCTCTAAACCTCGGTGTAAAAATCCAATTTCAACTCCCGCTTTCACAATGACTTCATCTTGAATAGCCAAAAATAAAGATAAGTTACCCTGAGTCGCTGGGTAACTTGGATCAATCTGCATTGGAAAAACATCATCCGAAAGCTCTTTAAAACAAGATCCATCATCAAAATAAAAGTCTTCTTCTTTAATTTGGTATTCTTGAATCTGAAAATTTTTTCGTAAAGGAAATCCATTAAAACTTTGTGGATTGAGGATCCTTCTTAAGTTGCTATGCCCTAGAAACTCAATACCAAACATATCAAAAACTTCTCTCTCTAACCAATTTGCAGATTTCCAAACAGATTGAATACTAGAGACTCTAATCTTTTCATCAACATTTACTTTTAAGAATATGCGAAATTGACTTTTTGAGTTTAAAAACTGATAGACGATTTGAAATTTCCCAATCTGTTTTTCAATGGCAAATAAGTCTACAAGGTAGTCAAAACTATTACTTTCAAAGAAGTACGTACAGACTGCCAAAAGCTCATCTACCGGCACCAATATGTAGTGATAAGAGTTTTCATAGAAGAATAAAAATTCCTCTATATCAAAACTACCTTTTAAATCCATTTTCAACTTTTGAATATTAGGCATCGGCCGATTGACTCCAATGATCTTTCCATGGCCTTGGCATGTTCGAAGCCATCATCTCTTGTAACAGTAAAACAGAATCAACAATAGCCTCTGGCTGTGGTGGACAACCTGGAACAAAAATATCCACTGGTAAAACTTGGTCAATACCTTGAACCACACTATAAGAACGAAACATCCCCCCCGATGAGCTGCAAGCACCAAGAGCAATTACATATTTTGGATCAAGCATCTCATTGTATATTTTTTTGATAGTTGAGATGTGTTTGTGAGTTATAGTACCAGCAACGAGTAAGAGATCAGATTGTTTGGGAGCATAACGGATATTCGCGGCCCCAATATAAGCAATGTCATACTTTGGTCCTAACACAGATTGTAACTCAA
>CAZZCP010000027.1:0-26104 GCA_964653235.1 uncultured Pseudobdellovibrionaceae bacterium | reverse complement strand
GGCAACAAGCAGTTGTAAAAGGAATGGGCCATAAGGAGCTTTTTTGTCCCCATGATATCCAATCTTTTGCTTTAGTCGTAAATAGAAGCTCATTCGCTAGCTGGTTCTGCTTTTTCACTCGGTAAAATGCTAACAAAACTCAGCAAAAGGGTCCCATGCTAACGTTTCGCATTAATTGATTTTCAGCTAATAGATATTCATTTGACGAAGAAACAAGACTTTCTCTACCGAAGTCTTGCCCACGAAACATGCATTCCATACAATAATTCGTAGTTGTTGTTTCAGCTTTGATATGAGGCCTTCAGATCGCATTCATTTAAGAATAACGCAGCTTTGAAGCTCAGAGATATGGCGAAAGCCACCTCACAAGAGTTGAAAATTGAGCACATCTTAAATGCAGGATGAGCTGCAGGCTGAAATTGAACAAGAAACCTCAACACGCACAAATACAACAAAAAGAAGTTTGGAGGGAATCATAACTTCTTAGGGGAATCATTGATCAAGGAGGAATCATGAAGAAGCTAATCATGGCCATTGGCATATTGGGCTTTACTACAGCTACACAAGCTGAGGAACTTTTAATCCAGTTCAAAAATCAAAAATTTGCACAGAAGAGTATCCAAGCATTTCAAGAAGGTGAATTTCTTGGAGAAGGCTGGGTTCGAGTTAAGGTAGAATCTGAAAAATCAGCGAGGATGATATTAAATGATGATCCTGCAATTCGCTATATTCAAAAAAACTATAAAATGAAGCCTATGCTCCATGTTCCTAAGTTTGGTCCGTTACAACTACCTAGCTTTACCAAAGCCGCACCTGGCGAAGACAATCCTGCTATACCTAGCACGGGTAGTGGTGGACAAGGAGCTGACCCTCAATTTTCATCTCAGTGGGGACTGCAGGATATTGGTGCCACAGCGGCATGGAGACGCCTTGGAAAAGGCTCAGAAGAAGTCATAGTTGCTGTTATTGATACCGGAGTAGACTATACTCATGAGGACCTTGTTGACAATTTGTGGAGAAATACAAAGGAAATTCCAAACAATGGTATTGATGATGACGGCAATGGATATATAGATGACCTTGTTGGCTGGGACTTTGTTTCGAATGATAACAAACCCTACGACAAGTACACCGCTCCGATTCAGTTGCTACTTGGGGGAGGCAACCCTGGCCATGGTACTCATTGCGCTGGCAATGTAGCTGCAAGAGGCGATAATGGAAAAGGAATTGCTGGTGTAGCACCAAATGTAAAAATAATGAGTCTTAGGTTTATTTCTGATGAAGGCAGTGGAACAACTGCAGATGCGATCAAAGCCATTCGATATGCTGTAGATAATGGAGCTAGAATTCTATCCAACTCATGGGGCTCTATAGGGGAAGATCCCAATGACCCCGATGGTAACAAAGCCCTTAAAGATGCGATTCAATATGCTTTGGATAATGACGTTTTGTTCGTTGCTGCTGCTGGAAATGGCAAACAAGGTGTAGGTTATGACAATGATACTGATTCACAACCCGCATACCCTGCTTCCTACGACCATGAGAACATTCTTTCTGTTGCTGCTCTTGATGAAAATGATCAGCTCGGTAGTTTTTCAAACTGGGGACTTCGCAGCGTAGATATCGGCGCTCCTGGTGTAAAAGTGTTTTCAACGGTTCCTTCGAGCGACCTGTACACTGATACTGTAATTGATATGCTTGGCCTTAACATTACTTGGGATGGTACTTCAATGGCAACACCACACGTGGCCGGAGCAGCAGCTCTTTATCTTTCGAATCATCCTAACGCGAGTTTTCGTGATATGAAAGAAGCTATACTAAGATCGGCTGTGAAAATACCAGCGCTTCAAGGAAAGGCAGTAAGTGAAGGTAAACTCAATCTACAGAACTTATGATCAAACATATTCATCATTTGACCATTTATCGGGGAGAGCAATCTCCCCTTTTTTTGCCAAGTCTTGTATAAACTGAAGAAGCTCCTGGCGACATTCATCCACTCTAGATTTTTTTTGTGGCCCTATCGACTCAATATTATCCATCAAAATATCAAATGCTCTTTGTGACAGAAGTTTTTTCAACTCCATTCTAAAACCTTCATCCAAACCACGAAATGCAATATAAAAGACTTTTGAGTCTGCCTTTTGTTGTAGCTTTCGAAAATCTTCGGGAAGAAATTTTACAATGTCTTCAAACTGAAAAAGATGCTTACGAAGCTCTTCGGCAAGGCCCGGGTCTGTCATAGCAATCTGAGCCAGTATACTTGCTCTCTGTTCTTTTGTTAATCCAGCCATACTCTCAATGGCAGACTGAATCCCACCTAATTTCTTTGCTGACATAAAAGCTTATCGGAAAAAAAACTTGTAATCCTCAATAGAAAAGAACATATCAATAGCATGTTTCTCATTTTGATATTCTGCCTTTTCAGTGCTCCAGCCTATGCATTAAGAATGATAAGCTTGGAGCCCGTAAGTACTGAAATTCTTTATAGTCTTGGAAAACAAGATAGTTTAATTGCAACGTCTGACTATTCTCTCTATCCAGAATCAGCAAAGAAATTGCCGAAAATTTCAAAAAAATCTAAATATCAAACTGAGAAAATAATCGCTCTTAAGCCTGACTGGGTTATAGGAGTGGATCTAAATTACGGTAGCCTAATTGAGGAACTTTCTCGAGCAAAAATCAAAGTTAAACTCTTTTCAGCAAAAAGTCTTAAAGATTTTCCCTTAATGGTAAAAGAAATTGCTGCTATTTCAAAATCTAAAAAGAAAGCAAAAGAAATTATTCAGCAGTGGAATCAAGATTGGAATTTTGTTGTTCACTCCACAAAAAAATATCATTTTTTAATGCTTCACGATTTTGACCCTTATTTTATTGAGGGAAAAGATAATTTTTTGTCTGAAGCACTAGCTAAATGCAATTTGGTGAATGCAAATCAGTCCACAAGTTATCGACGCGTTGATAGAGAATATCTAAATACAAATAATTATGATACGCTCTTGTTTTCAGAAGCAATAGATCGGCAAGAATTAAAAAGACACTTTTCTGATAACAAATGGAAAAAAATCAATAAAATTAGCTTTCCAGCCAAAGAGATGACATTGATGAGTCCTCGGCTTCCTCGACTTGTCAGCGAACTTTGCCGATCACTCTCCACTTAATTTATTAAATTGAAAATACTTTTTCTTCGATTGATCAGCAATCTTTTGCCAATTTTTAGATTCAGACTCGTAGTTCTTCTTCTTGGCTTGCCAGCTTTTCTTTTCTTTTATAGCAGCCTTTTCCTTTTCACTGAGAGTCTTTTGTAGATCAGCAATTCTTTGATTCTGTTGTTGCCAGCCATTCAGTTCAGTATCAATCTCAGAAATCTTTTCCTCATAGACACTAATATTTATACTTCTTTTTAGCTGATTTGCTTTTAAAGCTTTGATTTTATTTTGCAGTCTTACTATTTGATCTTGATCTACAGCATTCTTCTTTTTCTCCTCATTGATAAAGGAACCCAACTTCTTTTTTTGCTCAATAAGTTTTACCTTATTTTTATCTGAGTTTTCAAAATGCTTTTTTAAAGCTTTTTGATTTTCTTGAATTTCAGAAATTACCGTACTAATTTTTAATATATTCTCATCAACAATCTCTAGATTATCCTCATAAGCTTTATAATTTGCCATTGCATTGTTTTGATTTTCTTCAAGTTGTTGAATTTTACTTTCGATTTCTTGTGAAGCAAAAGAAATACTATGTACTAAAAGTATAGTGATAATATGTTTCATTTCATTCTCCTTATCTTGCCGCCGTGCGATTAGGGCAGTTGGATTTTAAAGTCGACCTATAATAGCCAATTTCATCAGCCCAAAACTCCCCTTCAAACTCAAACTTAAGATCTTTCGATTTAGGCTGAATCGAAGCTGGAATTCTTCTTTTTTCTACCTTGCCACCAGCCGCTAGAAAGCGAATATTCTCTCCACTTCCAGAAAAAACCTCGTATCTAAGAAATTCATTGTTCTCAATGACAAGTTTTAGATCGTTCTCTATTTTAACAAAATATTTTTTAACCTGCGAGCCAGCTAATTTTTGAAGACTTTTCCTTCTTGGCTTTGCTTCAGCAATGAGTTTCTTTGAGAAGCTTTGAAACTCTTTTTTACTATCTTGTAAAGTTTTAATTTGAAAATCATAGTACTTCGCGAGTCTTCTTTCAAAATTTCTTTTTTGTCTAAAGATCACTAGGTTTTCAAATTTCTTTTTCTTTTTTGAAACTTTAATTTTCGTTTCCCAAGACTTAGCTCTTTTTATCGCTTTTCTCTTTAGCCAGAGAATCTTTTTTCGATCTTTATCAAGAATATTTGTTAGATAAGTGTGTTGTGACTTTTCTTCATTTAAAGATTCAATACTTTTTTGCAAAGCAATAAATTTTCTTTGGCGAACCACCTCTTTCATTACTTTCTCAGAAAGTTTTTTGGGTAGTTTTCTCTTTAAAATATAGTCTTGAGAGAGTTTATAATAGTCTTGATTACTTTTTAATTCTCGGTTGAGTTTTTTAACAGAAGCATGTGATCCCCTATATATTTTTTCAAGATTTGTTAAACTTCGATAAGCATCGGGATACTGGCATAAATCCAAATAGCCTATAGTTCGAATCGCATAAGACTGAGGCTTATAAGCACTTTTAAAATAAGGAGAATGAATAGAGTGCATATTTCCAATCGCACCCTTAGGGTCTTTAATCTGTAACTGAGTCCATCCTTGCTCTTGCAAACCCTGTAACCACATAGGGTGAGATTTATCGATTTGACGGTACTTCTCGATTGCAGAAGAATAGTTTTTGTTGCGAAAGGATACTCTAGCCAGATTAATACTTAACAGCGAAAATAAGTTTTCGTCTCTTGAATTTTTATCTTTCAAATTTGTATACAACTGGTTCATCTGCTGGAATGCATTGTTCTTTGCCCCTAAAAAGTAAGAAGCAACAGAAGAAACATAAGTGGCTTTTTGCCAGTATTTAGATTTCTTACTTACTTTTGAAGCATAGCTAAGACTTTGTTTGTAGTTTTTGATTTTAGCCAAGTATTTTGCAATAAAATAGTTGTATTTATTGAGAAACTTTTCAGATACAAAATCAGATCTCTTTTGTTTATAAAAATGTTCCGATATTTCTAGCTCGTAACTTTCTGGTATATCATTCAAAAGAGTATTGTATGCGACTTTAGCATAGTCTATATTATCAAAGTAACTTGCCTCAAAAAGGTACTTGGTTGATTGACTGTACAGTCCCATCAAATGATTGCATACTCCAAAGTGGAGTTTAGCGAGTTCTCTAATCTTTTGTTTTTTTGATTTTGTTAAAGGATAATACAGTCCTGCGGCAATGTGACATTTATCTCCTTTATCAAAGTAAATCATTGCTTTTAAAAATTGAAGTTCCTCTTGGCTCAATTCTTTATAAGTAAGAGCTGGAAATTCTTTTTCTTGAATCAGATAGTACTGAATCGCCTGAACTTTTTCAGCTGAAAGACCAAGACTTTTGAGAGTCATAATCTTTAAATCTATTGAGTTTTTTGCCAATTTAACAGGCTTGCCAAGAAATTTTTTAAAATCAGACTCTGATGAATTTGCAATACTAGGCAAAGGGACAACATCTTGATAATTTTGTTGAAAACTTTCAAATTCTCTAATTTTCCAGTCTTCAATAGAGATCTCAGCTTCACGACCTATATTTATTTTAGGTATTTTTTTAACTCTTACATTTTTTAGATACGAAACCCCAGATTTGTATTTCGGTAGTTTTGGATCTGCATCAATTGAAGGTTTATTTATTGTAAAAATCTTTTTATTTTTAGTATTCACTAATGCCTTTGTATATTCTTGAGTCGAAGTTCCTTTTTTCTTTGAAGTGTAGACGGGCAATTTCTCTATTAAATCTTCTTTTGTTTCTTTAACAATTTTCTTTTGAACTTTTTTTTGTTTTTCTTCTTTGCTTAGAAAAATATCTGGCTTATTCTTTTCCCACCATTTTGTAATCTTCTTTTTATAACTTTCAATGACCCCGCCGTCTTCATTTTCAAGCTCAACACTTGGTTTTGCATAGTTTACTCCACCCTCTAACATTTTTGCAGAGAGATTGAGACTGAATAATAGTAGTGCAGAAACTATAAATTTCATCTGCAGCTCCTTAGTGATAGTAAGTAATTCCTAGTAAAAATATATTTGTTACGTTTGATTCTGTACGAAAAAAACTACCGCTAGCATTCAAAACATCTTCTTCATAAATTCTAGTTTTAAAATCAGCACGCACAGCCCAGTTTTTATGAAAGAAAAAGTGCTGTTGAATATCTAGAGTAAAAGTCAAAGCCCCTTCAGTCTCACCAGTATTGTTATCTGTTTGTTGATCATAAAAACTCATTCCCAGACCAGGAGCAAAAGCCATGTCAAAGTAAACGATTTTGCTGTCGAACCAGCTGATTTTACCGTAAATGGGAACCCATACGTAATTCATACCAATAAAAGAATCTTGACGGTTAAAATTGGGAGTCGTACCATTATTTTCTTTAAATCTTTCAACTAGTTTACTATCTGAAAGTGAATACTTAGTATAATTTAACTCTAAACCTGAAAATTCACTAAAAAAATAGGAAACTGTTGCAGAACTATTGCTGAGTCCTTTTGAATAGGGGTCGTTAATTAAAGAACCTATTTGTAAGCTGGCTGCAATTCTACCTTCTTTTGAAAATTTACGATTTTGAACAACTTTGAATTCTTTATCCTGAGGGGTCCAATATTGCTTTTCAAGCTTCTCAAGATCAATTTTTTGATCTTTTGCTTGCTCGTTCTCATTTGAGCTAGCCTCATTTACTGGTTTTTTTTCAGCCTTTTTATATTGAGAACTTTGAGCAAAAACAAACTCTGAAGCCAATATAATCATAAAAATGTATAGCGCGCGCATTTCTCCTCCTAGCTCTAAATGGTCCTAAAGTATCAATTGATACTTTTAAATAAGAAAGGATAAGTCACTTTGACTTTTGTTCCTCCCTTAGGACTCGGAAAAACCCATTTAGATACTCGCCGCAAAATACATCCCTCGACTTTGGCGTTATTTAATGTTGTGCTACCAACACTTTGTGTTGATACTTCTCCTTTTGGTCCAATGATAAATTTAACTAATACCTTCCCATGCAAATCGGGTTGAGCACTTAATTGGCGCTCATAACAGTATCGGATTTGTCCAAGCTTAGATCGAATATACTCAGCGATGACTTCTTTATCCAATCCACCCTCAATTTTTGTTTCTTCTTCAATGATATTTACATTTGCTGAACCTACATTGGCCTTACCTAGTTGTGTACCTTTCTTGTAAGACTCAGATCCACTTGATTTACCATCAGTAGAGACTGCAGCAAGCTTGTATTGCTTACCTAGATTTTTAGCTTTTTCAGACTTAGTTGAAGAGCTGCTTAAACTTGAAAGGCTACGTGACGTATCTAAGCGATCTGCACTCTTACCATTGATCTTTATCTGCTTTACCTGTGAATTGGCTCTTTTTGCAATTTTACCAACCAACTTTGACAAACCAGCAGCGCGAATTTTTTTAATAGCTTTTGTTGCAACTTGTTGTTTTTGAACAGGAGTCGATGCAACTTTTCTTTGCTGAGGAGTAGAGAATTTCTTTGTCTGTAATTGTTTTGCCTCTTTTTGCAGCTTTTCTACAACTTGAGAGTCATAAATCATTTTAACAAATTTATTATTTTTAGGAGCTTCCACCTTGTCTGTTTGAAGCATTCTGCTACTTAGAATAGAAAGCCCTAAAATAAGTAAAAAAGCTGTACTGGCTATAAAACTAGTACGATTTTCTTGACTTTGAACTAACTCTAAACGAAATGATTTCTTTTGTAGTTCAGTTGGTCGAGTCGTTAATCTTCTTTTGATCTGAAAATTTCCTAACTTTTCTACTTCCCACTCAGAAGATTTAGCTGGGGGATAACTCACATCTTTTTCACCATCAAAAAAATGAAAAGCTTCTGTTGCAGAAATAAATTTTGTCTCTAAAACTCCTCGCTTAGATAAAATTACAATTTGTTGTGTATTTAGATCACCAGATACTTCATCGTTATGTACATGAAATTCAGTTTTTTCATCTTGAATCTCTAATCTAATATCATGGTCACCAATACGAAGATATTCGCCACCTTTTACTTTGTGCTCTAAAATTTTCTGTTCATTTAAGAAAACATTACCACCACATGCAACCAAGTACCAATATGGCTTACGGTATTCTAAAACTGCATGAACACCTTCAATATTTTTTCCTAAAAGCCGTAGACTTGCTGCTCTAGATGATCCCATTACAAATGGAATTCTAGATCGAGATAATATCTTCGACTTTCTAAATTTTCCTGAATGAAAGTGTTCTACAAACAATTGCATATTTATTCCCTTAAATACTCCAATGATTCCTGGATGTTTTCATCAAATTGATCATCAACTTTATATAAGGGTAAGAAGTTAATACCTCGCTTTTGAACAAGAAATGATCCTGTTGGCTTTCTGGCCACTCCATCAATGCTTTGTTCATCAAAATTAACTTCTTGAGTTTTTCTATATTTAATTTTCTTTGCATAAACAATTTGTGAGAATACAAAAAGAAGAATTAAAACGAATCTCATTAGTTCTCCTCCTGTTGAGCAAGAATATTTTTTTTCTCTGGCTGTAATACTTCTAGAGCCCTTTGAGCCATAGTATGAGATGGAAAAATACTCAAAACTTTACGAAATTCTTCTTGTGCTTTTTCTCTATCGCCATTTAACGTAAATATTTGTCCAAGAAAAAATCTGGCTTCTGGATTATATGAATCGAGACTCAAACTCCTCTCTAAAGCGATATAGGCGGATTGTCTTTCACCTTGAATCCAAAGTAGTCTTGCTTTTTGGTAATAAAAAATTCCAACTGATGCTCTTTCAATAGCTTTTTCGATCATCCAAAGACTGAGTGCTGTATTTTTATCTTGTTCAGCTAGAATACTCTTATAGTAAAAATGCCATGGAGATTGTGAAGATATCTTTGATATCTCTTGAGAGACAATTTTTAATTTCTTAAAGTTTTTATTAGAAATACAGGAATTAGCAATACTTAGAAGTTGCTTCCAGCTTTTTGATTCAATCGATGTACTGCAAGATAGTTTTTGTTTTTGTTGAGATGATCTACTTTTTAAATTAATAGTATACTCTTTGGGTGCCAATTTTTTATTCTTTGGCACCCCAGCACAAGCTGTTAAGAATAAGCTGAGAAGGAGAAATTTCATGAGCCTACCTCCTCAATCTCTGGGGTAGCATAATCTGGCAATTGAAAAATCCAATTTATCTTTTCAGGTTTCTTAAGGTTCAGTTTTGCTAGTTTTTCCCGTATAAGCGATATACTGCCATCATATAGAGCTAATTTTTGTGCTTGTTTTAGTGCATCTTCCATTGTTTCAACACCTTTTTCCTCAATAGGCATCGCTAAATTCTCAATCTCGGCATAAAAAGCTTTTGCATCTTGTGGGGGTACCTCTTTTGGTAACTTCATACTTCGAATATCATTTGAGTATTGAGTATAGAGCTCAGATAAAGCTACAAGTGAATCGACAATCAACTTCGGATCTTGAGAATATGAAATTGCAGCCTGAAAGGCTTTTTGTGTCTTTTCTAGTTTTTCGGTTTTCAATCCCACAACCAGTGCTATACGTTCAGGCCTTGCCTTCACAGACTGGTTCTTGTGTTCTAGCGAGAGGATTTGTGCTTGTAGAAAACGAGCTTGAGCTTTTTGCTCTGAAAGAGATTTAGATTTTTTGCTTATTACTTTAGATGAAATTTTAAATGCTTCTCGGTAATTCTGCCTTCGAAAAAAGTCTTGAGCTCTTTCAAGCATTATCTGACTCTTGTATTCAGGCTTAGCATTTTCTTCAAGATATTTTTTAGCTTTAACACTTAAACGACCTTGTTCTTTCAAAAACCAAAGTAGACTTTGTGATTTTAAGCTATAATTTTTATTCTTAGCTAATTCTAGAAGTTTTGCCTCATGATTGATTTTTTCGCCTAAAAGAAAAGAAAATTGAATTTCAAGCAATTCCCACTTTGATCTTTCTTGCTTATCTAGTTTTTTTAGTTTTCCCAATGCATTCTTTGCATGACTCAACTCTCCAAGATCTTCATATGCTTGAGCTGATAAAATGAGAGCATCTTTCGTAAATTGTGAATTTGGAAAAAACTGATTCATTTCATTGGCAGCAATAGCCAATTCATAGAGATCAGAGGTTTTCTGAACCAATTGAATTCGATTCCACATTGCTTTATCTGCAAGCGGAGATGTTTGATTTTCAATCGCAAATTTTCGATAAGAATCAATCGCTTCCTTGGTTTTTAACTTTGTTTCAAGACTTTGAATCTCTGCAAAATACGACTGTTCATACAAGCTTTTTAGTTTTTTCTTTCTTTCAGGTAGGTTTTCTTGACCGAGTAATGTAGTTGTATAGCTCTTGATACCAGAATAATCCTTATTGATATTAAGAATATCAAGATATAGATCTTGTGCCTTTCTTCCCTGCTTTTTCTTAGAGTATTTCTCTCCCAGTTTTTTTAAGAGTGGTGCTGCTTCGGCATAACGAGCATTGTCATATACAATAAATGCTCTTTTAAAATCAACCTTTTCGACAAATTTACCTTTAGGATGTTCTTGAATATAAAAAGCGGCCAATTCCATGTATCGCTTTTCAGATTCTGGTTCTGTCCATTTATCTTGAACTGATTTTTGAAGTGTAAAGATACTAGCATATGATGCATCATGCTTAATTTTCTTATCATTAGTTCTTTGTGCCACTAAATAATAATTTTCACTAGCTTCTTTGTAGTTCTTTTTACGATACAAAAACTCAGCAAATGCATAACGAACAGATGGTTCTTGATCTTTACCAATTGCCCTTTCGAGATAGAGTCGATATGCAAGATCTAAGCTCGAAACTCTTTGTGGTACATTAGGTTGTTTTATGTCTTTTTCATCCCATTTTTTAATGAAATGTAAAGCCAAGCCGTCGAAAGTTTTTTGACAAGATTGAACTAGTTCAGGATTATCACGATTCCATTTCATTTTGACGTCACAGTGAGCAAAGAAAGACTCTAACTCATTTCGAATATTTGCCCATTGTCGACTATCATTATGCGATCGTATTAAGCGATCATAGGCAGTTGATACATTTGGATCTGATTTCATGTCAGCAATAATATCTTTCAATACTCGTTGTTCACTTGATAATTTACCGTGACGTTTATAAAGTTTAGCGAGTTTCAAAACATAAGATACTGCATCCTTATCTCCTGCAACTTTACGAAAGTAAGACAATGCATTTTTTGATGGGTAGGTATCACTAAAAAACAAAACCAAATCATTAAGCGCTTCATTTTTAAGATCTAAATGATTTTTTGAGTTTTCACTTTTTTGACTGTAAGCTATAACTGCTTCTAACTCGCTAATTGCTTTGTTGCCGCTCTCAAGGTTGTACAAGGCCCAGGCCAATTTGTATCTTCCATAGGGATATACCCTTGATTGTGGATACTTTTTAATAGCTTCATAATGATACTTAGCTTTATTAAAATTGTTTTTATCAAATCTCATTTCACCAATAGCAAGATGGCTTTCAGGAACCAAATTCGAATGCGGAAAATCTGATATGACTCGTAAATAGTTTGATTCTGATTTTTCTATTTGTCCTAACTGCTGTCTCGCAAAGCCATTATTAAACAAAACCAAATCAAGATCGCGATAATTTTTGTGTCTTCGAATGAGATTTTCATATATAGAAATTGCAGCGCGAATATTTCTTTTGGGGTTTGCTTTATGAACTCTTTTAGGAGCTAGTCGTACAATTGTACTCGATTCTCTATGAATATCAAAAAAACGATCTGTCTTAGACATTCTCATATAAAGCTCAGCTTTTCGAAATAAAAGATCAGCTTCAAGTGGTGTGCCCTTTTGTTTGTTTATCAATTTATTCAGTTGCGACATTGCTTTTTTTTCATTCTGTTGAATCAAAAGCTCTGTTTTTAAAGATGATATATCTTCATTTCTGTGATTCTTGTCACTTGCGAAAGTTAAAACAGAATAAAAGATAAGTAAAAATCGAAACATTACTCAAATCCCATCAAGCCGAGTTTTACATCTGCGTAGCCTGCAAGCATACTTGTATACATCACACGTTTTAATATTGCATAATTTAAGTTATGATCTGCCTGAACTATCAAGTTTCCTTTAAACTTATGTTTATCGTTCTTTTCAGCTATTTCTAAAGACTTTTTCGCTTCTTTGTCGAGTTCTTCGTAAAGCTTGCGAATAAAATGACGATCACTTACATCTAGATAGTTTTCTTCTATATTACCATCCTTCATAGGTACGACCTGTTTATCATCAATATAAATACCTTTTTTTGATACCACTAAAAGTAAAGCCTCTTCTGGTTCGCTAACAGCTGATGAGGTTGGTAATCTAAGGTCATCAATTTGTGAAACTTGAATTGAACTTGTACTGTAAGACTTTAAAAGGAAAACCAATAATATAGTGAATAAATCAACCATAGCCGTTAGTTGAAGAGAATAGCTCGCTTGTCTCACTCTATGCCGAGTTCTAACTCTAGCCATTTTTATCTCCTATAATGTTTCCAAATGTAATGTTGGGAAACATCAACTTCGTTACAATCTTCTTTCCAGTAGCTGGATCTTCTATATAGAGCTCAGGATCTTCTTTCAGACTTGACCTAGCTGAATCCATCAGACTGATAATATCTTTGTAGGCTACAAGTTCGGTTGGAAAGACTTCCATCTTAAAAACTTGCGGATATTTCTGTTTGAGCTGTACAAGATTTTGATGAACATTCTCAACATCAAATGCAGAATCTTTTAATGGAATTAAGATGTTTTTTCTTTTACCACGGTCTTGAATTGCAATTCTAACCCCTTTTTTATGATGAATATGCATATTAATCACAACTTTAGGATTTTTATCTTTTTTATTCTTCTCGATGGCAGATTGAACTGGTTGAGGAATAGGTGTATCAACTACAACCAATCGTACAAAAGCAATCGAAAGCAATAGAAAAGGTACTAATGCCACCATCATGTCTAGCATAGGAGCCAAATTTAAATCAAAATTGGCATCTTCTATTCTTTGGCGAATGCTTCTTCTTCGATATCTCATTCTTATTCCTTAAGCTGCCTTATTGCTGGGTGGAGGAGCATCTATGTCTTTCATAGTTTGAATTCCAAGTTGACTTGGGTAGAGCTCATCAGTATTAAAACCTTGATAGTTTCTCGCAGATAATACATCAATGACCTTCGCAGTATTTGCCCCTAGATCTTCAACCAAAGCATTTTGACGAGCATGCAAGAAGGCATAAAAAATCATAACGGGAATTGCTACAGCCAGACCAAATGCCGTAGTATTCATTGACATTGAAATGCCTTGTGCAAGTAAGGTTTGCTTTTGCGAAGGATCAGCAAAAGAAACAGCTTCAAAAGACATTATAAGACCATAAATAGTACCCAAAAGACCAATTAAAGTAGCAACATTAGATATCATTGATAAATAACCAAGTCGTCGAGTTAAGAGTGGAATTGATTCTGCCATACTTATATCAAGTGCCTGTTGTATAGATTCATCGTCTCGATTTGATCTTTCAAGAATAGCTTTTGTAACTTTTCCAAGAGGAGTTTCTGCGTGAGAATCAGCAAGTTTAGTGGCTTCCGAGATTTTGTCAGCCATAATATAGCCCTTAATCTTTTCAATAAAAGCTTTAGAATCAAGTGTATAGCGAAAGTAAAGAGCGTGAACTCTTTCTACGATGATCCCTACACCTAAGGCTCCAATTAGTAGTATTGCTACTATTGGTACTCCTCCTTCTACTATAATATTCCATAAATTACCCATAAATCCCCCTTAAATCCTTCTTCTATAAAATATAATTATTTCTGAGTTTAAACTTGGAATGGCTGTGCCATGAAATCTTAAGGTGTTTCGGCTAGCTTCGAAAGACCAACCATTTTGTTTGTCATTTAATATGACTTCACCATCTACTCTTACTTCAATACTTTCTTCATAGACTTCATAAGCCAAAACAAAATCGGTAAGATAGGACATGATTCTCTTTCGAACATTTGTCAGTCCTTCACTAAGAGAGGCCTTGCAAATTGAAAAACTCTCTCCCTCAGATGCAGTAACAAGTTCCATATATCTTAAACCAGGATCAGCAAAGTTGTATTCAGGATTACTAAGACATTCACTGTTCAGATCGGTTACACCTAAGAAATTAGCAACCCAAGCAGAGTTACCAGACTCAAAATTTGGTTTTAAATCATTTAAAAAGTTCATATATTCTTCTACTTCGCCAGAGCTCATATCGTCTTCATCGCTTAGAAAAATTAGGGCCAACATTGCATCTTCACGTAAAAAATTCTGATTTTCTCCTGATAGCATTTCTGGACTAAGAGCCATTCTCATGGCAGCTAAGCCTTGTTCGACACTTGAGCCATCATTTCCTAATTGAATCATTTTCTCTAGAGCCAATTCATAGTTCTCAGAGTTTTGATCAATGACTTTTGGCTCACCGACTATTCTTCCCTGGGCTTTTAAATAGGCTGGATAGGATAGATTTTTTCTCATATCTGTTGTAACTGAAGCTATGCGAAAATCTAATCCCGTATTTTTTAGGGCCATAAAAAAATCATCGACCTCGCTTAAAAGCTTGTTCTGTTTTGATAGCATTGAATCTGAGTTGTCTATCACAAATAAGATATCTACTTTAGTATTGAACTCTGCTTTTTGTTCTAAAGCCTGTGATACAGGAGTCACTTCAAAGCCTGCATTGTTTGAACAAGACAGGATTGAAATCAAAAAAACGAATGTAAATGGCATTCTAGATGCACGCATGTATCTACCCCAATAAGAGTTAGCCCATCAGATACATGCAACATTGAGCAAATAATTTTACTTTTCAAGCAGCCTTGCTTTTAATGATCTTACGAATGTCTTTCTTGACTTCACTTTCAATACTTATGAACTTCACACCATAGCGAATGGGTGTATTTTCTGCCTTAATATTTTTAACAAACTTTTTACTTACAATTTCACAGACAGCATTGAAAGAAGGGAGATCTTCTGCAGGTTTAAAATGTATAAAAATTTTATTTCCTGGAAGCAACATTGAGTTGTTGATCTCTAATCCACAACCCCCTTCACTGATCTCAATACCTTTACCTTTCCAAACTTTCTGATTATCGTGAACAATTATAGAAGATCCAATATTCGCACGTGAGTGTCGGCGACGAAAAAAGACCTCGCTATCGCTAGTATGATCTTTTTGAAGCTTTTTTATCTGCTCTTTACTAAAGCAGTCGGTTTCTGCAATTCTTTGCCATGAATCCATTTTCTTTTGCCATATATAATCAAATTCGAAAATTGATTTTTCTTGTAACATACGGACTATATCAGTATAGGTAAATGGACCATATTTTTTTTCTCCTTTGAGCACATACCATTCTTGCTTCTCAGGATCTTTCGTTTGTACTAGTTTTCCTTTAATATCTGTGATTTCTGTTTTATCTGGACTAATCTTTTCAGCTACAGGTTTTATCTTTGGTTTCTTTTTTGCTAAAAATTCTTGAACTGCTTCAAATTGCATAAGGGAGCACCAGTCTTCCTGATCCTCATCATAAATGTAATCAATCACACTCAAATCTTGTGACTTGATCATCTTTCCAATTTCTTCAATTGTAAATGGCCCTAAGCTCTGCTCATCTTTTGAAACAAAATATTTTTTTGCCATTTGTCCCCCAAAATAAAATACCTAATTAAAATCGGACCTTTAAAAGATAGACTTTATCTTGAACCAAAAATCAGCTTTTACCATCTTAAATAGAAACAGATTTTGATAGCTTTTGAGACACAATTTAAAAATTATTGATTTCTATTTAGATTTTTATTCAAAACTTGTTTTTATTGCAGATTTTCTTTACATTTTGAATATGCATCCACTTCTGCAAATCAAAGAAAGTATCGAGAAAGGTGGAAACCAGCTGGTGGTTTTCGATCTCGATTCTACACTCTATGATCTCAGTATGAGACATTTAGCCATTTTAAAAGATTATGCAGAATCTCATCATTTAGACTATCCTGAGCAATGTGAGAATATTCTCAAGATTCAACTAGAGCACATTACTTATTATCCAGAAAATATTTTTCGCAATATAGGGATGGAGAGCCTTGAAGATCACTTTCTTGATCATTTTAAAAGGTTTTGGTTAGAAAGATTTTTTTCGAATCATTACATTCAATATGATATCCTAGAAGATGGCGCTAAAGACTGGGTTGATCACTTTGCAGATTTAGGGGCTCATATTTCTTTTCTGACCGGAAGGGATGAAGAAAGAATGGGAATAGGCACCAGACAACGTTTGATTGATGACAAGCTCTACTGTGAGGCTTTTGATAAAAGCTCTATCAATATTAAACCACATCGAAGTATTAAAGATGATGAATACAAATCAGACTACCTTTTAAAGATAAAATCAGATTTTAAAAAAATTCACTTTATCGACAATGAACCAAAAAATTTGGTATTGATTGCAAAAGAACACCCAGAAATCGATCTCATTCATTTTGATTCAGTTCACTCTGAAAAAGCAGATATTCCTTCTCATTTACCTAAAATTGATTCATTTATTGTATCTGGCTTTAACAATAAATGAGAGGCTTGAGGATTCTTTAAACTATTGAGCAAAGATGATTTAACATTAGGTATTTCTGATTCTAAGTATTTTAGGAGATTTTTCATTTTTCGCCTTTGGCTACTAAAATTTTTAGAATCCCCGCACTCAAGAGGACAGCCGCAAGCTACTATAGGAACATCAATTTCCTCTACATAGGCTTGAATCCAAGATTCATGAACATACACCAAAGGCCGAATCAATCTTACTTCACGTTCTTTAGGTTTCCAGTTTACAGACATACTCGCTAGCTTGCCGGCAAAGAACTGATTTAAAAGAAGAGTTTCAACAAAGTCATCCAAATGGTGCCCGAGAGCCATTTTATTGCATTTTAACTTTTCAGCTAAACCTGTTAAACTACCTCGACGAAGACGAGAACACAGGCTGCATGGCGTTTGATTGGCTTGCATTTTCTCTTCAAGAATTTGAGCAGTATTGAAAGAGTGCATATGATAGGCGATATTTCTTTTCTCAAGCCACTCTTCAATACGGTCTTGGCGAAATCCTACAAACCCCTGATCAATATTAACTGCTATGAAGTCAAAGTGAACCGGAGCACGTTTTTTAAGCTGACTCAAAACATGCAATAGAACCCATGAGTCTTTTCCTCCAGATATACCAACCAAAATTCTATCATTCTTTGAGATCAAATCAAAATCTTGAATAGCAGTTCCAACAGCATGAAAGATTTTTTTTTCTAGAGACATAATTTGATTTACCAGATAGAACTAAAACTGAAAACTAGATTTAAAGGCACAAGAAAAAATGAAAGCCTGGAAAACCATTTCGCAATCAGTTATTTATGAAAATGCCTTCTTTACTGTGAATAGTGAAGAATGTGGACTCCCTGATGGTAAAAAGCTGAATTATTATACAATTGGTTCTGACGATTGGGTACAAATTCTACCTATCTTTGAAAACGGCGACTTATTACTGATTCGTCAATTTAGGCAGGCTTCGCAAAGCTTTGAGATTGAAATTCCAGGTGGATTTGTTGATCCTGGAGAAGAGAAAGAGAAAGCAGCAATACGAGAACTAGAAGAAGAGACTGGTCACACTACCGATAAAATAGAGCTCTGGCATTCCCATCTTCCCAATCCGGCTCTTATGAAAAACCAGCTACACCTCTATGTAGCAAAAGATATTTACCCAGTTGGAGAACAAAGATTAGATCCTTATGAAGAAATTGAATTTTTTCGTTGCAATAAAAAACAACTTTTCAAATTAATTCACCAAGGAGAAATTAGGCACTCTCTTGTACTTGCTAGTCTTTCTTTTTATCTCTGTCATGAGCTAAAAGAGGATTTGCTTTAATGATTGCTGGAATTCCAACAGCAATTGCTTTTTCAGGAACATTTTTAGTCACTACTGAATTTGCACCAATTTTAGCATCATCACCTACATGAATAGGACCTAAAACTTTTGCACCAGTACCAACCAAGACACGATCACCCAAAGTAGGATGTCTTTTCACAGGGTCAAATTTCATTCCCCCAAGGGTGACACCATGAAACAGAATACAATCATCTCCAAGTACTGCGGTTTCACCAATCACCAATCCCATACCGTGATCTATGACAAGATTTTTTCCAAGTTGAGCCCCAGGGTGAATCTCTATACCAGTTATAAAACGGGATAACTCTGAAATAAAACGAGCCAATAAAAAAAGTTTTATCCGATAAAAAAAATGAGCTATACGATGAAATAGAATTGCTTTAGGCCCAGGATAAAGAAGGGCAATTTCCAGCATCGATTTAGAAGCTGGATCATAGGTTTTGTAAGCTCTTAAAAAACTTAGCATCTATTTGGAGATATACTAGATATGATTCTCCATCAAGTTTTAGTTCAGAAAATACTTTCGTTCTGCTTCTTTGATATAGTTTTGAACATAAGAGCTGTAGAGCTGAGCAATATTTTGAGTGATTGGCCCCACAGAAAACTCATGACGGTTTAACTTTCCAACTCCCATCACCTCTTTGGTACTTGAGCTAATAAAGATCTCATCGGCTTGGTAAAAGTCATCTAAAGTTTTTGCCTCTAAGCGACATTCTAGACTTTCTTCACGAATCAATTTCAATAGAATTTTGCGAGTGATTCCTTGCAAGATATCAGCACTATCAGGTGCCGTATATATAACATTGTCCTTAACCATATAGATGTTAAATGTGCTTCCCTCTTGTACTTTATGTTCTGAATTCAAAAAAATACAATCTTCATAAGAGCTTCTTTTCAATAAACCAATAATATTATTTAGATAATTACCTGATTTAATATTAGGATCTAAAGATTCTTTGGTGTTTCGATAGACCTCTGAGCTTTGTAAGCTAATACCATTTTTGTACAATTCAGAGTCCCAAACAACGAAAGGATGTAAAAACATAACTACATTCGCATCACTCGTATTTTCTGGCTTGAGAGAAATAGGTCCTTTTTTCACTTCTCCTCTAGAAACTTGTATTCTTAAATAGCAATCATAGGCATTTGCAGCATTCAAAAATTCATAACACTCTTTAATCCATTGGTCTTTACTAAATAGAAGCTCCAGACCAATAGAACGAGCGGAATGAAATAGTCTATCAAGATGTTCTTCTAACGCAAACAAAACTTTGCCGTAAGAACGGGTAACTTCATAAATCGCATCACCAAAAAGAAAGCCCCTGTCATAGACTGAAATCTTGGCTTCTTCTGGACTAAAATGGGAACCATTAATATAAACTAGATCTTTCATCTTATAACCTACAAAACATATCGGGATATCTTTTATCAGTTATATTCAATTGTGAATAGTAGTAATTTCCTTCTCGCCTTCCCACAAAAATAAAAGTGCCTCCAAGAAATTGAATATGAAAGTTTCGAATCGAACTAGCTTGAAAACCTGATTTGCTCATTACATGGTGAAAATAAGTAGTAATATCTCGATATTTCATACAAGCCTTTTCATCATTCGGATCTTTGAAATTATTTAAATGAAACACTTTTAAAGTTTCTAAATCATAACCCGAATTAAAACCAATAAACATCCGAAAAGCACCGAGATTTTTTTCACTCAAAAAACGATCCATTGGCAGCTCTCCCCCGCCCTCTTCGTATATCAACTGATGGGTCTTACCGTCTAAGCTTCCTTTATTTTTTTCTTGAAGATAAACAAATAGTTTTTCTGGATTCTTGGTAAGATTTCCCTTTTTTAGTTTTTCTTCGATAGTCGGGTCATCCTTAATACTCATTTGAATAAATTCACTATCCATCCTATCCCATAGAGAATCGGGTAGAGCACTTTGCCCTGAGGCAAACATGTTCTTTTTTTCAGAAAATTGAATCTCTTGGATTGGATCAGAAGAAAAACTGCATGCACTTAGAAGAAGAAAAAAAAACTGTTTCAAAGCCGCTTCTCCGGATCATTTAAATCATTTTCTAAAACTTTTAAGGGTATAAAACGAGGAGCCATACCCAAAGCCTGGTTTGTTAATCTTTTAGAATCTTTAAAATTTCCAGATTCGAATAAAATCTTAGCCACACCGTATTTTGCCTCAATCGAATGAGGGCGAATCAACAATAAGTGATTGAAATGTTGACGTGCACAACGGTAGCTCTTTTGACTCAAGCAATAATTACCAGCTAGTACATTCCTAAGTGGTGCAGGATTTTCAAGCAGACCCAAATTATCGACCTGCAGCTTACTTTCATCATTCGTATAAAGTATTTGAAGAGCAATAAAGTTCAAATCAGAAGATTTCTGTAAAATAGCTTTATCAATCATTCTTTGGGCATTCAAAAGCGAGTTATTTTTATATTGTACTATAGAATGAGCCGCAGTAAATTCAGGTAGATTTTCAAGGTCATCCTCAAACTCCCGAAACCATTCAAATAGTTTCTGATAAAGTACGTAGTTATTGTAAAGAAGTTCTTCTTGAGAATGAAGATCAAACAAGTTTGGATGTATCAGTATTGCATCTGCGAAGCGGAGTTTACTCTGATTAGAATCTCCAGAATCATAGTAAAACAAACCTGACAAAAGCAGTAAAGCTTGTTGTATATCGATCAAATTATTAAAGTTTTCAGACATCAATGTCTGCATCTCTAGTAAGTAATTCAGATTTTGTTCACGCCGAAATAATTTCCATAAAATTTCAGACTTCAAAAAAATATAGGTTGGGTAAAGATTTTCAGTCACTACCTTTGGAGGCAAGGTTTTCAAGGCCATCTCCATATCATTTCTTAAAAGAAACAAGTCAGCTTGATTGAGCTTTGCAATAATATTATTTGGATCTAAAACCAATACATCTCGAATTTGCTCTTCAGCAGTCTCCAAATTCTGAAGCAGCATAGATGTCAAAGCTCTTGCATTTTTAATTTTAACCAATATTTCTTTTTCTTTGGCTTCAGGCTCTAATTGCTGGAGAATTTGTTGTGCATCTAAATATTGTTTCTCCTGAATTTTCAATACAGCAAAATAATACTTATGCTTTATATCCCATTTTTTAAATACCACTTTTTGAATAAGCTCTTTATATAAAGCAAATGACTTATTATTTCGTCCTAGCAAAAATTCATTCTCAGCTTCTTTTAGTAAGTCTTGAGGACTAGAAGCTTTCACATTCTTCATAGCCTTGTCTTGCTCTGGGATCGAAAAAAAAACTAGTAATGTGACTATAACTGCAAAAGTCGCATAAATACCCAGATTGGATTTCTTTTTCTTTTTTTGTTTTGGTTTGAAGCTTGCTTTATGAATCAACCGAACAGCAGTTGATTCTGCAGATGGCCCATCTTCAAGATATTCGACATCTTCAGATTCAATCTGAATATCTGAAGCATCTGTGAGACTTGGGTCAGTTGCTTCTACTTGGTGAAGAGTATCAGATACTTCACTATTCGTTACAGCAGTTTGAGTATGTTCTAAGGTATGAGTTAAATTAAATGTATCATCAAAAGTTATGTTTTTATTGTTTATCGCACCCTGAAACTCAATGTGATCTCTTAGATACTTCCAAAAATGATCAGGAGTACAGATTTCATCCAGTCCACTCAAGCTATGATTTTGAATCATCTCTACGACCTCTTCTTTTGAAAAAGGTCCAAGTATTCGCAATGAGCTCTTTACTAAATATTCTTTCATATCAATTGAAATTTGCTCCAGTTAGCAACAGCCTTAAGTCATCATTGGTAAGAAAAACACCAGCTCCAAAAAAGGTACTTGTTCCCATGTCGGTAGAATCAAAAATATCCTCTACTCCAGCATACATATAGACCCCTTTGGTAAATGCCCATCTCAAGCTACTTCTAAGATTCGTCTCTTCGATACCAAAAACCTCAGTAGTCCAACTTAATTTTCTGTTATAAAAGTAGTAATCAAAACCAAAGCCACCCGAGCTCTGAATCAATCCCCCCCTGAGAGTGAAATCATAAAATTGTTTTGCATACTGAATGGTAAAGGTTAGGTCATTTTCAAACATAGTCGTTGTTCTTGTTTCTGTACTCGCACCACCTGACTCAACGATTTCAGTTCTAGATTCTGAAGTGCCTGCAGGGTCATCAACAATTCCTAGCTCATAGTAACGATCAATTCCAGGTTGCAAACGCAAAGCAAAAGTAGATCGCATTTCTCCTAACTCACTGACATAGGCACTGTGAAAATCAACCGTTGTTTCAATTTGTGAAACACCACCAAAAAAAGTTTCAATGCTATCTATAGTGTCATTCACTTTTGTCACTGTAGTATCATCATTAATCAATTGCCCGATGGTTCCTTCGCCGTTATTGATTTTTTCAGTAATTTCTTCTATGTTTTCTAACGAACGAGATGCACTCGCCCAAGCTGCGCGAAAACCATCTTCAGAATCATCTTCAACAATATCATTAATGTTTGCAGATATAGATTGTACATTCTCAAGAATCTCTGTGATCTTGCCTTTATTTTCATTGGATATTTGCGCTAAATCTTCTGTGAACAGTTCTAAGTTATTGATAATTCTTCCAATTGGACTTGTACGATCCCCCTCTCCTGTCGCTGCTGTTTCTAATGTTTCAGCAACACTACCTAAACTACCTGCAATATTGCCAACTTCATTCATAATAGAAGCAAGAGAACCTGAATCCTTAACCTGTAATATTTGATCATCATCATTCAAAGGAGGGTCTTGAGGGTCTCCTGGTATGATCTCAACATATTTATCACCGAGTATACCATTGGCACGAATTTCAACTCGAGAAGAAGATGATATAGGCAAATCAGCGCGTATCGACATCTCGACTCGTGCCAGGCCATTGTTTAATTTTATATCTTTGATGATACCGACATCAATGCCTGCCATCTTTACAGCAGAATTCGGTATCAAACCATTCGCATCAGGAATTAAAAACCAAAGAATTTTAGAAGCTCTAAGATAATTGGGATCTTCAGAGATTTGAAATGACATAATAACGATCAAAGCCAACACGGCTGCGACTAAAGCTCCGACTTTGAATTCTGCTGTTTTCAAGATGTTCATGTCAATTTATCGCCTTTGCAATGAATTTTTTAACGAGTTCATTCTCCGAATTTTTAAAATCTTGACTCGTTCCACTCAAAAGCACTTTACCTTTATCTAGCATAGCAATATGCTCACCAAGTTTAAAGACCGAAGAGAGATCATGAGAAATAACTATACTCGTAATACCTTCTCGATGCCGATGTGTTTCAAGAATTAAATCATCGACTTTTTCAGTAATAATTGGATCTAAGCCCGTAGTAGGCTCATCATAGATTAAAATATCTGGATCAAGAGCTAGTGCTCGTGCTAAGCCAACCCTTTTACGCATCCCTCCACTAAGCTCTGAAGGCAGCTTTTTAAAGTCTTTGTCGATAATACCAACCAACCTTAGTCTTGAAGCAGCAACTTCATACTTCTCTGATCGATTTAAATCTTTTCTATACTCTTCAAGAGGAAATAAAACATTCTCAACTGCGGTAAGATCATCAAAAAGTGCTGCATCTTGAAAAAGCATACCAAAATTGCAGCGAAAACGAGTGAGTTCTTCTTCGCTCATATCACCTAGTTTTTTACCTAAAACCTGAATCTCACCTTTTGATGGTTTAAGCAGACCTATTATATGCTTAATCATTACACTTTTTCCGGTTCCACTAAAGCCAATCACCGCTGTGATCTTTCCTTTTGGAATTTTTAGGTTGATTCCATTCAAGACAAAATGTTCACCATCAAAAGTCTTATGAAGATTCTTTATTTCTACAGCATTTTCCATTCTATGCGGTCACATCCAAGTAAAAACGTATTATCTTAGTTAGAAAAAAATCAGAAACAATGATGAGTACCATACTCAAGACAACTCCAGCATTGGTAGCATCACCAACTCCTCGAGCTCCCCCTTTGGTTGTAAAGCCCATGTAAGTGCAAATAGAACCAAATATAATGCCAAAAATTAGAGCTTTAAACAAACCCTCATTTAAGTGAGAGGGTTCGAGCCAAAACTGTACTTTGTCTAAATAAACAGCAGAATCAAGATTGAGAGCATAGACTGATAAGAGATAAGAGCCTGCCATAGCAACAAAGTCAAAAATGGCAGTTAGCATTGGGGTTGATATCATCGCTGCAAGTATTCTTGGAGAGACCAAAAACTGTTTTGGGTTGACCCCCATAACATCAAGTGCGTCGATTTGCTCAGTGACTCGCATCGTACCAATACGAGCGGCCATTGCTCCTCCAGCTCGAGCAGATACAATCAATCCAGTAAGAACTGGCCCTAGTTCACGAAAAATACCTAAACCAACGGTAGGGCCGACGAGATTTTCTGAATTAATGGAGCGAAATCCAAGATAAATCTGAAACGATAAAACCATACCGGTAAAAAAACTAGTAAGACAAATAATAAAAATGGATTGGTTACCAATAAAATACATGTGCTTAAAGAACTCTTTATAGCGAAAGGGTCCACGAAAGGCCCAGAGCATAGAATCGTAAAAAAACAGTGAATATTTCCCCAGCTCAGTAAAATTGTCCTCAACCCAATTTTTTATTGATTTAGTCAACATACACTCGAGGCACCCTTGATGAAATAGAAGTTAAAATTTCATAGCTGATTGTATTACCCCATCTTGCTAAATCATTTGCCGTAACTTGATTCTCTCCCATCTCACCTAAAACGACGACTTCTTCACCAATAAATACAGTTTTTAGCTCACTTACATCAATCATTGTGTAATCCATTGTTACATTGCCAATGACATTGCACTTTTTTCCTTGCACTAACATATAGGCCTTATTGGAATTCAAACGACTATAACCATCAGCGTAACCAATAGCTACCACTGCGACTTTGGTAGTCTTTTTAGCTTCCCAGCTTGCCCCATAAGATACTGTGTCACCTTTAGTTACAGTTAAGACTTTCACAAGCCTTGATTTAATCTCCATTACTGGAGAGAGCTGCGCTTGATAGTTTAAATCTTTAGAGGGATCATAACCATATAGAGAGATCCCTAGGCGGTAGCCAGGGTACTTTGCTGGATACTTATGCCTTTCTTCTAAAGCAGCACCACTATTCATCACATGAATTGGAATGCGTTCATAATTCTGCTTTTGCATTATTTTATCAAAAACTTCTAGTTGCTTGTCAGTAAAACCATTTTTGCCATAGTCTTCACTTTGTAAAAAATGTGTGCAGATACCGACAACTCTTAGCTGTGGCTTTGTTTTTAAAATAGAAAAAAGTCGATCGGCCTCTTCGGGTTGAAAACCCATACGATTCATTCCTGTATTGAAATGCAAATGGCAATTTACTGTCACCTCTCGAGCAAAAGTAATGGATTCTATGTCATTGAAGTCACTTAAAACAACTTCTATATTATATTCTTGAAAAGTAGATTCATGATTTTCATAAGCAATACCAAATAGTAAAATTGGAAGCTGCACTCCAGCTTTTCGAATTTCAATGGCTTCTTCTATAGAAACCACCCCTAGACTCGTAAAACCTATTTCTTCGCACCATTTCGAAATCTTAGCAGCACCATGTCCATATGCATTGGCTTTCACCATTGCACAAAAAAAATCGGAGCTCCTTAATTCTGAACGAATCCACTTAGCATTATGAAAGAAATTTTGCCTGTGAATAAAAGCTTGGGTTCCTCTTGATGGACTTGCCATCAGGCATCCTTTCGAGGTGTATATTTCGGAACTTCAAGAGCTTTAAAATCAGGCTGAAAGCCCTCTGGTACACTAGCCATAGCAACTTTATTTCTGGTTGTTTCTTTCACTTGATAAAGAGCATCATCCGCAGACTTGATCAAAGTCTCCCCATCCTTGCATAGCGAAGGATATTCACTCACACCTAGACTTATCGAAACA
>CAZZCP010000026.1:26614-27664 GCA_964653235.1 uncultured Pseudobdellovibrionaceae bacterium | reverse complement strand
TACTTATTTGCTTTCGGACGGACGTCCGAAGTGAAACAAAAGGGAGCAGTTCTAGAAGCTTGTCCTAGTCCCAAACAACAAAGTCAAACCCTGATAATTCACCGACTGATCAGGATTGCTTGAAGATTCTGAATTTATTGGAGCTGCAAGACCAAGTTGAGTCATCAGCAGCCAGCTTTGACTGATAGGTACTTCTAGACCTGCTTTAAAAAGCATCTCTAAGAGTACAGCATTGAAGCCTTGATCATCTTCACTATCAACTGCTAAAGAGGCAAAGCCAACATTGAGAGCCATAAAAATGGTTGGCCTCCAAATCTTACCATAGGTTTCATTGTCAAAAATAACTCGTGTCCCATTGGCTTCAAAAGGATAATACCTTGCACCTATACCAAGACGAGAATAGGCAAGATTACCTAAGCTACTAGTGATCATTTCTGTAAATTGAATATTCAATGAAAACAAGGAACCTGAAAAATACAGATTGTAACTGGTTTCAATAACGCTCACCGAAGTAAGAGTACGATCAAAATTATCACCTGAGGTGACTGAAAAGTTGGCGTAACCAATATGCATATCAAAATCTGAGGTCAAATGTGCCTGTGCTGTGAATCCAAAGAATAACAAAAAGAGACAAAGTTTTAGATGCATAGTTTGATGATAGTAAATTATCATTCGTGGGTAAAAGGATTTCGATCTAGCCTTTTGAATAGACTCGATGGTTTACTAGGGCATTTATTCCTTAAGTGGGTGCAGATCGCGTTCATCGAAGAAAAATGTGGACATAGCCAACTCGCAAGAGCTGCTGACGGTAATAAAAAAGCAAAGCTCAATATCCTATTTAGGGAGCTCGCTTTTTTTCTCTAGTTCTTGAATCGAAGCAGGTTTACGTAGGCGACCTGGTCTTCTCGGCATATCTCCGAGGCCAAGTTTTTTATAGACTTCATTTAAGTAGCGATATGCTGCTTTATCATAAGGATCTATCTTCAGAGTGCGCTCCCAAGCTCTTCGAGCTCCTTGAAGATCGTTTTGTAAGTAATTGAGTGATCCTTT
>CAZZCP010000026.1:0-26604 GCA_964653235.1 uncultured Pseudobdellovibrionaceae bacterium | reverse complement strand
CCTTTCAAAAGCCAAGCGCGCGATAGGTATTCATCTTGACTCAATAGAGAATCAAGCACTTTTTCAGCTCTTTGATATTGCTTCGCTAAGATCGCTTGTTGGGCTTCAAACATTTTTTCTACAACTTCATCACTTCTGTCGCGGTCGTATCGGGTTTGTCCATTGCCTTTAAATCTTTCAGAGAACATAGCATCTTTAAAGAAGTCGACTGAATTTTCGACCACAGCAAGACGAAGGTCTAACTCTTCAACTTTCTTTCTCAGATCATCAGGTTTTTTCTTATCGTCTTTTGGAGGCTGACCTGGCTTTTTGTCATCTTTTTTATCATCTTTACCTTTGGCGGCCTGTTTGTTAGCATCTTCATCTCCTAATAAAGGATCAAGTTTTGCCAGTACGGTTAAACTCTCTCCTTCATTCACTCGAATCAAAACTTTTTTTGGTTTGTAGTTTTGCTTTTCAAATTCTAAAAAGAATACATCACCCAAGCGAGACTCTTCATCGATTGATACAGGACTAAGGCCTACTAGTTTTTTATCTTTGGTTTGCAGGTCTTTAACATAGACTTTTGCGCCCGCGGGATAGGACTTGATCAAGTACTTTCCACTACATGCACTTAATAGTAAACTTAATGTAAGAATATGTATACTTCTCAAAACCACAATCCCTTGTTTAGTGACTCTTTGACTTTTATGTCATTGACCTAATCGGATTGAAGTTTGAAAATTTAAATAAAATGATGCGAATTTGTTTATTTTTTTTCTATTTCTTATTACCCCTACAGACTTTTGCACTGTCTGAAACCTTTTTAGCACAGGTTCCAACACTTCGCTTTAAACTAGGTACTTCAACCTTAACCCTAGATGCAGGTGAAGTAATACAAGAAGAACCTTTAAATGCAACCGCTACATTACAACCAACAGTACTTTGGGACTGGCCTTCTTTTAGTTCTAGAGTCGGGATTCATTTTTTAACAGATCTCAATAGTGCTTTTGGCTTAATGCCTATTTCTGGAATGGGGATATCAGCTTACCTTTACCCTTTGGGTATATCTACTGCCTATGAAGTTTTTCCAGACGAAACAATTCAACAAAAGTCTAAGCCAAGTTTTTACTTCTACGGAGGTCTCACTCCAGTAAATTTGAGTATTTCACAGTCAGATGAAACCAACCCGAGAAACAATATCTATTTTAATGCCTTTGTCATCGATCTTTCCTTAGGTATGGGTTTTGATTATCCCATACAAGAAAATCTAGTTGTCTCACTAGAAATCAATCATAGACGTGCTTCAGCCACTGGAGATGAAAATGAGAATGGGGCAATTTCTTATTCTGGCTTGGGTCTCATGCTTAGTTTCTTAACAACCTATTATTAGAGTAAAGAAGTCTAGTTCTAGAAAAATACTCTTAATATTTTTAATTAGTATACCGAAATGATACACATGAAATATCTATTAATTGGAATTTTAGTTTTAGGAATAGGTGTTGTTACTTACAGTGTGTTAGACAGCGAATCCACAGATTCAAATAACAAACTAAAGCAAGTACAGAAGCAGTTAATGCAAGAAAGAAGTAAAATTTTAAAATCAAAGTATACAAAGTTACTTGAGGCAAAAGATTTTAATCAATTTAAAGAGATATACAATTCAAAAAACATTGAAGAAGTCATAGGTTTTCTAAAATCAGCAATTGCACTAAGCCACAAAGACATAAAAGAAAAATGGACAAAAGAGGAGCTATCCTATTTAATTCTGTACACAGTTGATTTTATTAAGTCAAACTATGAAAATGCTCGAGGCAAGAAGGCAAGAGCATTATCACTCAGTATTCAGCTGCTCAAACTTTTACCAATAGAAGATATCGATGGAGCCAAAGAGAAAGTTGTCGCTCTTAGTTCTATTGATTTGCCAATTCACTTAAAGAATAAACTCTATGAGATTTTTACTTCCTGGAGCCAAGTACCTGGTCAAGTTACAAGTTCAATTAAAATTCAAATTCAAAGTAAAGACCCAAGAATAAATCATCAAGGTCTTCAATTGCTCTCTCAACTTAAGAATTCAAGTATAAAGACAGAACTTATCAATGAAACAGTAAAAAACTTTGACCAGATGCAGCCCTTAGCCCAATCTTTGGCGCTAAAAATTCTTGTTGTAAATAAAGATGCCACCCCTATTGATTTTAAGCCCTTCATCCAAAAAGTAGCAAACTCTGATGATCCCCTACTTATGGAGAGCTTTATTTTTGCAGTCGAGCAGTTAAATTTAACTAATGATTATCAAAACGAAATCCGAGAAGTGTATCAGAAAGTAGACAACCCCTTCTTACAGGCGAAAGCATCGAAGCTACTTTCAAGGAATAGGGAGCAATAAAAATGAAATGCTTGATTCTTCTTCTTTTCGTGCAAATAGCTTATGCACAGACTTATAAAGAAGAGGCTGCAAAACTAGAGAGAATTTATACTGAGCGCGCAACAAGCGTTATGGAAGCTCTCATAGATGAGAATCAATACAAACTCGTCGTTGTGGCAGAGATCAATGAAAATGAAGAACAGTTAAAACAATATAATGATGATCTTGAAGCAAAATTTATTCCTGGACTCCCTGTTTCACCTGAAATTCACTACCCTACTATTAATAATCGTTTGCATGCTCTTAAATCTCGAGTCAAAGTCCTTGTTGTCTTAGACCAACTCATCACAGATGAAAAAGAAGCTCTAATCAAAGACTTGCTAGCTACCAAGTTGCACCTAAATCTTGAAGATGATGGCGATCAAGTCATTGTCAGACGAAGTATCTTTCCAAAAGTAAAAGAAGAAAAGCCAAGTTTGCTGCCTGAACTCTCTTGGAAGATGTGGGCATTGATAGCTCTTATTGCTCTTCTGCTTGCTGCTGCGATTATCTTTTGGAGAAATAAAAAGAGTTCTGAAAAAGAGCTTGAGAAACTATATGACCCTGAATTCAACGCACCCCTAAATGATCAAATTCCGCAAGTTGATCCTAGTGAGGATGCAGAAGATGAAGCTGCTAGAGAGGCTGAAGAAGCAGAAAAGAAAAGACAAGAAATAATGAGAAAACAAATTGAATTGGTAGATAATATTAATAGTCTTTCAATGGAGTACCCTTTTGTTGCAAACAATGCTGCAAAAGACTTTTATATGTCTGGCAACCAAAGTGATCTCTATATAGCATTTGACAGTATAGGTTGGGATGTTGTTAAAAAGCTTTACAGTCAATTGCCTGAAAAAATATGGCATCAACTGGGCAGTCAAATTTCGACGAAAACTGAAGATATTGAAGAAGAAGAAAAAAATACTTCTCTGCACAAGTACAATCAATTTTTATTGGGTAGAATTGTACAGCGAGGTGTTGCTGGTGACTTAAACAATCCATTCACTTTCTTATTCTCTCTTGGCCAAGAGGAGCGTGAGCAATTGCTTGCCAGTGAAAGTCCAACCAATTTAGCCATCATTAGTTTCTATGCTTCTCCCACTCAACTGGGTGATTTGGTTCAAGGTTTAAGTGAAGATATGAAGCAGTCTTTGCTTGAAGAAATATCTCGCTTACAAGAGATGCCGCAATCGAGTATTGATGCAAGTGTGAAGAATTTAAAAACTCGTCTTGAAAACATAAAAGCCAATCCGCAAAAGAAAATTGACGGATCAAGTGTTGCCGCAAATCTTTTGAGAGCAATGGATGCATTGACCGAGTGGCAAGTGCTTCAGAAGTTTATTAAAGAAAATCCAAAAACGGCTGAACGCCTAAGAAGAACTCGCTTACAGTTTATGGATCTCGGAATTGTTCCTACGAACTTGCTAAAAGATACACTCACTGATTTAGACTCTGATGTCTTGGTATCTGCTTTAGCTGAAGAAGAAGCTGATCTTATGGCACGAGTCACAGCTCTTTTACCACCTAAAAAAGCAATGATGGTAGAGTCAGATATCAGTGGCCGCGGCGCCGATATCTCCTTAGCTGACCGAGCTGAGGCGAAAAGAGCCGTGGTTATGGCAATTGAGAAGCAACTTGATGCCATGAATAGAAGCGTTGAGGATTTGTGGAATGAGCAGGAAGCTTCGAAAGATGAAGAGCTGGCAGAAGCTGCCTAATCATTATTTGGACTCATTTCACGAGTTTTTCTCTCAACTTGAGCCATTTCACTAAGTTCACTTTCTGACACCCCCATCTCTTGAATTCGTTTTACAGAAGGCAAGACTCGAGACTGTAGTGAACCAATGGATTCATTGTAAGATTTTGTAGCCGCATCTAGTTTTAAGCCAACATCGCTTAGTTTTTTTAACCAGGGCTGCAATCGATCATAAAATTCTTTTGCCGATCTTAAGATCTGTTTTGAATTTTCAGCAACTTGCTCTTGTTGCCATCCATAGGCAACGGCCTTCAAAAGCGCAATCAAAGTTGTGGGCGTGGCAAGAATAATTTTTTCTTCTAGCGCATCCTCCAAGAGCTTTCGATCTACTTCAACTGCTGCCTGTAAAAGGGCTTCATTGGGTACAAATAAAACTACAAAGTCTGGACTGTTTGAAAATTGATCCCAATAAGACTTCTTAGCCAATTCTCTAACTCGAGAACGCAAATTTTTGGCATGCCTCTCCAGCGCCACCTTTCTTTCCGCTTCAGTTTTGGCCTCACTGGCATCTAAAAATGCATCCAAGACGGCTTTTGCATCGACAATAATCTCTCTTTGATTGGGAAGGTAAATGATTAGATCAGGCTTTTGCAGGCTCTGATCACTGCGCACACTCACCTGCTCTTGAAAATCGCAATGCTTTGACATCCCGGCAAGCTCAACCACTCGTCTGAGCTGCAACTCCCCCCAACTACCTCGCACTTCGGGCTTTCTTAAAGCAGATGTCAAAGAACTTGTCTCTTCTCGAAGCCTAAGACTTGCCTCAGTCACACTTTGCAATTCTTGTTGAATTTTACCAAACTGCTCAATGCGAGATTTCTCTACATTGAGTAAGTCTTTTTGTAAACGTTCGAGCTGCTCATGAATGGGCTGAACTAAGTTTTCAAAATTTTCTGATTTTTTTTCAAAAACTTGAGACGCTCTTTGTGAGTTGCTTTCAAAAACCTCTTTGGCCAGTTTTAAAAAGTAATCGCTATTACTTTGAAACACTTGAGAGGCCATGCCTTGAAAGTTTTTTTCAAGAAGATCACCTGACTTTTTTTGCATTTCGAGGTCTTTCTCTAGACTATCATTAAGGTACCTAAGAGCGGTTGCCCTTCGCCAAAAGAACAGAGTGCTTAAGAAAAATAGAATTAGTAAAGTGAGTAGAAAATAAATCATCCCTGCAAACTACTGAAGTTTTTATGAAATGACAGTTCATTCTGCTTGGCATCACAAAAGCCGCTTGCGACAAAGACTTCGCTAAAGTAGCCTCTTTTTTATGAAATTCTTGATGGCGATCTGCCTATTTTGGTCTTATTCTGCACACGCTCTCTTTAGTTTTATCGACACCGGAGATCTTGTAGATCCAGGAGTCTACACTATGGGTGCAAATTTTCAAAATGCTGGTGGAGAAGTAGATGGCGGCAACCTCAGTGTTCATATGGATACGCGCTCCTCTGATGCTACGCAAGTTCGGCTCAACTTGGGCGCAGGTGCGACCGATTTTTTTGCCGGACTTCAAGCCAAATGGGTACCGATACCCGATGTAGATCGACAACCTGCAATTGGCTTGCAATTGGGTGGCCTTTACGCAAACGATGGTGGAGATGGAGATCTCAATTTTTTAGTTCGCCCTTTTGTGAGTAAAGCTCTACTTTTTGATGGTGGAGAATTCTCTCCTTATCTTGCTATCTCATCAGGAGTTAGCGTCAGTGATGGCGATACCACCAATCCAGCATTTATACATGTGGGAAGCTCTTTAAAACTGCAGAAAACACCAAAGTGGAATTACTACCTTGAACTAGCTGGTAATTTGGTCGATGCCTATAACTTTATAACAATATCTGCGCAATACAATTTTGATGACTGGCAATTCCGCTAGCGTTTTGCTTCTATCACATTTTTCAAAGCCACATATTGAGTTTCAATTTCTCAATTTTAAAAATTATTTGATCGACTATGAAATTCAAAAAGAGTCTTACGATTGTGTGATTGCTTATGGCTGGGGTGCCTATCGTTATTTTGAACAGCTCCCCAAAGCAAAACTCTTGGTTTTTATCAATCCACTGCTGTTTGAACAAAAAACGGGAATCGAAACTTTTATACAAATCCCCATACTGGGCAAAGTACTATTGCATCGAATTGCACAACTTAAAAGTCCAAAACTCATTGACGACTGGACGTATCCAGCCCAATTCGAGTTTAAAGCAGAACTAGTAAATGAATTGAACTGTGTTCATTTCTGGCAAAAGGCTTTCGAACAGAAAGCTTTGCGTCTGAAGCAAAAAATCAAAATTATTCTCCCAGACAATTGCTTTGTTGTGTGGGGAGAAAAAACCAATCCTATGCAAAAAAAAGAGTTTCAAGTCTTTGAAACAGCCAAACACTACTTTATACCCAATGCCAACCAAATGCTGCTCTGGACACATTATAAAGAATTTGAAAAATTCTTAGGGCTCTTTTTTAAAAAAGAATCCATCTCACTCTGAAGCTTCAACCATAAATTTTGACCTAAAACTTCTGGCTCAATGATAAGGTGCTTTGCCTTCAACATTCGAGGAGTCGTATCAATTCGAAAACTCTGGTAGCCCTTGGTAGAGAGGCTCTGAAAGAAAAGCTCTTGTTGTTGGTAATCTAAAAATTCATCTTTTTTGTGGTAAAAATGCAATACAGGGAGCTGAATCTCTTTTTGTCTGCCAAGCACTTCGTTTTCAAGTGCAAATAACTGACGATAGGCTTTTAAGCTGGTTCCGTAATGATGAATATACTTTCTAGAATTTGCACTTGGTAAAACCATTTGATTGGGAAAGGGAAATTTTGCTACAAGTTTACAAAATTTTTTAATGCCAATCGCAGGAGCAAAAAGAATTAAGCTTTGCAGTGACTCTGGTCTTCGGTAGTATAAATCGAGCGCTAAAAGTCCACCTAGAGAAAAGCCCAATAGAGTGTCACAGTCTTTGGCTGATTCTTCAGTTATCTCACGCCATTGATCGATTTCAATCTCTTTCATCTCTTGCAAAGACCCACGATGCCCTGGAAGTTCTGCAATTTTACAACGGTGGCCCATCGACTCTAGACTGAGAGCTAGTTGCCCCATTCTTTGAGGTTTTAAGTTCAAGCCGTGAAGCAATAAAATTTTAGACAAAAATCTCCTCGAATTTCGACTTGCTTTTGTTTTCAGCCTGATTACTTGGTGATACCATTAGCTATGCGCTACATTTTTGGGCTGTTTATATTTACTATCATACTCGTTCAGTGTAACACAACTGCAATCCAACAAAATCTCCCCCCACAGTTCGTAAGTACGGTTCAATATGAAAAAACAATTACCAATCCGGCGGCAAAAGATGCTTATTTGTTAAAACTCAGAGAAGAAAATCTACAAAACCAAGCCATTCTCTGGTGGGTTGATTACAAACGAGCACTCAACTGGAAAAATATCGACAACCAAATATCTTGCCGTCTCTTTAGGGAGTTGGCTCAAGAAAAAAAATTTGCACTACAAAGACTCGCTAACTTAAGAAGCTTTGAAACTTGCCAACTCAGAGCCCAAGATTATCAGAATCTCTATGAATACAACTGGCTTGACCGTGAACCATGGCTTGAAAAATTTTGGATTGAACTTGCCTACAGTAAAGCAGAGGCAAGCAAAGATAGTCTACGCTTGTTAGAGCTCTTGCCAAAGAAAGCAGATCTGGCTCGCACTCAAAAAGAGAAAATCAATTATCTCCAAGCAGCAATGCAATCCGCAGTAGATCTTGGCGATGAACAAAGTCGAATGCACCTTGAAACTAAATTATACAAAATTTCTCCTCGCCTAAAGCCAAATCCGAAGAGAAGTGAGTATTTTCAGGTTGCCTATGACTATAGAAGAGACCGAGATTTTGATAAGGCCCGATCCTATTACAAAAGAATTCTAAAAGCCAAAAGTTCTAGTTTTGCAGACCGTTGGAAGGCTATTAAAGGCATTCGAATTACCTACAAGATTCAAAGAAAAAAAGATCTTTATATACTTTACAGTCATAAGCTCGCCGAGTTTGCAGAGAGAAATTGGAAGCAAAACAAGAAGAATTCTTATCTTGCGCAAAAGTATTTGGATGCAAAAATTCTATTGGCCAGAACCCTTTGGACCGAGGGTAGAATTCAAGAGACCAAAGAAATACTTTATCAACTCTCTGTTGAAATGAAATCACGTAAAAATTTAGGTGAAGTTTACTGGATTTTAGCCCGAATGGCAGAAGAAAGAAGAAATTTTTCTAAGGCCGTATACTATAGCAAAAAAGGTTTGGGGTTTCAAAATTCAAAAAAAAATCAAGAGCGATTGCGCTGGACCTATGCTTGGAATTTACAAAGAACAAATCAAAACAAGTTGGCTGAAGAAGAGTTTAAAAAGCTCATACCAATGGCAGAGAGTATCTATGCAAAAAGAAAATATAAATTTTGGTACGCAAAGGTCTTAGAGAAAAATAAAAAACTTGCCGATGCACACAAAGCCTATGAAGAAATTGCAGAGGATGATCTCTATGGTTATTACGGTATGCTTACCTATCGTGAAAGGGGTTTAAAAATACCAGCTCTTCGAAAACTTAAAATGAATTCTGAACCTGATGATCCGCGTGTGCACGAGCCCGATACAATGATAGAGTGGTTGCTCTCTGTTGGCGAAATTCAAATTGCTCAAGCCTATCTAGATCAAATCAAAATGGACTATGATGATATTGACAATTATGTTCAGCAACTGCGTTATTATGTACAAGCGGGTTACTACCTTGGTTTGTTCAAACGCATTTCGGTTCTCTCAGAGAACTTTCGTAATAAAGTATTAGCAAAATATCCAGATTTTTTCTTTCCCCGTCCCTATTCAGGAATTATTCAAAAATACTCAAAACAACTTCAGGTTCGAGAAGAACTCATTTACTCCATCATACGCCAAGAATCTGCATTTGATCGCTATGCAAGAAGTCCTGCTGATGCCTTTGGTTTGATGCAAATCCTTCCCCGAGAAGCTAAAGAAATGGCTCAAAAAGTAGGTATCGAAATTCAAGAAGATGAAGACCTTTATATTCCTGAAAAAAACATTGCTGCGGGCACTTCTTATCTAAAAGAACTTAGAGATGCTTACCAAGGACAATTTGTGATGACTGTGGCATCCTACAATGCAGCTGCCAAAGCCGTAAAAGGCTGGGTCAAAACCCGCTACCGAGGAGAGCCTTTGATCTTTATTGAAGATATCCCTTATGAAGAAACTAAGGGCTATATCAAGCTCGTTCTTCGCAATCTAATTATGTATTCTCGCCTCAATGCAGGAACACAAGAGCTTGATTTTCCCGATTGGGCCTTTGAGAATCTCTCAAACTATCTCTAGCGTATCAAACTGAAACAGCACTGTTTAAGTTCTTTTCACTTGCCCAAAATAAAAGTGCAGAAATTCAATATAGGCACGTGATTTCAATTACTTAAATTCAGAAACTATGGCACTCCCTTTGCTCTTTAATAACTAGCTAGGGGGCAATATGAACCAACAAGCGAAAATATTGATTTTTTTCATCAGCATGCTGGTCTGTGCATTTGGGATGTTTCAAAGACTGGAGGCAAATATACCTTTAGGGAAGCGCCTATCCAGTCTCAATGCTCCTGGCAAGACATATGTACCTAAAACAGAAACCAGTGTTTTGAGTAATGATCCGGCAATCGCTTTAAACTGGGGATTGATGGACAATAATGATGCTACCATTCGTGCCAGTAAAGCTTGGGAAATCACCCGTGGTAGTAAAGAAATCATTGTTGCTGTGATTGACACCGGAATGGATGTAAATCACCCCGATCTTAGAAAAAATCTTTGGCGCAATCCTGGTGAAACCGGCTTGGACTCAAAGGGCCGTAGCAAATCGACCAATGGAATCGATGATGATAAGAACGGATTTATCGATGATGTGCATGGATGGAACTTTGTAGGTAACAATCATGACCTATCAGACAATCATGGTCATGGAACCCATATCTCGGGAATTATCGGTGCAGAAGGTGGAAACGGCATCGGTATCAGTGGAGTATCTCCAAAAGTAAGCATTATGGTTTTGAAATACTATGATCCAAAATCAAGATACAATAACAATTTGTTAAATACAATTCGCGCCATTCGTTATGCCAATCAAATGAATGCAAAAATCATCAACTATTCAGGCGGCGGCCTCGAGTTTAGCCGCGAGGAATACCTTGCAGTGAAAGAATCTAGAGATAAAGGCATTCTTTTTGTCGCAGCCGCAGGTAATGAGAGAAGTAATTCTGATTATAAGAAGTACTACCCTGCTGACTACGAACTTGAAAACATTATTTCTGTAACGGCACTCAACACTCAAGCCAATGTATTAAATAGTAGTAATTACGGTAAAAATACTGTTCACATTGCAGCTCCTGGAAAAAACATTCACTCGACTCTTCCTGGTGGTAAATATGGTCCGATGACAGGCACCTCACAGGCAACAGCTTTTGTATCTGGTGTTGCAAGCTTGATTTATGCCAATAATAGTAGCTTTCAAGTAGAGCATGTTCGCAATCAAATTCTTGCAACCGCAGACAAAATGCCACAACTGAAAGAAAAGACTTCTACCTCTGGAAAACTCAACTCATTTCGCGCTTTGGCCATGCAACCTTCTATCGCAGCTTCTGGCTTACCAATCAAAGCAAAGCAAAACTTTTATCTAGAAGAAGAGACGAACAAAGATAATATCTCTAGCCTGACTCAAATCATGCAACATCTTAGAGAACCAACACAAAACACCAATACAAGGAACTAAGCCCAGCGAGGTCCATATTCGCCCCCCTTGGACCTCGCTATTTTTTCTTTAAATAATAGGCCAAAAACCAAAAAACAACCGCAGGAGCAATCATTGCCGGTTGCTTTAAAGTGAGTCCCATCACAGCAAATACAAGTCCAACAAACAATAGAATCCAAGTAAATTTCTTTGGTTTTGGAGTATCAAAATCTCTTTTAATAGGGCCAAAAGCAACAGTTGCAACTTTGATGATCTTTTCTTGCATCGCTTTGGCCCTAGCATCTTGAGGGTTTGCTTCCAACATATTACGATACATTTGTGAAGCAAAAGCCAAGTTCTTGCGAGCCAAAGCCTTTTGAATAAAGCTCTCATGCTCTTGGACAGAGTCATAATGATCGAGCACTTTTCGCCACTCCTGCTTTAAGACCAAATCGACTGGCAATTGTGATTCTGAAATTTGTTGACGATCGATCATCTTATCATAAAGGGCACCACAACTTGGACACTCAGAAAACTCGGGTCTTTTTACCGCTCCACAGGAGCTACATAGATCTTGAGCCTCTTTCTTTTCAGGGATAAAGGCCTTGAGTTTTTTTTGGGGAATTTCCCATTGATCAGGTTCACAATAAAAATCTTGCTTACATTGAGAACATTGAAACTCGAGGCGATCTTGCAAAAGATTTTCAGGCCGTAAAGAATACTGCTTTTGACAATTAGGACATTCTAACAAAAACATATTTTGAGGCTAGCACTCTCGCAATTGAAATCAAGAAGTAATATCTTGCTTGTTGAAAGGCCTAGTTTTAGATTGAAAGTATGAGACAACTCAAAGCTCATGAATTGGCAATTTTGTCTGGCATTTTGATTGGATGCTCGTACATACCTTTCCCGCCTGCTTTTTTGCTTTTCTGTTTGCTCCCGTATGGACTAGCAACAGTCAGAGCTAAGTCAGCAAAACATGCTTTTTGGTGCGGCTGGATCACTCAGTTTCTTCTCACTATGATCGGCTTTCACTGGGTAGCCTTCACCGCCCATGAATTTGGCAACTTACCTTGGCTTATCTCAGTTCCCGTACTCTTGGCATTTTCAAGCTTTTCAAGTCTACACTATGCCATCGCCTCGTGGATTTGGTTTAAAACTGCAAAAAGAAATACTCGGCCCATCTCCATTCTCTATTTTGCCATTTTATTTTCCTTACTCGAAAATATTTTTCCAATGATCTTTCCTTGGAACCTAGGCTACCCATGGACCGCCAGTTCATTGCCAATCAAACAAACTATGGAATGGTTTGGAGCTGAAGGTTTGAGTACTTACACAATTCTCTTCAATTTCTTACTCTTAAATCTATTTTTAAACCGGTCACCTAAAAATCGTTTTTTACTTGCAGGTCTTTTATCAAGTTTTTTGGTCTTAAACCTGGCAGGAGTTTATCTAAAATCAAGGCTCCCAGAAAACGATCAATCATTCAAAGTTCTCTTGGTTCAAGGCAATATTGGTAACTTTCAAAAGGTCATTGCTGAAAAAGGTAGGGGTTATGAAAAGGATATCATTGATAAGTTTATCAACCTGTCCAACAAAGCTCTCCAGCAAGATGACTTTGATTTAATTGTTTTTCCAGAGACTGCAATGCCTGTCTATGCTGAAAAAGCTTATCCTAATCGCCTGCAAAAGAGATTAGAGAATTTTGCCAAAGTATCTCAGACCCCCTTATTTACCGGTATTTACAAACGGGTGAAATTTAAAACTTATAATATGGCTCTGTTGTTTGACAAAGAAGGTAATTGGTCTGGGGACTATAGCAAAAGTATTTTACTTGCTTTTGGAGAGTATTTTCCAGGTACCCAAAGTTTTCCTGGACTCGAAGCCATTGTCGAAAAATACGTACCCGCAATCTCCCATTTTGGTAGAGGAAAAGGTCCATCAGCTATTCCAATGCAAAATGGGCCACGAATTGGTACCCAAATTTGTTATGAAGGTCTCTACCCTTGGTTCTCAAAAGGCTTAGTCGAAGCTGGAGCTCAAGTCTTTATTAACCTAACCAATGACTCTTGGTTCGGTGACTCCTTTGAACCCTATCAACATATGTACATGACCTTTGCAAGGGCTATTGAATTTCGAAGACCACTCATTCGTTCTACCAACACAGGATACACATCGGTAATACTTGCCGATGGCACCGAACTAAAAAGATCTCCCCTTCGCAAAGAGTGGCTAGGTTCTTATGAGGTTCCCTACAGAAGCAAGGGACAAAGTACTTTCTATTCAAAGATCACTAGTTTTTACTCCTACATTTTGCTGGTCATAGCACTTCTTCTATGTTTTATAGTGATGAGAAATGCAAGAGACAATGAACCTAAAGGCCATTGACTGGCACCAACTTCTCGAAGTTTTAGCTAGTTTCGCAAGCAGCGAAACAGCTAAAGATCGGCTTCTGCAACTGCAAGTTCTACCCAGTCCACAGGCTGCAATCCAATCTTTTGATGAAATTGAAAATGCGAAACAATACATTTTCAATGAAGAAAGAGCCTTTGTTGAAAGTATTGATCTTTTTCCAGTATGGAAAGTGCGCCTACAAAAAACGGATTTACTAAAAGCCATTGAGTTTCGAGATGTATTGCAATTTCTCTATGAGACGGAAAGCATGCGGGCCCTTGCAAATGATAGAGCAGATACTTGGTCGCAAAAACTCATTGCATCGAGCTATGACTTGAGCTCACTGCAAAAAAAAATCGAGGCTTGCGTAAATACAGAAGGAAATATTCAAAACACGGCCAGCCCGAAACTCTATGAACTGACTCAAGAGAAAAATCAATTGGCCCAGGCCATACAAAGCAAGCTAGATCAAATTGTAAAGAAGCATGAACTCGAGCAAGTACTTCAAGATCGATTTGTCACTACCAGAGATGGGCGATGGGTATTGCCCATTAAATATGGAATGCAAGGAAAGTTTAAAGGCATCATTCACGATACTTCAAGATCAAAGCAAACCTTGTTTATGGAACCTCAAGGTGTGGTTGAGGCCAACAATCGCATAAGAGAAATTGAGGTGGATATCAATGATGAGATTGAAAGAATTCTAAAGTCACTTACAGCTCTACTCAAAGATCACTTTGAACAGCTTGAAGCCAATGCAGACACCTTACTTCACTATGACATTCGCTTGGCTCAAGCCATGCTAGCGAACAAAATTGATGGTCAAAGCTGCACCTTTAGTGATGATGAAATCAAACTTTATGACTTAAAGAACCCTGTGCTTTTGCTGCAAGAAGAAAAGGTCATTGCCAATGACTTGCAAGTGGAGCAGACACAAAGCCTGCTTTTACTTTCAGGACCCAATGCAGGTGGAAAAACCATACTCCTTAAATCTCTAGGTCTCGCAGCTCATATGTCCCGATGCGGATTGCCCATTGCCTGCTCGCAGGGCTCAAAACTGCCTTTCTTTGAAAATCTCTATATCTCTGTGGGCGACACTCAAAATATTCAAAAAGGCTTAAGTACTTTTGCCGCTCACTTGACCGAACTCAAGAATGCCTATCATGCCTATGGCCCCAAACAATTGATTTTAATTGATGAGATTTGTGGCTCAACAGACCCTGAAGAAGGTTCGGCGATTGCTCGTGCCTATATAGAACATTATGCTAGAGCACAAAACTATGCTCTTATAACATCTCACTTTAGCACTCTCAAAGAAGACTGGTCTAAAGACTCTGGAGTTCAAAACGCTTCGATGGAATATGATGAAGCCAGTGGACGTGCCACCTATCGCTTGATCATGGGAATTCCGGGAAGCTCTTTTGCTTGGAAGACGGCAAAATCCATTGGCACTCCAGAAGATATTCTAGAGCGAGCCCAGAGCTTTTTAAATCCTGTAAATGTCGAAAGACAAAGAAAAATCGATGATATGGAAAGTCTCTACAAAGAGGCTCTTGAGAACAAGCGCCTTGCAGAAAAAGAGCTGCGTATGGCAGAAAAAGAAAAAGAGCAAATCCATGCAAAACTCGAAGAGTTTGAGAAGCATAAAGAAGAGAGAATGCTCAAACTACTTGCCGAAAAAGAAAAAGAGCTCGAAGCCTTTTTAGATCAATACCGCGGCGGAAAAGTGAAGAAAAGTATCTTTGAAATAAAAGCTGAATTACCAAAGATCATCAAAAAGGCTGAGGTCAATCAAATCGATACTGCAGATGAATTCGCCAAACGCTACCCTGCTGGAACCAAAGTCTATGCAGAAACGATTCAACAAGAGGCTCTGATTCAAAGCGAACCCAATAATAAGGGCGAAGTTAGCGTGCTCTCAAACTCAATGCGATTGAGCATTCATTGGAAGTTTCTATTAAAGAAAGTCGATGAGAAAAAGCAAGAGCATATTTCAAAAGGCAAAGCACTTGCCAGTCATGAACTTGTCATCGACCTCAGAGGTTTTAGCGTTGAAGAAGCAATGGAGAAGGTCGAAAAAGAGATCGATCATGCTTTACAGCAAGACCTAGATCGAATCAAAATCATTCATGGTCACGGAACCGGAAGTCTTAAAAAAGCAATTCGCAATCAACTTTCTCGCAACTCTTTGGTTAACAAATGGCAAGCGGCTCGAGAAGAACATGGCGGCGATGGAGTCACCTGGGTAATGTTTTAAGCTCCAGGGACTTTGTTCTCAAATTCTTTTAAAGGCTCACAGCCTGGATCTTTACTCCAAGGCCAAATCATAAATTGTGGACTCACCAATTTTGTTTCAAGACAGGAAAGAATTTTAACTTCAGTGTCATTGCTTGATAGCAGTTCATCGTTGCGAATTTCAGACCATACAATCACACCCGATACTCGATTGAATAAAATACGGCCTCGTATGTAACTCTCTAAATACATTCCATGAAAGATTTCATTCGGTATTTTCACCTCGCCAGAGATTTCAATATCAGCACATTCATCCGGACCACAGGAGTATACATTTTTTAAAATACTTACTAATTCCACTTGTATTGGAAGCCCATTATCTTCAACCACCCACTGATGAGATAATGTCCAAGTATCGCCAATTTTTACTTTATCCTTGGGCAGAGAAATGGATGGCACATAAAAAATACTGTTTTTGGGGTAAGAACCCGCTTTGAGCACTCTAGCCTGGGCATCGAGTTGAAATTCAATCTTCTCTCCCAAGTTGGGAATACCCAAATTGTGTAAATTGACTGGCCCGTCTTTTTCAAGCACAGAGACCTCTTGTCTTACGAAGTCTTTCATGGGCTTGGCTACAGTAAGGGTTTTAAAATCAACCACCTCTTGCTTTTCATTGCGCAATTGGTATTTGAGATAGGTTCTAGAGACTGAGCTTGAACGCACCTGATGTACAAATTCTTGATCTACAGAGGGGTTTAGTACCAAATCTATGGCCTCCGGTTTAGACAGCTTCTCGGGTCTACCAAGGCCCTTAGAGGGCGAGCCAGTTACACAAGCCACGACAAAGCATAAACAGCTGAAAAGAAGATAAACAGAGGCGCTCAAACTTGTGTGTTTCCATGTATTTAGCATTGAAAATCCCATTTATTGAAGCCTTATTGCAAAAGACCTCAGCATTGTCTCAAATTTAGATTTCTTATACAACTTAAGCACTTGAAATAACAGACTTTTTTTTGAGCTTCAAGAAACTTCTGGCACCTACATTGCAACTCCTAAATATAGGGGAGATTTATGAGAGTTCAAAAAAAAGATTACAAATACATACTGCTTTTAGTACTGCTTTTCGGTCTAGCGGGATGCTCTAGCAAAAAATCTCTAGAACAAACGAGCTACAGTGTTGGCGCCTTGACAGATGAAGATACGGTAGATGCCAATGGTAAACCCCTAGCTTCCTGTACTCCAATGCTAGCTAGAGACAATGCAAGTATTGGTGCAAAGCTGCAAATCTATCAAGATCAAAATGGAGACTACGATGATGACCGAATTCTGATTCGAATCACTAGTTTGCCGCAAGAATTTGAACAAAACTCAAATCAAGTAATTCGTTTTTTTCGCTGGAAACAAGACCCGGGGTCAGAGCCAACTTTAGATTCAAGCCCTCTCAGAGTTGATATACAAACTCCCAATGGAATCATTGATCCACCAGCCAATGAAGTTCGCATCGATGATTTGCAAGGCATGCGCTACGATGCTGTAAATATGATCGTATACGGAACAAGCCTTGCGGACGGCTTTCAAGTAATTCAGATGGTTTTATATGATGAAGAAAATGATACCAATCAGTTGGTTGAAGGTTTGATACCTTATGTACATGCACACCCTCTCGATTATTTCGAGAAGCATTCACAGGCTCCCAACCTAAGAGCTCTTCATCCTCACCAAGGAGAAGAAGCAAGCAATACTCCGGCAGTGAGTTTTGCAAGACAAATGAACTCCGCCTACTGCTTCTAATGCGACTCTGTTTGCTCAACCTCTTCGGTTTGCAAATTCTCACCCCGTCGATATCGATCCACCAAACTCCGATCAGAACTTGGAAATGAAAAGAGCAAAAAGTGTGAATCTGAGGCTTTATCTTCAACAGCGATCGCCACATAAAAGAGTTCTCGATCGCCTTCGGTATAGTCTTTTATAAAATTGACCAATGTGTTTCCTGAAAAATCATCCGATCGCCAAATTTCATCTGCTTCTTCAATCGTCTCATCACGCAACTCAAGATAATCAGAAAACTCAGCCTCAGGTATGTCTTTTTCAGATCGTATTGTCATCATTGCTTGAAACAGGCCTGTTGCAAGTTCATCACCCTCAGATAGAGCATCAATCTCAATCTCTTTTGAGCGATCATAGTATTGTTGGCCTCTGCGAAAGTGATCTAGCATGGATTCATCTAAAGTCGGAAAGTGCAGCAATACAAAGCTCGGATTATCATCAACAACATAGGCAACAGCAATGTAGTAAAGATCGCGATCATCAATCGAGAAATGACGAACATAATTCATAATTGGCTTATCTGATATTTTCGTTTTGTCTTGCCAAATCTCATCTGGGTCTGAAAGCAGCTCAAGTAGTAAATCTTCGTAATCTAAAAAATCTTCTTTAGAAATGTCGTTATCAGGAGAATAGGCTTTTTCAAACTCAGACTCTAAAATATCGATTTCAGACTTAAAGTGCTGATACAATTCTTCTTCAGAGTTAAAAATCAGATTATTTTGCGGATCGATAACGATTTGTTCTTCAATAGGCATATTCTCTTCTGTTTCTACAGCTATTTTCTTCTCACTGGATTTTTTCTTCTTCTTGGAAAATCTCTTCTTTTTATTTTTTTTCTTTGTGCTCAAGTTCTCCTCACCATTCTCAAGCAATGACCCAATACCATTAGATTCGATCTCAAGCAGCGATGCAAGGTAGCTCATTGACACAAACTATCAATTACAGGCTTTTCTTGCCAGAAATAAAAAGTCTCTAAAAAATAGAAATAGGGAATCCACTCTTTTGGCAAGGAGGCCTTATGGAAAATATCATAGACCAAGAAGGTTTACGCCAACTCGAACATCTTTTAGCTCAGTCCATGAAAGGTATACACATTCTTTTTGAGAATGACGTCATCGCAGAGGTTATGCGCGAGACAGACAAAAAAAAGAATTTTAGTATGAAACAGCTAAAAGACATACAAGAGTTGCTCGCGAAATTTATTGAACAAAAGTCTTTTGACGACAAAAAAAACTTTTTGAGCAGGCTCGATAAAAAGTCTCATGATTTGCTACTGAGAACCTATTTTAGCATTCTTGAGAACTCAATCAAAGAGGGTAAAAACATACATTAAGTGTAGATTCGAGAGTGCCGATGCAAAGATATGTTAAAATATCTTTGTAGTCTCTCTTTGATATTCTACACTTTGGTCTTGCATGCGGAGTATCGGGTTTTTCAGCTCGAGATCCGCAATATAAAAACGGGTGAAAAATACAAAGAAGTCTACTCGACCTTAGACCACCTTCAATATGATGGATACAATTACATCCCTCCTGATCACGCTGTTGTTTATCTAGATTCTTGGAAGTGCTGGGGCTATACAGGGAATTATAAGAAATATTGCCCCAATCCCCGCCTAAAACAGCTCGAACAGCCCAGTATCGAAGGACGATTGCCCAGTTCAGAAAACGAGCCCCCTTCGAATCTTGCAAAATAATGATACAATAAGGCGTGCTGATGTTTCATCTCAACACGCCCTAGAGTCTGGCTAGGAGGGCCTTTGGACAATAATATTGGTAAAAACAATAAGCTGCAACAACAGCAACAATACTATGAGAAAAGACAAAGAGAAATTGTTCAACGAGGCGAAAACAAAATTGACCAACTACAAAGAAAATATTCGGAAAGAATCAATGACATACAGAGCACGAACTCTGCTAGTGTCAACCACATTCGCGATCAGCAAAAAGATCGAATGGAACAACTTCGCGAACAGCAACAAGAACAATTACAGTCATATAACAAAGCAATAAAGAAGCAAACCAAAAGACTAAAAACAAATTTAGAGAATCATCGTGAAAAAGTGCAAGAGCAGCAAGCCAATTTAAATGAAAACCTAAGCGAAGTCCGTGAGCAACACAATCGTTCAACCTCTACTCTACAAAAGAGACTCGCTCGAAAATCACAAGAACTTGAAAAGAGCTACAGCCAAAGCCTGCAAAATGTAAGCGAAAAGGGCGAAAACCAAAAACGGCAAGAAAAGCTCAAGCAAGAGGTGAAACTACAGAAGCAACAAAAAACCAACAAACAACAATTACAGACCCTCAATGACCAACATGCTCAAAGCATCAAAGGCACGCGCCAGAAACACAACACTCAGTTGAATAATTTAAAGCAAACACAAGAAAAAGAAGTACAAGACTATCGAGAAGACAAAGTCGTGCAAATGCAAAATCTTCAAAAAAAATACAAAGAGAGCAAAGTAAAAGAGGAGAATCAACACGAAAAAGAACTAGTACAAATTAAAAAAGAGAACAAACATGAGCTTGATCGAGAAATGGCACAATTTCGCTATAAACAGGCCAAACAAAAACAAACCTATGATACTGAAATAAAAAGAATTGAAACTCAAGGCGATCAGCAGATTGCTGAGAATCAAAAGAAATATGATAAAATTTTAAGTGATCAAGAAGTGCAATTTCACGAAGAAGAAAAGCTGCAAAAGCAACAACATCAACAAAAAATGAATGAGCAAGAGATGAATCATCAGCAAAAGTTTGCTAAAAATGAAAAGATCTACCGCATGACGCTTGAAAATCAAAGATCTGAGTTTCAATCTGCTTTTCAGAAAAACCAAAAAGCTCACAAGACTATCCTCGATGGTCAAAATGAAAGACTGAATGCTGCCTTGATCGACCGTAAAAAGAAATTTGTACAAAGTATTTCAAAGTATGAAAATAAAGATCTTGACCCTTTCTATAAAGTAGAAAAGTTAGATCATCAGCTCTTAGAAAGAGATGGCGATTATGTTTTACGAGTAAAAATACCTCCCCACGAGCAAGACAACATCAGTGTTCGTGTGCAAAAGAAAGACATACTAATCACAGGACAAAGAGAGTTTAAAGAACGCATTCAAGATGGTGAAAAAGTCACTGAATCATCACGCCATCAAAGCTTCCATCAGGTAATTCCACTCGACAAGCAAGTCTTGCCCGAATTAGCGAAAAAAGATTACAAAGAAGGTGTGTTAGAGATTTGGTTTCCTAAGGCCTAATGCGCACATCTAGCTGCCGAATGCAAACACCTGCATAATCTTAGATTCTTAAGATGCGCAAACACCAAACAAGCACTGCCCAAGATAGTGAGTAAATCGAAGGATGTTTCTAGCAAATGAACCTGATAAGCTTCGAGCACAATACCCAAAAGCAAAAGTAAAATTCCAGAAAGCCCCAAAAGTAAGGGCACACGAAAACCATGACTTCGATAACAGCGTATAAAAGACCAAAGTGCGATCCCGCTGACAGACACAAAAAACAACATATGAGCACTCAAAGAGTGAAATTCAAAAAATTGAACACCCGCAATGTAAAACAAGGGAAAACTCAAACAGTGCAATGCACACAGAACCGATAATAGGATTCCGACTTGATCAACGCGGTATTCCAGAAAAGATTTCATAACTCTGAGATAATCGAAAACTTAGGATCTTTCTACTAAATTTTTTAATTCTTTCACCAAAAAGCTCATGCGAGCTGTGAGACGATCCAGCTCAATTACATTTTGCTTAAGATCTTGTAAAGAATTGTCAGAATGCCCTGAGTCAGATGGTAGCTCAATAGATGAAGGATAGGTCTTGTTCAAAAGACTATAGACTGAATTTTGTGCAAGTTTTTGAGTTTGTTCTAAAATCGACATCATCCTATCCTTTGCCTCAAAGCTACTCTAGAGGCCCCTTTAAAATATGCTATCCTTTGGTCTAAACGAAGCTCAACACAAATCTCAAACTTCTCTAAAAAAAATCTTAATCCTTCTATGCAGTATGCAAATATTTCATTAATATTCACAACTTAAAGAAGCCACTGCCAAATCCTCTTGTGCCAATGGACGCTCTGTTCCAGAAGCCAGCCGTGTCTCCATCACACTATGCCCAGTATGAATATGATCTAATCCCAAAGCATGGCCCACTTCATGAACCAAAAGACTAAACATATGAACCTCTCTTGAGTCTTTATCTGCCTCACTCACATAAAAATCATTGTGCTCATTATTGATATAAATAACAGCACGGTAGAGATCATCGCCTTTGTATTTAATTAGAGTTCTTGCCTGCTCTGCTCTTTTGTCGTCTTCCCAATCTTTTCGCCATACAAAGCTAATATCAAATTTTGCAACTTCTGATGGCTGCATATCAACGATTTCGCTGCCAAAGAAACTCTTATTACTTTGTATTTCCCATTCATCCAGTGATTCCTCAATGGCTACGCGAAATCTTTGCGGAATATTTACATCAACACCAATACTCAAGTTTCTATGTTTCCATGAGACTCTTTGACCTTGTGAATTCTGCACAAAATTGCATGACTCCTCTGGCTCAGGCTGAGGTGCACATGCACTCATTAAAATGACAAATCCAAGTGTTACGCAAAAAAATGCTAAATTCCGCATCATTACTCTTTCTCCTAACACTTTATAAGGCAAGCAAAGTGCCAAAGAGGATGCCATTCAAAGTACACAAGATATTGATATTATTAGCTTTTATAAAACACGAAACAAAGCTGGCTGTATAAATCTTGAAATGGAGACAGAATTTGTCAAAAAAGAGGTTTAGGGGAATTTTCTTCCCCCTCCGGTGGCAGGTTATGTTGGTAGGCAAATGAAGCTTTAAAGGAACTTACGATCGCAAGTAGCAGCTTCAGAATCGGGAACTTTTGTCTAGCCCCCTTTGTTGAAAACCAAGGTATAAATATTTTTATAAACTATCAAGCTTCTTTGGTTGATAGTGCATTTTTTTTGAAATGAAATTATATAAAATAACTTATTCTTATATTAATCCAAAATCCTTTTTTTAAAATGCCATGAAATCAAACCTGATGCAGATCAGCTACTGATCTTGCTAACAAAACACTAATATTTAGGTAGAAATCTTACTCTATGCGGCAGTAAACCGGTAACCCACACCACGAACTGTTTGGATGTCTTTTCCTCTAAAAGAAAGTTTTTTGCGAAGAGATGCCATATGCACATCAATGGTTCTATCTGTTAAGCTCTCTTTGCCTAAAACTCTTTCACGTAGAAAATCGCGAGAGAGTACTCGCCCTGCATGTAACAGAAGCTCGCTCAACAATTTGAATTCGGTCAAGGTTAGCTTGAGCTCATTTTCATCAAGAAAAACTTTATACGATGCAAAGTCCACTTGAATATTGCGATTGATCAACTGCAAAGGCTGCTGCTGATTTGATAGCTTTTGGCTGCGTCGAAGTAGAGCTCGAATTCTTGCAATCAGTTCTTTAGACAAAAAAGGCTTCGTGACATAGTCATCAGCCCTATTTTCAAAAGCTTTTACTTTTTCATCTTCATTTATCAAACCCGTTAGAATAATCACAGGAAGATCAGAATATTTCTCTGTGTTGCGAATATTATGCAGAATATCGAGGCCGTGCATATCGGGTAAAATTTGATCCAAAAGAACCACATCTACTTGTTGACTATTTAAAATTTGAAGAGCTTCAGTGCCATTGGCAGAGCCTAAAACAAGAAAACCTGCTTCCGTCAGTTTGTTCAATATAAGCTCGCGAATTTCTTTTTCATCCTCAACCACGAGAATCTTGTAATTCACATTATCGAAACCATTCGCGCTGACATTTGACATTGTCTTAATTATGCCTAGAAAAAGTCTAATAAGACAAACAATAATTGCTTATTCACTGCTTTTTTAGGTACTCAACAAAGTCTTCTTTTCGAACTCTATACGAGCGCTGACAAAAATCACAATTTACTGAGAGGCTGTCTTTATCGACAAAAAGGCTGTTATAATCTTCTTCAGGCAAGAGAGCCAAAGCTCGCAAAACTTTATTTTGATTGCAATCACATTGGTACTTCAAAACCGGACCTTGGTCGATCATATCAAAAACAAAGCCCACAGAAAACAGCTTTAATATTTGATCGGCCTCAAGATCTTGCTCTAAAAGCTCAGAGAGATTGAGATCAGATGCAAGTATCGATTCTAGAGTTTGAATGTGGTATTCGCTATGGCCGGGCATTAGCTCAAACAATATACCACCAGCTTTTGTGATTTGCCTTTGATCTTTTAAAGTCTGCCCCAAAATCAATAAGCTAGGAATTTGCTCTGACTGCTTTAGATAGTAGCTTACGTCTTGCGTGATCTCACCTGATTGAATTTCTACCGTACCACGATAAGGCTTTTTATTTTGCGCCAAACGAGTCACTGTCATCAAGCCCTTGCCGATGGCCTGAGGAAGGCTCTGTACAGCTTTGCTTTGCTCTAGAACAGGATTGCCAACATAAGCACGCACATGTGCTTTCGCATTGACCTCGGCATAGACTCGGCCCAAAGGACCATCCCCATCAAAAAGAATGGAGAAGCTCTCATCGTCTCTCTGAGAAGCCAAGAGCAAACAAGAGAGCAAGTTTCTCACGTAGGCGAGATTGGCCAAGGGACTCAGCAACAGCTCCTTATAAATCGCTTGCAGCAAATCATCGAGTTGTACAATGCTTACGCGAATCATTTTATCTTTACTGAGATAACGAAATACCTGATCTTTCATTTCTATGTAGTAATGGAAGTAAAAACCGAGGAGATCAAGGAGAATTCATGGCAATTTGGTGTATTGGCAGAAATTATTCAGAACATGCAAAAGAATTGGGAAACGAAATCCCCAAATCTCCAGTAGTATTTCAAAAAGCAGATGCCTGTAAAAATCCGAATCCAGAAATTCATCTCCCCGATTTTTCCAATGAGATCCACCATGAACTCGAAGTTTACTTTGTTTGGGACTCTCAGTTACAACTCTCCCAATTTGGGCTCGCACTAGATCTCACTGCACGTGACTTACAATCTGAAGCAAAAAAACAAGGCAAGCCTTGGGCGCTGGCAAAGAGCTTTAAGGGCTCTTGCCCACATACTGCGAGACAAGCCTTGCCAGAGAATTTGCAACAAACTGAATTTCGACTTTTCTGCAATGCCCAACTTCGACAAAACGGAAAACTCGAAGATTGTATATTTTCACTCAAAAGCCTCGATAAGTACATGCAAGCTCATTTCCCGATTTCTGCAGGAGATTGGCTACTTACAGGCACCCCAGCAGGTGTTGCAGCACTGCGAAAAGGCGATCATTTGCGGGCTGAGTTTGGCGATCTGATTTCTGCCGAGTGGCAAGTTCTATAATCTGTTGATTTCAGCAGCCAGCTTCTCCATGATCCCCCAATTGGGGAGAAAAATATGACAAAAAAATGGAACGAAGAGATTAAGCAAAAAGGCTTAGAGATTTTCAATAATATGGAGGCAGAAGGAAAATCTCTATTCAACAAGGACTGGTGGTATGGAAAGGTCATGGAATGGAGTATGCGAAACAAAGAGTTTAAAACGCAGATGTTTCGCTTTGTTGATGTACTCCCCTACTTAAACTCGAGCTCCGAAGTCACTCGGCACCTCAAAGAGTATTTTGCAGAAAGCGGAGATAGACTACCCTCAATTTTTAACTTCGGAGTTGGGGTGAGTGCACTCGCGCCTGGAATACTCGCTTCGACAGTCAAAAAAAATGTAACCCAAATGGCAAAACTCTTCATTATTGGCGACAGCCCTTCTGCGGCGATCAAACCGATTTTAAAATTGAGAAAAAACAATATTTGTTTTTCTGCCGATCTTTTGGGTGAGGCCTGCCTCAATGAAAAAGAGGCCCTAGAATACCAAAATAGATACCTTGAAATGCTCGAAAGTCTTGAGCAAACTTCAAAATCTTGGAGTCATCAAGCGCTGATTGATGAAAACCACCTCGGCAACATACCCAAAGTCAATGTCTCGGTGAAACTCTCTTCTCTCTACTCACAAATCAAGACCGAAGCTTTTGACGAATCGGTTGAAAAACTCAAAGAGAGACTACGACCGATTTTTCGCTCGGCCATGCAAAAAGGGATCTTCATCAATATCGATTTAGAGCAATACGAACTCAAAGAAATTACTTACAAAGTATTCACTGACTTTATTCAAGAAGCTGAATTTGCACAATATCCATTTTGGGGTGTGGTAGTTCAAGCCTACTTGCGCGATTCTTATGATGATATCGTTAAACTCACAGAAATCTCTAAAAAAAGAAAAATGCCGATTACAATTCGTCTGGTAAAGGGAGCATATTGGGATTTTGAGACTGTCGACAGCGAACAAAAGCGTTGGCCCTATCGAGTCTATACCAACAAGGCCGAATGCGATGCCAACTTTGAAAGTTGCGCCTTCTACCTCTTAGAAAACTACAAACATATTCACACCGCATTCGCCTCTCACAATGTAAGATCACTATCTGCCTGCTTTGTAAAAGCCGAAAAATTGGGTGTTCCTCAAAATGCTTATGAAGTGCAAATGCTATATGGAATGTCAGATCAGTTTCAAAAGGCCCTTGTCAATATGGGTTTTCGTTTGCGTGTTTACGCTCCCATTGGTGAATTGATTCCTGGCATGGCTTATTTAGTTCGAAGACTTCTCGAAAACACTTCAAATGAAAGCTTTCTCAAGTCAAAATTTGCTGATAACCAAAGTTCAGAGAGTCTTTTGACCGACCCTATGGAAACCATGCAAAGAAGCAACTCTCACTTAGAAATCATCGAAGATCAGTTTTACAACGAAGCCAACCTCGACTTTAACTTGCTCGAAAATCGACGGCAACTAGAGCAAGCCCTTGAGGTTTCTAAAAGCCTTTACCAGAAAACCTACCCTATTCATATCGACGGCAAAGACTTGTTTACTGATCGTGAGATCGTTTCAGTGAATCCCAATGACCCCAATGAGATCGTAGGAAAGGTCGCAGTTGCTGGTATTTCAGAGGCGCAAAAAGCTCTCGAACTGGCAAAAAGTGCTTACTCGGAATGGTCGAAAAGCTCCGTGGAGCATCGGGCTCGCTATATGGAAGCTCTTGCCGACAAGATCTTAGAGAAGAGATTTGAATGGATCGCCCTACAAATCAGGGAGGTTGGTAAAACCTGGAAAGAAGCCGATGCCGACATTACCGAAGCAGTAGACTTCTTAAGATATTACGCTAGAGACATTCGAAAGATCGGCGATG
>CAZZCP010000025.1:0-27797 GCA_964653235.1 uncultured Pseudobdellovibrionaceae bacterium | reverse complement strand
CATGGGGGCTTATAAAGCAAGAACAGGACCAATTTTGAGTACTTACAAAAACGAGAGGATTAGAAAAAGTGAAACAAAAGGGAGCAGTTTTAAATGTCAAGCGCCAAAGTTAACATATGCCTACGATCCTCAATCCGAGTCGTTGACGTTCCAACCTCTTCACCCCAGGTAGCGTAATCGAGTCGGAACAAAGAAAACTGTGCCGTCAGACCAGCAGTAAAGTAGCCTTGGTTGATACCCATGCGATATGCTCCTTCTAGCCAGCTAAAAGCTTGCCAAGAAAGCTCTCCCCCCAGATGCATACCTTTTAATAAAGCAAATCGAGAATGACCAATGTCTCGAATGTCAAAAGTGACTTTAGGTTCAAACAACCAAAAACTAGGAAAGTACCAGGCAGATCCAATATCAAATCTTCTCTCAAGACGAGGAGGCTCTGTCGAGTTATCATTAAAAATATTGAAATTCTGCTGAAAGCCAATATCGAGTAAGTTTCGAATCACTAAAGAGAGGGCCGGGCCATACTCAGTCCACTCCGGAAGCCATAAAAAGCCAATATCGGTATCAATGGTAAAACCCTCTTGAATATCTTCATCTTGAAAAAAATCATCATCGTTCAAAAGATCAATCGCAATCAAATTTTGCCCCGCATAACCTCTATACACTCCTTTGAAAGTCACTCCCCAATGCAAGTTGTCGAGCACCGAAAATAGATCGCCCGCTAGAGCTGCAGCTATAGTTGTATCATTGTAGGCTTCTACATTTACTTGTGGACCAAGAGAGTTGTGTAAAGCTAGATTTAACTGAGGATCTGCTGGGATGATTCCAATCGCAAAATTGTTTTGAGCAAAGATTCCGCTTAAAGTTGGAAAACGAGAGCTAAAATTCTCTCCTACGTAGCTTTCGAGAACATCAACAACAGCATTAATTCTAGCAGGATCACTATCGTCTGTACCTACGCCAGTGGCATCTGATAAATCACCTGTAAAATCTAAGACATCGGGGGTGAAAGCCCCTCCCATGGTAAAATTCAGCTCCCATGTTTCAAGTCTTCTAAGAGCAGCTGGATTGAAAAATAGAGCACTGTAATCATCCACAACTGCTGTGATGGCTCCACCCATACCCAATGATCTAGGTGTAATGTAGGTTTGATGAATGGCAAAATTTTGAAAATCATCTTCAGCTATCGTAATGAATGGAAGAAATAGAATAGCAAATAGAAGTTTTTTCATCGATGCATCTCCTCGCTTTAAAGAATAAGTTAAGTCTACCGAAAGCAGATTCAATTGTTGTATGATTTATCTATGTCAAAGCGCATTCTTATTCTAATCCATACTTTAGTCTATCTGTCACCCTTTGCCTTTGCTGCGATGGCACCACCGCAAATTGTTGGAGAAGAGTTAGAAACCAAATCGATGAGTGAAGCACAAACCGAAAGTCTCGAAGAATACAGTATTTCTGATGCCCCAAGCCCTGATCCATTATTGAAAGAACAAGAAATTCCCTATTCGTACGAGCGAGCAGTTCACTTTCGCTTTGGCGCAGGTCTTAACCCAAAAGGTGATGACGATGACCTAGAATCTCTTGGTTTTATGGGTTTTGGCTACGTTTACAATAGCATTACAAATGGAATTTTTGAATTTCAAATTGACCTTCTTAATGATGGCACTGCCTTACTTGCTGCTAGTATGAAGTTCGTACTTGATCCAGATAAAGACTTTCGCCCGCATTTTAAAATCGGACCCTCTATGAACTTTGAAGCTAGAGATGGGCTTGCCGGACCTCTAAGACTTGAAAACTATTCGATTTATATTGCCGGAGGAATTGAAAACAGTTGGTCAAGAAATTGGGCATTTCGCTTTGATTTAGAAGCTCACTTGGGTGGTTATGGTTCAATTCTTATCTTGCAGTTCGGAAGCGTCTGGGTTTTTTAGCTTCTGAATAAAAAGATTTACGTGCTCTACTAATTCATCCCATGAAGAATTATTTTTGATAACAAAGTCAGCCCTTTTGATCTTTTCTTCATTTGAAAGTTGGGCATGAATACGCTTTTCGATTTCTTGATCACTCCATTGATTTCTAGATTTCATTCTCTTGATTTGAATCTGTAGATCGCAGGTGACTACTAAAATTTTTGAAAAGCGATCTTGAGCATTGACTTCAAACAAAAGTGGAATCTCATAAAAGACAAAATCTTGATCTTGATATTTTAAAATGTCCTCTTGTGCTAACTTTTGAATCTCAGGATGTGTGATCGACTCAAGCCATTTTCTCTCTTCGGTATTTGAAAACACTTTATCTGCTAGTTTGGCTCGGTCAATTTGATCACCCGATACTATCTCGGGGCCATAACGGTCTCGAATTTTAGCAAAGGAATCTTTTCCATTCTTCAAAACTTCATGAGCATAGTAGTCTGCAGAAAGTACAACATAACCAAGGTCCTGAATAATTTTTGCAACACTCGACTTTCCGCAAGCAATCCCACCTGTAATAGCAATGAGTTCCATCAATCAGCCTTTCTTTGCGCCATGCGTGAAAAAAAGATTGACGATAACACAATCTTCGTTTTTTTCACCAGAGTTTTAAACGAATCAATGTAAATAGCCGATAATAGATTAGAAAAGGTGGATTTTTGTGACTCCGGAGAAATTTGGAAATTATATATTATTAGATAAACTTGCCGCTGGTGGGATGGCAGAAGTTTTTCTAGCAAAAAAAATTGGTGCCGGTGGTCTTTCTAAGTTTCATGCAATGAAAAGAATCCTTCCTCAGTACTCAGCAAATGCAGACTTCATCGATATGTTCAAAACAGAAGCAAAAATTGCCATTAATATCAGCCACAGCAATATTGTTTCTATTTATGAATTCGGAGAGTCAAACAAACAGTTTTATATTGTTATGGAACTGGTCCAAGGTAAAAATCTCAGACAGCTTTTTAATAAAATGAGAAAACGAGAGCAGAAGCTCTCTATTGAGCATATTGTATTTGTCATCAATGAAGTTGCCAAGGGACTCGATTATGCCCATCGCTGCATCGATAGAACTACGGGAAAACCTCTAAACATCATTCATCGAGATATGAGCCCACAAAATGTTATGTTGAGTTATGAAGGAGAGGTAAAACTCGTCGACTTCGGAATTGCTAAAGCAGAAAGCAAAATCGAAGCCACTCAAGCTGGTACTCTGAAAGGAAAATTTGGTTACATGAGCCCTGAACAAGCTGAGGGAATGGAGCTTGATCTAAGGACTGATATTTTCTCTTTGGGAATAATTATGTGGGAAATGATTGCTGGAGATCGACTCTTTTCAGCAAACAATGAAATAAACACCATTCGAAAAATACGCGACTGCCACATTCCTGATCTCAATAAAATTGAACCTGGCATTCACTATGATGTAGTCGCCATCGTAAACAAAGCACTAGCCCGCGATCGTAGCTTAAGATATCAGTCTGCCAACGACATGCACAGAGATCTCAACAAATTTTTAAATAAACACTACCCAGAATATACTTCACAAGATTTTTCACATCTAATCAAACAACTCTACACTCAAGAGATTCTGGCAAATCGGGAAAAAATGATTGAGTTCTCAAACTTAAACTCAGACTCTGAATCAGATGCAGTTGAAACAACAAGAACCATCACAAACACCACACAAAACTCTATTTCAAAATCCAGTGCGCTTTCCGCTCATAATGAAAAAAGCTTAATTAAAAATATTGATTTTGATTTCGTAAAAAAGAATAGCAATTACGTTGTACCTGTTAAGAAAGGCACAAATACAAATATCACTGGTAGCTATTACAACAATACTCAAAGTTATTATTCTGGTTCATACAATCAAAAAAATTCTGGCTCTTTTTTAAAATTTGCCATCTACATTTTAGTTATTGCATTCGGTGCAGGTGTTTACCTCAATCGTGACGATCCAGAAGTTCAAGAAATTTTAAGCGATTTTGGAATTCAAAATACAGTTCCTGAAGAAAGAAGCCGCGCTTCGGCTAATCCTCCAAAGCCTGAAGTTGAAGAACAAAAATACTCATACTACGTAAGAAGTAGACCTTCGCAAAAATTATCGTGAATGGTCAAGATACTGGTTTTGTGACTCCGGGAAGAATTCTTATTCCAGCCAATCAGAGCATTCAACTCACACTTCGCAAGCTTGGGCGTGTTGATTATAGCCGTAGAGTCACAGCAATTAAAAATGGACAACAACTGAATATCAAATTAAAGAAAGATAGTATAGGGTATTTAAGTATATATACACCTGGAGTCGTAGAGATAAGTATTAATGGCCAAAAAATCAATCAACAACCTCCACTGATTAAATACCCTGTAAAAGCGAATCGAAGGTTGATTGTAAAAGCTTACAATCCGACAACAAAAGCTGTAGATGAAACAGTTGTTATAGTAAAGAAAGATACGCACCAAACCATAAGATTGGTCCCAAAACGGAGGCGACCGGCAAGGAACTAAAATGCAAGAAAATTTGTGCCAAGCATTTCTTCACGCAAAACATCGGCCCAAAGATCAGGTTGCAATCATTACCAAAAGAAAAGGCAAATGGGTTGAGTACAACTGGCAAGAATACTACAAAATGGTTGAAACAATTGCAGCGGGACTTCTTGCAATAGGCATAGCAAGAGAAGATCGAGTTGCTATTCAAGCAGAAACAAGCTTAGAGTGGGCCATTTTAGACTATGCAATTCTATCTATTGGAGCCGTTACAGTCCCTATCTATACAAGCAATACTTATGAAGATATTTCTTTTATTATTGAAAACTCCGGAGCAAAACTCTTATTCACAGAGAATAGCTTTCAAAGTCAAAAAGTTGAAAAACTCAATATTGATAAAGTTCAAATTCACTCAGAGCCAGCAGATCATCTTGAAAATATTGAGTCATGGCAGAATTTGGAGAAATCTGGAGAAGAATACTTATTGAAGAACCCTGAGTTTTTTTCAGAAGCTGTTGAAAAAGTAAAACTCAATGACTTAGCTAGTATTGTTTATACTTCTGGGACAACTGGAAAACCTAAAGGTGTTATGCTTAGCCATCAACAGATTGTAAGTGAAATCCAAGAAGTTTTTCCAATTTTGAATATTTCAGATCAAGATCGAAGCATCACTTTTTTACCTTTTTCACATATTCTAGGAAGAGTTGAACTGTGGGCCCATGCTTTTGCAGGCTTTACCATGGCATTTGTAGAAAGCATTGAAAAGATCCGAAAAAACTTTCTTGATATTCATCCAACTTTTATGGTTTCGGTTCCTAGAATTTTTGAAAAAGTTTATAATGGAGTCTTATCTCAAGCGGAATCTAGCCCGATAAAAGCCAAACTCTTTCGCTGGGCTTTAAAAATAGGTAAGCAATACAGTAAAAAACAAATGAATAATGAAACAATTCCTTTTTCTTTATTACTAGAATACAAACTTGCCTATAAGCTGTTTTTTTCAAAGTTGCATGAGAAGCTTGGAGGAAAAATTCGTATTTCTCTTTCAGGTGGCGCTCCTTTAAGTAAAGAGATAGGTGAATTCTTTCATGCAGCCGGTTTGTTGATACTAGAAGGTTATGGTTTAACAGAAACTACGGCTGGAGCTTGTATCAATTCTCCCTATGAGTATCGCTTTGGCACAGTTGGTAAGCCCATTGGAGATGTACAGTTAAAATTTGCTGATGATGGTGAGATCATGATCAAAAGCAAGAAGGTAATGACTGGCTATTATAAAAATCCCGAGGCCACTGAAAGAGCTTTTGAAGATGGCTGGTTTAAAACTGGTGACATTGGAGAGCTAACGCCAGAGGGTTTTCTACGGATTACTGATAGAAAAAAAGATCTCATTAAAACAGCTGGTGGAAAGTATATTGCTCCTCAAAAAATCGAGAATCTATTGGTTCTTAACAAGTATATTTCTAATGCCATCATTCACGGAGATAAGAAAAAGTATATCGTTGCACTTATTGCCTTAAATTTTGAAGAAATTGAAACTTATGCAAAAAGCAAAGGCCTATCTTTTGCTAGTATTGCTAATTTAAGCCAACATGCTCAAGTTCGAGATTTGATCCGAAATGCAGTCGCACAGGTCAATTCGCAATTAGCGAGTTTTGAAAGTGTAAAGAATTTTGCAATATTGGATCATGAATTGAGTATTGAGAATGGAGAGCTCACTCCTTCAATGAAAGTTCGCCGAAAATTTTGCGAGCAAAAATATAAAATTTTGATCGATGAGCTTTATTGTCCTGATGCAAGTATTCTTTAAAAGAAAAATCGAAATCCGAGATTCATAAAAATCCCCCCCAGATCGACTTCACGAGAATTACCGTTATCATTCACCAAAGTGTCGCCGATCACAAAACTTGAGCCTGAAAAATTGGTATAAGCTCGATCTACCTCCCAGTCTGAAAGTGGAAAGTAGCGATACCCCAACTCAATCAAAAAAGTAGTATTGTCTACAAAGGCTACCTCAAAACCTGCAGTGACATCACCATGAATAGTCATATCTTTGGCTGCCCCTTCACTGATCGCTGCAGCTACAGAGTATAGAGCTTGTCCTGCAGCGGTGACAGTGTATTCATTCTCTAAGTTGGCATTGGCAAGCCCTGCAGATACCCCCACTAAGAAGCGATAAAAATCGGTTCCGCCAAAATAAACTTCAAAGCCACCTTTTAAAGCACTAGCAAAAACTCGCGAAGTAAGAGTCATTAACTCTGCGCCTGCAGCATTGGTCCCAGATAAATTTTCCGACTTTTCTTGCGATATAAACATATAAGCCGCATGAAAAGATAAAGATTCACCAGCAAAAAGAAAACCTACTTCGGCAGAATAGTTGTATGCAATTTCATCAGCAAAAGTTGTTGAGGTTCCAGATGAGTCTTTAAAAGCATCGGCTCCCATATTCGAAATTGTTCCACCGCCCTTAAAATAGGCTCCATTGTATGTGTTCTTTAAGTTGAGCTTCTTAGCCCAGGCATTTGAAGTCAAAAATAAAAAGAAGAGTAAAAGTCTCATAGAATCAGAATAGCAATTCTCTATTGAGCTCCCCACTTGTGGGCGCATTTCTAGGCAAAGGGCGTGTGCTACTTCATAGCTGCTCCCTTTTATTTCACTTCGGACTTCCGTCCGAAAGCAGATAAATATCTAAAATCTGGGGGTTTTCCTGTCCGAGTTTGTCGAAATTTTAATACATTTTCGGACATGTAGCCTAGATGATTGAAACTACGAAATAATTTAGTAGAAAAAGTGAAATAAAAGGGAGCAGCTAATGACAATAATTGTTAGCGATGCCATTTTTGCGCAGCCTTCACTCTAGTTCGAAGCTTTAAATACCTGTTTTTTCATCTTTTTTGGGTAATTTCGTCAATTTACCCCTGGCATAATTTTTGGAAATTATTTTATTGTTCAAATTAAAGTATTGGAGATTTTATGAAATATATTATTTCAGTTTTACTTATGCTTGGCCTTTTTGTCGCCTGCGGTGATGATGAAGGTGCGAATCAAGCTGGTACACCTTATGATAACTGTATCTTGAACGGTGGTATCGGATGCAATCAATACCTATCAGGAACCAATCAACAATTTTGGCCCAATCAATATCAGTATCCTTATGGAAATAATGGATACTATTATGGATATAACAACGGTCACTTTCATAATGGTTTGAATGGCTGTGGTCAGAATTTTTACCCAGCAGTGAGCTACAACTACAATTATGGTCTAGGCTGTATCCCCAATAACATTTATAATCAGTATCAACATCAGATGATTCATCGAAATATAAACTTTGGTCAACAGAACTACCAGATACCTGCAACATGTGGATATGGAGCTGTTAGTTGTGGTGGTTTTGGTCGATGCGTTCCTACAACGCAACAAACAAATATTTATGTTCAAGGAAATTTTAACAACTTCGGGATTTGTGTTTACTACTAAATTTTAAAGTTTAAAACTCTGGTACGTTTATGGATAAATTCTCATCTCTTGTGTGGTTAACAGTAACTAGTATTGTCTTTTTTATGGGTGTCCAATCTTTGCTTCTAGTTTTGCTCAATGCACCGATCGGCACTTCTTGGCTAAACTGACATGCAGTGCTATATTCTCGCATTCAATGTCTTATGGCTTTGTGATACATCTTTTTTATGCCTAGAAAGTCACACATTAAAAATATCGCCATCGTTTTTCGTAAATCTAGCACTATGCCTACGAAGAGGCAGTGGATTTGCACCGCCATCTCTTAGCTAAAAAAATTCAGACTTTTGTTGAAGAAAAAAATATTGATTTTCAAGGCGCAAGAAAGCTCACTCGCAGAGCCATTGAAGACCTTGACCTGGTCATTGTTTTAGGTGGGGATGGCACCTATTTGTTTGCTCTGAGTCTCTTAAATGGAAACAATGTTCCCATTCTTGGTGTGAATATGGGCAGCCTTGGCTTTTTGACTGAAACCAAACTTGAAAACCTCTACCCTCACCTTGATATGGCTCTTGAAGGTCGCATGGCCTATGAGACTCGTTCGATGCTTCTAGTAACTTTAAAAAAGAAGAATACTAAGGCTCTAAAATACTATGCCCTCAATGATGTAGTGATCGAAAGAGGTGGTTACTCTCGCTTGATTAAACTCTCCGTTTACTCCAATAAAAATTTGGTTACTGAGCTAAAAGCAGATGGATTGATTATTTCGACACCTACCGGAACTACAGCCTATAGCCTTGCTGCTGGTGGACCTATTTTGCATCCCGAAACAGAGGCATTCGTTATAACTCCCATTTGCCCCCATAGCTTAACCAATCGCCCCATTGTTTTACCTGATAAATATCCGATCACTTTAAAGATTCACTCTGAATCACAAAGGGCTTGGTTTACCGTAGATGGCCAAAAAGAAGCTCAGCTCGGCTCCAATGACGAAATTTATCTAGAGTTAGCTAAAATCAAGCACACCCTGGTACGTTCTCCAAAAAGAACCTATTTTGAATTGTTGAATGCCAAGTTGCAATTTGGTCAGAGGTTGTAGATGCTATTAGAATTAAAAGTAAAAAATTTTGCTATCATCGATGATATTCATATTGAATTTGAAGAAGGTTTTAATGTTCTTTCTGGTGAGACAGGAGCAGGCAAGTCTGTTCTTTTAAAAAGTTTGGGACTTTTGATGGGCGGAAAAGCATCCATCGACTTTATTCAAAAAAGAGCAAACCAAGCAATTATTGAAGGACTTTTTGACATTCAAAACCGTCCAGATGTACAGGAGATTCTGTCCCACTTGCAATTTGACGATCATGATGAGCAACTGATTGTAAGACGAATTCTCAATAAGCAAGGCAAAAGCAAAATCTATATCAACTCGCATATTGCCAGCCTGCAAAGCTTACAAAAGATAGTCAGTCCTTTAGTTGAAATAACTGGACAAAGTATTCCTTTGATTGAAGTGACTAGCCAACATCAAAATCGAAGCTTGCTGGAAAGAAGCTATCACCTTGATCTACTGGACTCCTTTGCTAATCTTTGGCCTGAAAGACGACAGTATAAAGAACTCTTTCAAAAGAGAAAAATTCTTCTTGAAGTGATAGATGAAATGTTTGAACAAAATAAAATGCGAGAACAAAAACTCGATTTCTTAATGTTTCAAAAGAAAGAACTCGAAGACTTTTCACCACAAGAAGGGGAAGAAACCAAGCTAGAGCAGGATTTTCAAAGAAATCGACACTCTCAAAAAATACAAGAACTCTCTCAGCACCTACAATATGAAATTGAAAATTCTGAGCATTCGATTTTGGCTAAGCTATCCAGTTTTCAGCAAAGGCTTCAAGAATTACAAAAACTAGACCCAAAGTTAGAAGAACTTCTTGGTTTTCTCGAGGATGCTAAACTCCAACTTCAAGAACTTTCTTTTAATAATGAAAAACTCATCGATTCGTATTCTGAATCACCCGATGATCTAGAGCAAAAGGCCCAAAGATTGAGTGAGTTTCGTCGATTACAGAAAAAATATGGAAAATCTAGTTCTGAAATGCTTGAAGAGCTCGAGAAGATCAAAAAAGAAATCCATCAACTTGAGAGCTTTGACCACCTTCTTGTTGAGAAGCAAAAAGAACTTAAAGTTATCGAATTAAACTTAAAAGATCTCGCATCCCGAATGCATAAAAAAAGAGCTCATGCAGCTCCCCTTTTTGCCAAAGAGATTCAAGATGAAATATCAGATCTCAATATGAAAGCTTTTTACTTTTCGGTTTTTTGCCAAGCAAGCGGTGAAGAAAAAGCAACTGGTGCCAGTGATGTGGAGTTTCGAGTTGCAAACACGAAAACCGAACCCGCTAAAGCCTTACACAAAACTGCTAGCGGTGGAGAACTCAGCCGCCTCTTACTGGCAATGAAGCAAGTTTTAGGTAATCAAGAGACGGAAAGAACCTACCTCTTTGACGAAGTAGATACTGGAGTGAGTGGACCAACAGCTGAAAAAGTGGGTAGGAAGCTAAAAAATATTTCTGAAAATCAGCAAATTATTTGCGTCACTCACTTAGCTCAAGTTGCTTGTTTTGCTGACCAACACTTCTTAATTGCAAAAGAAAGCTCTGAGAGTAAAACCAAGATGAACGTGAAAAAACTCAGTGAAAAAGAGAGAATTTCTGAAATTGCCAGACTCGTTTCTGGAGAAAAAATTAGCAAGACATCTTTGGCACATGCGAAAGAACTACTTAAGCTCCAAGAACTCTAAATCATCATTTGTTACCTGAAGAGCTTTGGCTGAATCATGCCAAGACCCAAGGTTGATACTTAAAACCGAGCGATTGCCCAATTGAAAACCATATTCATCTTTTACATGTAAATGCCCAGTAATCATGACATCGAAATTTTCTTTCTGTGCTTCTCTCTCAACATAAGAGCGAATCACTTCTCGTGCATCCCATTTTAAACTCGAAGTATATTTTCTTGATTTCTTAGAAGCATTCTCTCCAATCCATTGAATCACAGCGGCAGGTAAATTTTTTTCTAAAAGCTTCAAAGCGGGTGTACGCAAGAGCCACCTTAAAAATAAATAGCCTTTGTCGTCAGGATTGGCCAAATCACCATGCTCAAGACGCATTTTGTGTCCCTCTATTTCAATGTGTAAAATCTTATCCTCAATTTGGACACCAAGATTTTGCCAAAAATCTTTAAGATACAAATCATGATTGCCTTCAAAATATATCACCTGCACGCCTTGCTCACACAATTCTTTGATTCTGTGAATAAAGTCCGGATACTGATTTGCAAAGAAATCATGTTTACCAATCCAAAGATCAAAAATATCTCCTAATAAAACTAGATAATTTGCATTTAGAACTTTTTCTGTATTTAAGAACCTTAGCAGTATTGGATAGTTTGGATCACCACTGCCCTTTAGGTGAATGTCAGATAAAAAATAACTAGCCATTTTTCAGTTGCTGCTTTTTCGCATGTTCACGAAAATAAGCCAAATCACAAATCAGCATACCAAAGTTTGAACTGTCTTCTTTAGTGCGCACTTTATGATGATCTCTATGAGCTTTGATGACTGCGCTAAAATACCAATGATTGTCGACTTTAAAAAATTTAAGCCTTCGATGAATAATCACCTCGTGAACAAAAAAGTAGGCAAAACCATAGGCCATGATTCCATAACCCCATGCACCCAAAAGGGGTAGAGAATAAATATGATCGAACAGAATACTCAAAAAACTGGGCACGGCAAAGAAGATTGCAAAGGCATCATTTTTTTGCCACCAACGATCTTTGCGAATGACATGATGGTCTTCATGCAAAGACCAAAGAAAACCATGCATTACATATTTATGTAGGGCCCAGGCGACCCATTCCATTGCAAAAAAAGTTGAGAAAAAAACCAAATACCACATAAGAACAGGCTAATTTAAAAAGAGAGCGAATACAATGATTCGCTCTAATGATCTTAATCAATGATTCAACTGACTAGTCTTCTCCACGCTGCTGGCGGCGAATGTAAGCTGGTACATCTAAAGACTGGCTATCATAGGGAGACTTAGCCACTTCTTGTGCAAGTTTGCGGGCTGCCTCCAAAGGATCCTCTTCTACATTCATAGATAGCTGTTCAGGATTAGCGCTCTCTGATTGTGTAGTTTGGCTTTCTCGATAGGCTTTTACTTTTGCGAGCAAAATATCTCTGGGCAAAGGCTTCTCTTGTCCCTTAGGTGCAGCTTCTGGTACGCGAGGAGCCTCAGGCACTGGCGGCATCTCAGATAGAACTTGCTCTTGCTGGATGTTCTGTTGAGCTGGTGGTTGCTGCATTTCTTGCTGGACCATTCTTTGTGTAGGGTAAATTTGCTCTTGTTGTTGCTCGCCAAAACCGGTTGCTATAACGGTTACGCGAATCTCATCACCCATTTGTTCATCGATAACAGCGCCAAAAATAATTTCAGCATCTTCGTGAGCTGCATCTGTAATAAGCATAGAGGCTTCGTTGACCTCGTAAAGGCTTAAATCTGGTCCACCAGTTACATTGATAATAATTCCAGTTGAACCTTCAATGTTGACATTCTCAAGCAGAGGAGAAGAAATGGCTTCATTGGCTGCCTCAATCGAACGATTGTCACCTGAAGCAATCCCTGTACCCATGATCGACATACCCTTAGAGGCCATAACAGTGCGAATGTCTGCAAAGTCTAGATTGATCAATCCACGTTTATTGATCAAATCTGAAATTCCTTTTACGGCCTGCAATAAAACTTCATCGGCTCTTTTAAAGGTGTCTAATAGAGATGTTCTTTCAGAAGATATAGAAAGTAGTTTTTGATTGGGAATGACAATCAAAGAGTCGACATTTTCTTTCAATTCTGCAATTCCACCATCAGCATGCTTTTGCCTCTTTTTGCCTTCAAACATAAAAGGTCTAGTAACAACACCAATGGTTAATGCCCCTAGTTCTCTTGCAATTTTAGCAATTACTGGCGCTCCACCAGTTCCGGTTCCACCGCCCATTCCCGCGGTGACAAAAACCATATCAGAGCCTTCTAACTTTTCTACGATATCATTATAAGATTCTATGGCTGAGCGCTTGCCAATTTCAGGATTGGCTCCTGCTCCAAGGCCACGAGTCAATTCACTACCCAATTGTATTTTTCCTGGGGCTTTGTTGCTTTCAAGAGCTTGTGAGTCTGTGTTTGCAACAATAAATTCGACTCCAGAAAGTCCACCTTCTATCATTGTCGATATGGCGTTACCACCTCCACCGCCAACTCCGATGACTTTAATATTTGCACCTAAACTGGTGTTATCTTCCAATTCAAACATAGGACCTCCTATCTCTCTTTCTCTTCTACAAATAGTCCGCGTAAACGATGCATAAAAGAGCCAAACATCCTGGGCTCTTCTACCTTTACTGCGGTCTCTACACCTTTCTCTTGAGCATATAGCAATAAACCAACTGCTGTAGAGTAAATTGGAGAGCGCACAACATCACTTAAACCTCCGACACTCAATTGAGTGCCTCGGCGAACCGGCATATCAAAAACAAATTCACCCATCTCGCTTAAGCCATCTAGCAAACTTGCACCACCTGTAAGAACGATCCCTGCTCCCAATAGATCGGCATAACCGCTAGCTTGAACTTCATTATAAATAAAGTGCAGAGTCTCTTCTGCACGTGGTTCGATCACTTCACACAAATGTTTTCTAAGTAGAGTGCGGGTCTTACTCCCCCCTACTGTAGAGACTTCGATATTTTCTTCTGGATTTACAAGACTGGCAAGAGCGCAGCCGTATTTTTTCTTTACATCTTCCGCTGCATGTTGCGGAGTTCTCAATCCAACAGCTACATCATTAGTCACATGCTGACCACCAGTTGGCAAACTACGAGTATAAGAAACACTGCCATTGACAAACTGAATGATATCGGTCGTGCCACATCCCATATCAACAACCGCAACACCCAACTTTTTCTCATCATCATTTAAAACAGATAGAGCAGATGCAAGTTGCTGTAGAACCAAGCCTTGAACTTCAATTCCAGCTTTTTTACAACATTTTAACGCATTCTGAATTGCCGTGTGCCCACCAGTAATCATGTGAACAGAGGCCTCTAAGCGCACCCCTGACATTCCGATTGGAGCCTGAATTCCCTCTTGCTCATCGACCTTGTACTCTTTTGGCAAAATGTGAAGTACTTCGCGATCAGAAGGGACATTGACTGCTTTTGCAGCATTGATCACGCGGTCAATATCACTCTCTTCGATTTCTTCATTAGTAATGGCGACCATTCCTTTAGAGTCAAAAGACTTAATGTGTGAACCGCCAATCGAAACATAGGCTTTTAAAATTTCATAGCCGGCCATCAGTTCGGCTTCTTCTTTGGCAATGCGAATGCTCTCGGTGATAGCTTCAATATCAACGACCACACCTTTACGCATACCTTTGCTTGGCGCTTTGCCAAGGCCAATGACCTCAATTTTATTTTGTTCGTTAATTTGTCCAACGACGAAACAGACTTTACTTGAACCGATATCGAGACCGGCTAAGATCTTTGGTTCTTTTTTTTTCGCCTTCCCGTTGGCTTCTGACATATGTCCCCCGAGCTTCGCGGCCAATCCTTGGCTTTGTCGTTTTTATGTTTCTTTAATGATTCCAACGACTAGACGCTCTTGACCAAAGGCTATCTAGACTTACGCAGCTTGACAACCACTTTCTTAGAGAAATCCGTCATGATAACGCGGCCTTGCAAGTTTTCTTTTTCTAGGTAGTCCAAAACTTTATTGGCTCTGGCAGCGCGAAGTGCAAAGTTACTTCTGCCCATTTCAATACTTTGATCCTGCGCTCGTAGTTTTATAATAAAATTTTCTTTTTGATAGCGTACTTCAACTACATTTTCTTTTGATAGTTGCCCCTCCTCGGGTAAAGCCAGCAATAGATCTCGAAGAGCTATTTGTTCTTCTTTTTTTTTGGGAAAGTATTCTAGATAAATTATGGGCACCGAAGGTGCATCACTGATATCAACAGCCGCAAGTAAATCTGCATTTTCAGTAAAAGGATAGAATTTTCCCTCTTTTAACAGCATGGCAAGCCAGTCTTTACTCGTTAATCTTAATTCTAAACGTGAGGGATAGCGGCGAGAGATATTGATTTCTGACAACCACTTTTCTTTTTTTAAGTCTTCATACAATTCTTTTACTGACAAACTTAAAAGAGACTGACCTTTTAATTTTTCAAGTTGAATTTCAAGAAACTGTTGCTGTTTTTGAAAAGCACGAGACGATTCAATATGGTTAGGTGCTTGCCAACGAAGATCCAATTCAGTGAGCGAAAAAAACTCTTTTTGATCTAATACGTAAATCAATGACCCCAGAGAGGCGATAAAAACAAGAGAATAGAGTATCGCTTTAAGATAAGCCCGCATAATCTAATGCCGCCGAGTCAATAAGTTGAAGAACCAATTGTTCAAACGCAATCCCGTCATGTTTTGCCGCCTTAGGTAGTAAAGAAGTTTCGGTACATCCGGGCAAAGTATTTGCTTCCATAAAAAAAGCTTTATTCTCCTGATTCAATAAAAAATCGATGCGAGCATAAGATCTCATTTCAAATTCCTGAAATATTCGAAGAGCATAATTTTGAATATCGCGAATCACTTCTGCTGATACCTCTGGCGGCAACAAATACTCTGTATTACCCTTGGTATACTTATTAAGGTAATCGTAAAAGCCATGCTTGGGGCGAATTTCAATTGGAGTCAGAGTACGCCCACTCAATATTGGAACAGTTAGCTCTTTTCCTTCAATTTTCTTTTCAATCAGTAACTTGTAATCGTATTTTTGCGCAAGCTTTACCCCTGCCTCCAATTCAGCAAAACTATGACATAGACTAACACCATTGCTAGAGCCCTCACGAGAAGGTTTCACAACCAAAGGCAAATCCATTTTGATATCTGCAACACTCATTCCTTGATCAATATGAAGAACCTGAAAATCTGCAGTTGGAATTCCGCAGTCTCGAGCCACACGCTTACTTCGAATCTTATCCATGCAAAGTGCAGATGCAAGAATACCGCTTCCTGTATAGGGGATTTTAAGATATTCGCATATTCCTTGAACCGTACCGTCTTCACCGTACTTGCCATGAAGGGCATTGAAGACAAGGTCGGGCTTCTTTAAGTAGAGTTGGTAGGGAAGGTCAGAGCTCGCTTCAAGAATTTCAAAGTCGAAGCCCAGGGTTTCAAGGGCATTTGCAAAGCTCGCTCCAGTGCTTCTAGAAACTTCTGCTTCTGCACTCATTCCACCTTGAATCAGACAAATCTTCATTCTTATATTATTGCACTTTACAAAACAGATTGAAAGCTTTCTATGTCATAATTGAGAGCAAAATTACTATCACCAATTTTTTGTATTTTCTCGAGTCCCCGAACTGAATTGCACAAAAAGCAAAAAGGATATTGATCCAAGTCTTCTACCAAAATCTTTTTCTCTTCAATCAAGCCTCGGTCAATCAGTATTTGGCGGGTTACACCTCTTAAGATGTTCGGGTTATCGGGAGTGTAAAAACCAATTTCATTGCCAAAAACCAGATTTGCCGTTGGCGCTTCAAGAATTTCACCTTCTTCTGTATACCAAACGGCAAGTTGATTCTTGTGCGCAAATCTTTCATGAGTTCGCAAGTTGTCTAGATAATTCACTGTCTTAAGAAAAGAAAATGAGCTCACTGTTCTTAGCTCTAGCTGTGCCTGCCAAATTTTTGACGAAAGATGAGGAAGCTCCTGACAGAATGCAAAAAAATCAATATCCGAAAATTGCTGGTGAAAGAAAATTTTCATTCGCTGCTTCAATTCAAAATAACTTGAGTATTCTGTGATGGCATCAACAGCCTCATCCATATCAAAAGCTTGATCAAAAAGATATTGGCAAGAAGTATAAGCTCTTTCTAGATGCAAATCCAAATGTACTGGCTCTCCATTCTCAACCAATAGAGTTTCAAACAGCGCCTCACCATATTGTAGCCAGCGCGAATGTATCGATAAAACTAGAGACTCAATTGGTAAAATTTGTGAATTGTACAGAATCATCTTTACTCAGTTGAAGAAAGTTTAAAATTATTCTCTCAGCAAAATCAGACAAAAAAGAATCGGGATGAAATTGAAGCCCCCAATGCCTCTTATTTTTCACCTGAATTGCCATGGGAACATCATCTACTGTTCTTGCTTGAATATGCAAGCTTGAATTTTCTAAGATTCTCAAAGAGTGGTATCTCCCCACCTGAAAGGGAGAAGGTAGATTTTTTAAAAGTCCCTCTTGTTGGTGGTAGATCATCTCTGCCTTACCGTGAGAGGGCTTTTCTAATGAAGTCAAACCAGCCGCATTCAAATAGGCAAGCAGCTGCATTCCAAGGCAGATACCTAAGAGGGGCTTATCTTGAAAGTCTTTCATTTTTTGTAAGCTTTGTGGATAGTCTTGTGGAGATCCAGGGCCTGGCCCAACTATCAATGCATCGTACTTACAGCCTTGGTCTTGAAAGTCATACTCGATCTCCGCTTGCTCCAAAAGAGCTGCCAAGTTGTAGCTAAATGAATCTTGATGCTCTAAAAACAAGGCTTTCATAGAAACTCATTCACCAATTCAAAAAAGCTTTGCGCCTTGTCTAAAGTTTCTTGGTATTCTTTCTCTGGGTCAGAATCCCAGGTGATACCCCCGCCTACAGGAAAATAAAGATAACCTCCATAAAAATAGATCGAACGAATGGCGACATTGCAAAGTGTTTCTTGATCTGAAAAGTAGCCAATACTACCCGTATAGGGACCTCGTTGAAAGTCTTCAAGCTCAGCCAACCTTTGCATACTTCTTATTTTCGGGCAGCCCGTGATCGAGCCCGAGGGAAACAATGCATCTAAAATCTGCCGCAAAGGTTTTTGCGTCTTAGCTTCAATTTCAGAAAAGAGGTGATAAACATTGTCCATCTCAAGCAAAGATTTATGCTCTATAAGCCGAACAGATTCTCGTTCGCATACCTTATAAAGATCATTTCGAAAAAGATCGACAATCATATTGAGTTCTTTTTCATCTTTCTCGCTCGTTAAGAGATTTAGAGGATCATTTTTTTTACTCATGGTACCTTTAATGGGGGCAACACTGAGTCTTTGATTTTGAAGTTCAAAAAACTTTTCAGGAGAAGTACACATCAAAGTCGCTTGAGGAAGTTGCCAATAGGCAAAATAATCGGCTGGGTTTTTTTCAAAATAACGACAAAAGAACTCGTAAGGATCTTTATCAAATGGCAAACGAAAGCACTGGGTAAAATTGGCTTGGTAGTGATCGCCGCACAAAATGTATTTTTTGATTTTTTGAATTTTTTGAATGTATTCTTCGCGAATTAGATTGACTTCAAAAGCCTCATACTTATGAAAAGCATGAGTCTCTACTTTGACTCGAGCTAAGTTTCTCCAATCATAAATAGAACCAGGCTGTTCATTGCGCTCAACACACTCCCCCTGTTGCCAGACTTCTTCTTTGGCAAAACGAGCCAGCAGATTTTGCGGAAATGGATGTATTCGTTTGGAGTGAGAACTCGGATAACCAATATAGCCGTAATATTTTTGTTGAAAGTCAGGTAGGTCGGTACGTAGCTCAATAGCATCTCTAAGATAAATCGATCGATCTGTGCCTTTTAAGATGAGGTCGCCTAAGCCTGGTTTTTGTAGCTCGCACATATTCGATTTTTAGACTGTGAGCTTCTGTTGAGCAATCACTTTGATAGCTGCTCCCTTTTATTTCTCTTTTTTCACAGAATAAAATCCTGCTTTCAATGGCCTAGGAGACATGTCCGAGAATGTATGAAAATTTCTAGATTCTCGGACAGAATATACAAAATATATTAGATATTTATCTACTCTCGGACGGACGTCCGAAGTGAAATAAAGTGGAGCAGCTAGAGCCCAAAACCGTCACCTAAAATGTAAAGAATTCGGCCAAATGTCGGTCAAATCGACATGCATGAGTGCTCATAGTGGCAGCCGATTTGCTTCATAAATGAAGTAAGGAAGTACGTTATGCGATTTAAATACCTAATTTTCACATTCTTATCGATTCTTTGCTTTCAGGTTGGAGCTCTAGGTGGCGACAAAGCCTTCAATGCTGCTGAGGCAAAGCTCGATTCTATTCTTGCTCAACTCAAGCTGGTCGAAGAAGCTCATGAGATCAATACAGAAAAAATTCCCAAAAAGCTGTATATGGCTGGTTATGACGAGCTAGATGACTCTGAGGCCCAGATCATGTTAAAAAAGCCTTGAAAACAAGGGCTATCTCACTAAAAAGAGTCATGTTTTCAAAAAAACCACGGCTTGAAATTTAGACTTACATAAGCTATTTTCCAGCTCCTAAGGGAGAACTATGGAAGATCGCTACAATCCAAAGGAAATTGAGTCCAAAATCTACAATCGCTGGCTCGAGAATCAATGCTTTGAATCTGAAGACCAATCGACAAAACCGCCCTATGCAATTACGCTTCCTCCTCCCAATGTAACCGGCTCTCTGCATATTGGGCATGCCCTCGATTTTACAATTCAAGATCTGATGATTCGCTGGAAACGAATGAAAGGTTTCAATGCGATGTGGATGCCCGGTGCAGACCATGCCGGTATTGCCACTCAAAGCGTGGTTGAGAAGCAGCTATGGAAAGAGGAGAAAAAATCACGTTTTGATATAGGCCGAGATGAATTTTTAAACATTGCCTGGAAATGGAAAGACGATTACATGGAGCGAATCATCGAGCAAAATCGCGCTCTTGGGTTTTCTCTAGATTGGCCTCGCTTAAGATTTACTCTCGATGAAAAGTCGAACCAGGCGGTTCGAAAAGTTTTTGTAAAACTCTATCAAGAAGGCTTGATATACCGTGGCACCCGCCTAGTCAATTGGTCTACCAAATTAAGATCTGCAATCTCCGATCTAGAAGTAGATCACCAAGAACAAAAAGGCAGTCTTTGGCACATTCGATATCCCATTGCAGATAGCGATCAAAGTCTCATTGTCGCAACAACTCGCCCCGAAACCATGTTGGGCGATACCGCTGTTGCCGTTCACCCAGATGATGAAAGATATAAAGCTTTTATTGGTAAAGAAATCGAGCTCCCTTTAACGGACAGAAGGATTCCTATTATTGGTGACTCCTATGTAGAAAAAGATTTTGGATCAGGAGTCGTAAAAATCACCCCAGCCCATGACTTTAATGACTATGAGGTAGGTAAAAGACATGATTTACCGATGCTCAATATCTTGAATCTTGATGGAACTCTCAATGAAGAAAGCGGAGAATACCAAGGACTCTCTGTCAAAGAGGCTCGTAAGAAAGTGCTAGAAGATTTAGAGTCTCAAGGCTTTCTAGAAAAAGAAGAGCCCCATCAACTTAAAACACCACTGTGCAGTAGAACTCAATGTGTCGTAGAACCAATGCTCTCACAGCAGTGGTTTGTAAAAATTGAAAGCTTAGCTACACCAGCAAAGCGAGTAGTTGAAAGCGGAACCCTTAGCTTTGAACCAGAGGCTTGGACCAAAACCTATCTGCATTGGATGAATCATATTTCTGATTGGTGTATCTCTCGTCAGCTATGGTGGGGGCATCAAATTCCTGTGTGGTATTGCCAAGATTGTGGTGAAATGAATGTGAGTGAAGAGGATCCCACCGAGTGTGACAAATGTGGATCTTCTGATTTAAAACAAGACGATGATGTTTTAGACACTTGGTTCTCTTCAGCTCTGTGGCCTTTTTCAACTCTTGGGTGGCCCGAAAAAACGGAAGCTTTAAAAACTTTTTATCCCAATGATCTGCTTGTTACTGGTCCTGATATCATATTTTTTTGGGTAGCACGAATGGTTATGATGGGGCTTCATTTTCAAAAAGACGTACCTTTTCGAAAAGTCTATCTTCATGGAATTGTTCGCGACTCTCAAGGCAGAAAAATGTCAAAGTCTTTGGGCAATGGAATTGACCCCCTCGATGTTGTTAAACAAGAAGGAGCAGATGCATTACGATTTACACTTCTATCACAAATCGCTACCGGCAAAGACATTAAGTTTTCGACGCAAAGATTAGAAGGCTACCGCAATTTTATGAACAAGATCTGGAATGCAACACGCTTTGCATTGGGCGCCCTTGAAGATTTTGAAGTACCCCCAGAGGGCTTGCAGGCCTTACCTAACAAGAATGAGATGAGTCTTGCCGATCAATGGATTACACAGAAATTACTTGAAACCGAAGAGCTTGTAGAAGAAGCGATGACACAGTATCGTTTTTCAGATGCGACCCAAGCACTTTATAACTTTGCATGGAATCAATTTTGCGATTGGTACCTTGAATTTATAAAACCCATTGTGTATGGCGAGCCGAGTTCAGAAAGATCAGCCACTCAATTGGTATTAGCCCAAACCTTAAACCGTATGCTTCGGCTTTTGAGTCCTATGATTCCTTTTATCACTGAAGAGCTCTACAGCCGTATACCAATTCGCACTGAGATGTGCATGACCAGTGAGTACCCTAGCAAAAAAACAGACCGCAAATGGTTAGAGCTCGCATCTGAAGATGCCGCTAGAGAACTCGATATAGTCAAAGATGTAATTACTTCAATTCGTAATATTCGTGGTGAAAACCGCATTAAACAAAGAGAAAAAATAACTTGTTTCTTAAGTCCGAGTGAAGATAGTCTACAAAAAATATTAGGTGCAAATAAAGATGCGATTCTACGCATGGGGGGCCTATCCTCATGTGAAATCCTGGAAGAAGTTGATAAACAAAAATCTGCTTTAGCAATTGTTCATGTTGGCGATGAAAGTATTGAAGTCGTTGTTCCGCTTGCAGGAATTGTCGACTTTGAAGAAGAGATCAAAAGAATTCAAAAAAGCCTTGGTAAAATCAAAAAAGAAATCCTACAATTAGAAGGAAAATTAAAGAACGAAAACTTTGTCAAAAATGCCCCTCAAGAAATTGTAGATGCAGACAAACAAAATTTAGAAATGAGAAAGGCTGAAATGCAAAGTCTCCAAGAGAGCTTGCAGAGGCTTTCCTAAAAATATGCAAAAAACTTTAAAAAGAATTCAAGGCGTAGTCAAAAGGCATCCAGACGGTTTTGGCTTTCTCCTGCCTGATGATAAAGACCATGAAGATGTTTTCATTTCACGACATGATATGGAAGGTATCATGTCGAATGATAAACTATTGATTGCTGTCTATGCTGACAATCGAAAAGACCGTTTCTATGGTGAAGTGATTCGAGTTATTTCAAGAGCCAATAGCGAAGTTCATGGCATTTTACACAAACTCAATAATGACTTTCATTACTTAGAGGACAAAGAAAACCACTGGGGGGCGAATTTAAAAATACCCTCACGTCTGTCGGGTGGTGCAAAAGAAGGACAGCTGGTTAATGCAAAGATTTTGGCCTATCCTGGTGATCCTAGAGGATTTCTTGGTGAGGTAATAGAAGTGATTGGCAATGCCAATGACCCAAAGAATGACATTCGACGAGCCATGATGAGCTTTAATATCCCGACGGGATTTAGCTCAGATACAGAAAAAGAGATTCGCCAGTTTTCTACAGAAGTGGAATTTAAAGCTGAAACCTCCAAGAGGAAGGATCTTCGTAATTTAAGAATGATCACCATAGATGGAGTGAGTGCAAAAGATTTTGATGATGCCATCTATGTTGAGACAACAAATAGTGGTTTCCGGCTCTGGGTCTCCATTGCCGATGTCAGTCATTATGTTAAGCCTGGTAGCGCTTTGGATCGAGATGCACTTAACAAAGGTAATTCAAGCTACTTTCCAATGTTTGTAGAACCAATGCTACCTGAGGTCTTAAGCAACGAGCTTTGCTCTCTCAAACCAAAAGTCGATCGCTTTGCCATGACTGCTGAAATCATGTTTGATTTTCGCGGTGAAATGCTAAGTTCTCAGTTTTATGAATCTGTCATTCACTCTCATTCTCGAGTGACATACGGAGAAGCTCAAGATTGCATCGATGGCGATTGCCCTGAAAAACACAAACATGTAGAAGACGTCATTTTACGAGCCGCTGATCTTGCTAAAGTTTTACTGCACAAAAGAATGAACCAAGGTTCTTTAGAGATAGATGTAAAAGAAACAGAAGTCGTTGTAGACGAAGGGGGAATGCCCATCGATATCATTCGCCGCGATCGCGTTTTTGCCCATCGCTTGATTGAAGAATGTATGCTCGCTGCAAATGTTGCCGTGGCAAAATTTTTATCTGATAGAGAAAAGGCATCTGTTTACCGAGTTCACGAAAGCCCTGATAGCGAAAAATTAGAAACTTTAGAGAGATTTCTTACCAGTTTTGGCTACGAACCCAGTATTTTGGGCAAAAACTTACAAAAAAAAATCACCAAAGCTCTGCAGAAATTTGAAAATACCATGAGATCAAATATTCTTTCAATGATGGTTCTACGCTCTTTAAAGCAAGCGAAATATGATACGCAGAATATCGGTCACTTTGGTTTAGGATTTTCACATTATACTCACTTTACATCTCCCATTCGTCGCTACCCCGATCTACTGGTTCATCGTATTTTAAAATCTCATTTAAATGAAACAGACCACAAGTATTTAGAAATCGGTCAAGAGCAACTCCTCGGAATGTGCCAACATTGTAGCAATACAGAGCAAAGATCTGTACGTGCCGAAAGACTTCTTACATCAATTCAAAGAGCTCGTTTTATGCAACAATACCTTGGAGAGCAATTTGAAGCCTATGTCACATCAGTAACAAAGTTTGGAATTTTTGTTGGTCTTAGACAATTTGATGTTGATGGCCTAGTAAAAGTCGAAGATTTAGGTGAAGACTTTTGGCAATACGATGAAGAAAGAATTGAACTTTGTGGAAAATATTCAGGATTTCGTTATCAATTGGGTACTGAGCTTGAAGTTCAAGTTGCTAATATTAATGTTGAACAAGGGCAAATTGATTTCACTCTTGTAGAAGTAAAGGAAGGCAATGAGAAACCGAATTCCGATAGGCAGCACCATCAAGAGCGCAAAAAGACTTCGCGAAATCGTAAGCGTTCTGGTAAAGCACGGCTTTCAAAATCTCGTAGAAAGGGTAAAGCTCGGTAGATTTTTCATCGGAAAAATTCGCCGCGGCAATATTCAAAAATACAGTGTCCCTGAAAGGTTGAGAATGGCCTTTGAGCAATTGGGACCTACTTTTGTCAAATTTGGGCAACTTCTTGCTACTCGACCAGACTTAATTCCTAAAGACTTTATTCAAGAATTTAAAAAGCTACAAGACAATGTTCAAACTCTGAAATTTTCAGAGATTAAAAATATCTTAGAGTCAGAGTACGATAAACCTTATCTCGAAATATTTTCAGAAATTGATGAAATACCTCTTGCTGCAGCCAGTATTGCTCAGGTTCATTGTGCAAAGCTCAAAACTGGTGAAGAAGTCGTCTTAAAAATACAAAGACCTGGCATTGTTAAAACCATTAAAGAAGATCTCGTTGTATTGTACAACCTTGCTCATTTGCTTGAAAGCTACGTACCTGAGTCTAAAGTATTTAATCCTGTATCAATTATTGATGAATTTTTTAAGACCATGGAACTGGAAACCGATTTTGTAATTGAGGCAAACAACATACTTCGATTTCAAAAAAACTTTGCAGATGATAAAAGAATTAAAATTCCTCAAGTCTATCTAGATTACACCTCAGAAAGAGTTTTAGTTCTAGAGCGAATCAAAGGCAAAAGACTGAGTGAAACAGAGTCACTTCCTGAGATGGGGGTTGACCCTCAAGAAATTGCTGAATTGGGATTAACCTGCTTTATGCAAATGGTCTTTCGCGATGGCTTTTTTCATGGAGACCTTCATGCCGGCAATATCTTTGTCGATGCCGATAAAAATATTGTATTGATTGATTTCGGTGTAGTTGGCAGATTGAGTGAAAAAATTCAAGAAAGCATTTCGATCATGCTTCTCGCACTCGCCAATGAAGATTATGAGCAATTGGCTTATGAATTTATTGATGTTGCGCCATACACAGACAGAATAGACCCTGATCGTTACGCCAATGAATTAAGGAGCTTAATCTCTCCCTATTTTGGCTTAACTTTTAAAAATGTAGATCTAGGACGCTTGTTACTTGATGCCTGTGGAATCGGCTCGCAGCATGGCTTGGTCTTACCATCAGAGCTCTTGCTTTTCTTTAAAGCCATCGTAACTGTTGAGGGAATGGGAAGAAATTTGGTGGAAGATTTTGACATTCTCTCTCTTGCAGATCGTTTTAGTTCTGAGATTGTCAAGAATCGATATGATCCACAAAAAATAAGCAAAAATTTATCTTTATTTGCAAGGGAATCTAGCACTCTTCTGCAGTCTCTTCCTAGATATTTTAAACAAAGTTTAAGAAGAATTGAGAGCAGTGAATATGCAAAAAAGATACAAATTCAGCAAATGGAAGATATTAAAAGATCGATCGAAAGCTCCTCCAATATTCTTTTTCTTGGTCTTGTAATTGGTGCTTTGATTATCGGTTCTAGTATTGCCCTTTTTGTAAAAACCACTCACTTTGTGGGCGAGCTTCCTCTACTTCCGGCCATTGGCTATGGTCTAGCTTTGTTTTTAAGCACTTTGGCTTTTTACAATTACATCAAAAAATAGATACTATATTTTTATGAAAGCTTTATTTCTCAGTGCCTTACTGCTAGACCCAGTTTCGCAATACTTTTGTCCTAAGGTAATTGAGCCACAAAAATGTGCTTTCTGGGGAATGGAAGAAACACTTAGCAAGGAAGAGATTCAACTTGTTCAAAACCGAAGGCAAAAACTCGATCAAAATCTCCGCTTTGATTTTAATATAATCAATCCTAAATCTTTGCTCGACACCTCTTGTAGCAGCTCAAATCGTTTTAGCGCTATCAAACCACAACTTCCTAGTCGTCTCTGCTTGCAAGGAATTCGCGATTTTTATGATGTACAAGCCGCTAGCACTATCAATAATGAAGATATTGATTGCCGAGCACTGGATAACTACCAAGGCCTTGATCAGCTATGGTATATTGATGATGGAAAAATCAAAGCCGAAATCCAAGCCAATGCATGGGCCGAGAAAACTCATGTCACTTTTTGTTTTTACAAAGTTTCTACAGGACAATACTTAAAACACAATGTACTCATTCAATCTGATTTCGATGCTCCATTGTCAATCGGCTTTATAAACTCAAACACGAATTATGATTGTACAGGAACGGAAGCGCTCAACGAACTCAATGCCAATGACAGCATTAGAGCATGTATCAATTCAAACGATCGAGATGGATTGTTTTTTAAAACAGCTATCAATTCAGATATTGATTGTCTAAAACCTGAAGCATATAGAAAATTTGATACAGCATGGAAAAAAGTAGAAAATACTTTAAGAAGAGATTTTCACCCCTCTTCATTTCAACCAAAAAGCTCGATGAGCTTTTGTTTAAAGCGAATCAAAGACAATCTGATTGTTCGCCGTGATCTTTTTTTTCGCGAGGGTCCGGTAAAGAAAGAATCTTACCTTGGACTTGGTATTTCAAATGAAATTGACTGCATTGGCAGCAATAAAATTTTGGGCGTGCAAGGATCTAAAGACATTCATTTTTGTATTCGAGCGAAAGACAGAAAGCATTTTCAAGCCCATGTTGCTAAAAATAATGCATCAATCAATTGCAGCGAAGTCACAGACTATCATGATCTTGATAGCTCTTGGCTTAAAACCAAGGAACAATTGATTCAAAAATTTTCTAAAAATCAGATTCCCGCTGGAACCACTCTGAGCATCTGCTTGCGACGTAAGGCCGATGGGGCTTTTTTAAAAAGACGGGTGCAAATCACTCGTTAGGGAATCTCTATATATCGACCTAGAATTGATTTTATTGGGCTTAGAGCGAGAGCATATGAAAAATAAGGAATCAATTGATCTAAGTCACTACCCATAATTTCATCTAAGTCTTCATCACTCTGTAGTTTAGAAACTTCACTAATCGCACTTAAAATTCCTACAACATAACCAGAGGCATAATCAAAAATGGGAGAACCTGAGTCACCATGGCTGGCATCACAGCCAGTAACAAAAGCATAGCGGAGCTGTATACTAGATATCTCTACAAATTCTCGCTCTTTTGAAAAGAGCCGGCACCACCGACTCGACTCTTCAGTGAGATAGAATCGAGCCATCGACATATGAGCATCCCTGCGAGCAGCTCCGATACTTCGAAATCTTTGTCCTGCTGATGGGAGCCAATTCCAATCGATCTTGAGTGCTTTGCCATTAAAAAAATCATTGTCTTCTTCTTTTATATTTAGTTCCACTAGGGCAAGATCTAAACCAACTTCAGGCCCCCAGGAATTTAAAATTTTTTTGCAGCGAAATTTTTTGATTTGATTGTTGTATTCCGAAAAAACAAAAAAAGTCTTTGAACATCTGTATCTCAAAAGATGTTGATTTGTTATAACAACATGCTTACCGAAGTGTTTACCAATATAAAAAGCCGAACCACGATAGAAATCTTGGCCATGAGACTTTTGCAGTAGCACAGCAACAGATTGCTTGTAAATTGAAACGGCGGGTTTACGGTCCCAAGTTTGGCCCACCTGAACTCGAACAATACTCTGAGCTTGTGCAAAACTTTGTAGTAATAAAAATAAAATGATCCTCATAGAACACTGCTATTACAAGCAAGCCCTAAAAACCAAGTCATTCTTATTTTGGTAAAAAGAATAGTCTTAAAATGCACTGAACATGTAACTAGCTACAAGCAACATTGCCGAGCCACTTACGATCAATAAAGACATACTCCATTCAGACGCTG
>CAZZCP010000024.1:0-28390 GCA_964653235.1 uncultured Pseudobdellovibrionaceae bacterium | reverse complement strand
AAAGTGTAAAGTATGTCTCCGGAATAAGGTGTAAACTATGTGTCGGGAAGGACAGTTGGAGGGTAAACCGGTATACTGCACCCACTTCAGATGTTGAATAGCTAGTCCGGACACTTTTTTCAAGATCTCGAACCCATGAAAACTATGATATAAGGAGTCTGGTTTTAGAATTTTGGTGATAGAAATGAAAATTCAACTCGATCATCTCGTTTGGGCGCATCCGCATTTGGATGAAGCTACTGAATCTTTTCAAAAAGAGTCCGGAGTTTCTCCTAAATTCGGGGGGCAGCATTTGAATCTCGGAACTCACAATTCATTGGTCTCTTTGGGCCCAGACTCATATCTCGAGTTAATAAGTCCTGATCCATCAAATAAAATTCCTAACGGTGTTAAAGTTTTGGGTATTGGACAACTTAAAGAGCCTCAAATAGTTGGCTGGGCAATAAATGGTCCGCTTAAAGAAATGAACTATATGTTAAAAGACTCTGGATTTAATGTATCTGGAATTAATTCAGGATCTCGAATGACCCCTGAGGGACAGGAACTGAAATGGAACTATTTCATTTTGGATGAAGCCGCTTTCAATGAGATACCTCAGATTGCGCCTTTTTTTATTCAATGGATCGGCGAAATCCCAGCCAAGATTTCTCCCGTAGGATGTAATATTTGTGATTTTTGGGGCGAGCATCCACATCCAGAGCAGTTTCAAAAACTCTTCGATACACTATCATTTCATTTTCCAGTTAAGCTAGGTCCCTCTCCTCGCCTTAAAGCTATTATTAAAACCCCAAAAGCTTTACTAGAAATATAGATTCGCAAACAGCAACTTTATCTTGGTCTTCATGTTAGAAAACAAAAAGTGAACGAAGATTATATCTCCATTAGAGCTGCATCTTTAAAAATCTTTGAAAATGGCATAGAAGGTGCTCAGCACATTATCTCATCCATTGTAGCCCTGTCTTGAAAAAAATGCTGTCATTGATTTTTTGTCAAAATTAAAACAAGAACTCATTTGAGCTGTTTTATCCATATGCTCAAAGATTTTTGGCTCTCTTGGTTTTCATCTATATCTTGCCATTTGAAGTTCATAACAGCCCCTTGTAAGTTCTTATAGCCATAGCTTTGCCAAATAGGAGCTAGGTCAAGGTAAGTCTTTGGCTTAAGAGGATGATTCAGATCGCGAATCACAGCACAAAAGCATGCAAAGCTTTTTTGAATTTCTTTGGCAAATTGTTCTCGTTCAAAAAATATACTCTTATAGAGTCCACGTCCACGGTACTCTGGCAAAATACAAGTCTCTCCAAAATAACAAATCTCAGAAACAGAATATCCTAGATTTTTGAGCGGATGTTTGACAGCATCATCTTCATTCTCTAGTGCAGTTGCGGTAGATATTCCTACCAAATTTGCACGATCAAAAACCAAAAGACAAAGACTCTGTTGGTTTTCACTATAGGTTTTTAGATACTTTCGCTCATACTCGAGGCTACCCTTGTAGAGATAGGGCCACTCTTTAAATACTTGAATTCGCATATTTCCAATCTCATCCAGGTACTTGGCAATCTCTGAAGAGTAGAATTTGCGAATCTCAATCATGCTTCTTCCACTCGACAGAGTAGAGGTCATGTCTTCGGTCTCGAAGATTTCTTACCGCGCCGCTGGCGCGGGCTTCTAATAAAGTATCCACTCTGAGATCAGCCACTGCAACCATTTCAACATTGGGTGAGGTCTGAGCTGCAATTCCATCGAGCGCAAAAGGAAAGTCACAGGGAGTTAAAATCATACTTTGTGCATATTGAATATCTAGATTCTTCACTCGGGGCAGGTTTCCTACATTGCCAGCCATTGCCACATAGATTTGATTCTCGACTGCTCGAGCCTGACAACAATACTTCACTCTGCAGTAAGCTTGGCGGTTGTCAGTTAAAAAGGGGACAAACAAAAAGTGAATTCCTTGATTCACCAAGTGACGGGTAAGTTCTGGAAATTCACTGTCATAACAGATCAAAACACCTATGGGGCCACAATCTGTATCGATGACTTTAACCTCATCTCCGCCCTCAATGCCCCACCAATACCTTTCATCTGGTGTGGGGTGAATTTTGGCCTGTTCATGAATTTGACCATCGCGAAGAAAGACATAAGAGATATTTAAGACCTTTTTGTCTTTATAAGTTGGGTGGGAGCCAGCAATGATATTTACATTGTATTTTACTGAAAGTTTCTTAAAGAGTTTTTTTATAGGCTCTGTGTATTCATCCATATGTTGGATGGCTATATCGGCTGCAACTTCTTCATTTTTAACAGATAGAAGCTGCATAGTAAAAAGCTCGGGAAAAAGCAAAAAATCGGCTTTGTAGTCTCCCGCAACATCCACATAGTATTCCACAATCTGAGCAAATTCTTTAAAGGACTTTACTCCCCTTTGTTGATATTGCACGGTTACTACTCTAACTGAATTTTGCCGAAAACCTTTTTTATCGACTACCGAACTAGAATACTCTGGATTGTCCCATTTGAGATGAGCCGCATAACCCAAACTTTCTTTATCAGATGGTAAGTAATTTTCTAAAACTCCCAATACTTGAAAGCCATTTTTGATCTGAAAACCAAGAGTTGGATCTTTAATCGCCTTTGCTTTTACTTTTTTTATGTAATCTTTCACATTTTTGACTTTTTGAATTTCTTTACTCAACTTAGGAATGCGACCACCAAAAACAATGCCTTTTAAGTTATAGAGCTTTACCAAACGTTTTCGAGCATTGTAGATTCTCTGACCTATTCGGCTTCCGCGAATACTTGGGTCAACACAGGTCTCATAACCATAAAGCCATTCTCCATCTTCTTTATGATTAGAGCCGAATCCTCGGTTGGTAATTCCAGACCAGGTATGTGGCTCAAGCGCTAATTTAGAATCAACAATCATCGAAGCAGAGTAAGCGATAATTTTGTTATCCATTGTGACAACGAAACAACCTTCTTTAAAGTTACTCAATTGTCCACGAAGCATATCTTTACTATAGGAGCCAAAGCCTCGATAAACCCTTTTGACTAATTCGATAATCTCTTCAATGTCTCTGATTTCTGCATTTCGCAGCTCGATGCGTCCTGTACTCATATTGTCTCCCTGACTTCTTGTACCAACAAAAGATGGCAGAATCAAAGAGCAGGATCTTCAATCGAGTGCTTTTGATAGAGAGTAGCTAAATGAGTTATCATTTTCTATTTTCTCTAAAAGCTGGCCCAGTTGAAACAAAAACACCTTGGGCTCATCAGAGAGCTGAACTCGAAAACGATAAAGCTCATAGCCTTTAGTGAAATCTCTAGAATTGCTGGGTTGAGATATCTCAGCCAAAACTACTAAGCCGTTACCTTCAAGAAATTCTACTATTTGTCTACTAGCCTGATTTAAATCTGCCTTTTTTGCATCTTTTCGAAAAATTCTCTGATTATTACTCCATTGGTATTTTAATTCATATCCCAATCTCGCTTCAAAAATAAGGCTATTCTCCAAATTAAGGTGAGGCTTTTTCAAATCTAAGACTGATTTAATATCTGTAACTAATGCAGGATCCAAACCAGTCCTAGGACTATCTACCGGATTTAGCCAGAAGAAAAAACGGCTCTTGAGCTCAGCAGCCTGAAATAGAAAACTGCAGTCTGCCCAAACTGGTGAAAGGCCACAGAAGCCGTAAAGAAGAACTAGCCAAAAAAACATGCTTAGTACAATAGCAAGAATTTGCTGAAATTAAAATCAACTTTGTTTCAGTTGAAGCTTTTATGCCGTTTGTAAACATAAATACATATTCAGAATAAGCAGAAATTATATAGAGATTATTTCTTTACCTTTCATGTAAGGCTGCAAAACTTTGGGTATGATCACGCTGCCATCTTCTTGTTGGTAATTCTCAAGAACTGCCACTAAGCACCTACCCACGGCCAGGCCAGAACCATTGAGAGTGTGCACAAACTGAGGCTTTTCTTTCTTTTCACGAAACCGAATATTGGCACGCCTGGCTTGAAAGTCTTCAAAATTAGAACAAGAAGAAATCTCTCGATAGGCATTTTGCCCTGGCAGCCAAACATTAATATCATAGCACTTTGCTGCGCTAAAACCAATATCACCTGAGCAAAGACTTACCACCTGGTAGGCTATTTCAAGCTGTTTAAGAACCTCTTCTGCGTGTGACAGCAATTGCTCATGAGTCTTATAAGATTCTTCAGGGCGAACAAAATGAACTAGTTCGACCTTTTGAAACTGATGCTGACGAATCAAACCTTTTGTATCTCGACCATAAGAACCCGCCTCACTTCGAAAACAGGGTGTATAGGCGGCAAAACTTTTTGGTAATTCTGCAGAGTCTAAAATTTCTCCAGCATAAAAATTAGTAACCGGTACTTCTGCAGTTGGAATCAGATAATATGGAAAACCTTCAAGGTGAAAAACATCTTCTTTGAACTTTGGAAACTGTCCAGTTCCTAAAAGAGCTGTTTCATTCACAATAAAAGGAGGTATACATTCTTCATAACCGTGCTGCTGGGTATGAAGATCAAGCATAAATTGAATCAAAGCTCTCTCAAGCAAAGCACCTTCTCGTTGCAAAATCGAAAAACGTGCCCCCGCGATTTTACTTGCCCTTTCAAAGTCTAAAATTCCAAGTTTTTCGCCCAACTCATCATGGGTCTTTGCTGCAAAAGCAAGGTTTTTTGCCTCGCCCACTGATTTTACCACAAGATTGTCTTCTTCTCCTTTTCCTTGCACCACAGATTCATGCAGCTTATTCGGGATTCGTAAAAGAATCTCTTTGAGATTTAGATCTGCCTCTTCTGCCTCAGACTGTAAAGACTTGATTTCTGCACCGAGTGCCTTCATATCTGCAATCAAAGATGAGGCATCTTCTTTGTTTTTTTTCATCTCGGCGATTTTTTTGGTCACCGCATTTTGTTCAGCTTTTTTATCTTCGGCCTGAGAAATTTTTTCTCTACGAACCCGGCTCGCTTCTAAAATCTTGTCTACTAGGCTGGGGTCATCATTTCTCCACTGAAGATATTTACGGTATTCATCCGGACATTGTTCAAGACTACGTACATCAATCATTCTAGGCTCCTGGTGCTACCAGTATATAGAGCCGCAGCAGCAGACCGATCAAGAACAATATCAAATTCAATGCCAAAACCCCTATCGTAGACCATGATTTTGTAACTTTCATATAGAGACCAGCAAAAACCACAATGACAAACCAATATGAAAAACTTGAATAACCAATCAATTCTTGGCCTATAATACTCATGACCAAACCCACAAAAAAAGCCGATACCAAGCGAAACAAAAGAAGCACGGCACTTGTAGAACCTGACTTAAATCTTTTTTGCATATTTTGAACTAACTCAGCCATTTAGCCCCCTAAAGACCCAATTTTTTTTTGAATAATAGAAACATCTCGTGCTGTTGGACGAAGTTGTATGTACTTTTCATAGGCTTCAATAGCCTGAGGTATTTGTCCTTTCTTTTCATAAAGAGCACCAAATTCCTTATATATTTCTGCAAAGCCTGATTCAATATCACTTGCAGTTTGTAGCATACTCTCGGCAACTTCAAAATTACCAAGCAAACGATTGGCTCGTCCCATCTTAACATACATGCCAACTGTTTTGCCACCAAGGCTAATGGCTTTTTGATACTCTCCTGCTGCTTTTGCATATTGCTGGGATTGAATCAAGGCATCTCCACTCAATTCGTAAGCTAAGCCAAGTCGAGGATTCTTTCGTTTTTCTTTTTTAGCAGCTTCTAAAGCTTTTTTGGTTTGCCCCATTTCTAAGTAAGCTCGACCTAAGTTTAGATGTAGCAAAGGATAGTTGGGATTTGCATTCAAAGCTCTTTGAAATTGCGTTACCGCTTGTTTGAACTTTCGTGTTCCCATATAGAGCTCCCCTGCTTTCATAAGAGGTAAAGCATCGCTAGGATCAATTTCTGCAGCACTCAGATAAGCTCTTAAACTATTTGGTAAATTCTGCTTTTCTCGATATACATCTCCAAGCATTAAATAAGCTTTTTGATTTCTTCTATTGTACTCAACCACCTGAAGTAGTACATCTCGGGCAAGATCATATTTGTATGCATTGAGATAAATTTCTGCAAGACCTATGCGATATTCAATGACTGCTGGGAATTCAAAAATTTTATTTTTAATGTATTCAATCCCTATTTCTAATCCCTGAAATTGCGCTAGCAGACTGGCATATAGCACTTGTGCTTCAACATTATTTTGCTCTAGTTCAATGGCCCTTGCCGAAGTCGCATAGGCATCTGCGAGTTGTTCTGTTTTTTGCAAAGCTCTAGTGAGAATTAAATGCGTCTGTAAATCGGTGTCGTAAAGAGCCATTGCTTTTTGAGCAAAATCAATAGCTGCTTTAAAATTATTTCTTCGATATTCAACCAGGGCAAAAGCTCTTAAGATTCGATAGTCAGCTTTTGATTTTTTCTGTCCTCTTCTTAAAATTTTCGATGCCTCTCTAAATTGATACCTTGCCGAGTAGTAATCTCCCAATAGAAAATATGAATCAAGATAGCGACTGTCTGCTTTTACAGCTTTTTTTAACCATTGAATAGCCTCATCACCTCGATTGATCTCCCACAGACTTTTTGCAGCCTTTACCGCAGCCACAGCACTTTTTGGATCTGCAGCAAAAGCGCCTTTGTACTCTGCCTGGGCTTCAATATATCTACCTTGGTTGAAAAGAATGTCACCACTTTGAATCAAAGAATTTGCCTGGCTTGATGACGGAGCAATATCACTTCCTCCAAGTTGCTGGTAGAACTCTAAATAACTTTGATTTTCAGGTTCTATTTTATAGGCTTGCTCTGCGTATATTAGCGCCTCAGTTACATTTCTTTTTTGATACAAATCTCTTGCTTGCAAATAGTTCGCCATAGCCCTTTCTTTAGGTGGCAAAGAGAGAAAGTCTCTCTTTAGACTGTTCAAATAAAGCTTGGATTTTTCTATATTGTTGAAATGAAACCTTTCTAGCCATGCCATGTAAAGTAATGAACGGTTGTGATTTGATTTACTTGAAAGCACATTCTTAAAAAGAGTGGCAGCGTTTTGATACTCTTGAATTTGAAAGCGAATTCTAGCCTCTTCAAAGAATACTTTTAGCCAGTTGTTGTTGATTTGCTGGGCTTGTTGTAAATACGAGATGGCAAATGAAAACTGACCTTCTTTTTCTAGTACTCTTGATTTAAGTTCATAGTAAACTGCTGAATTAGAATTTTTTAACAAAATGGAATCTATTACCTTTTCAGCAGTATCGAAGTTTCCATCTAAATAGAGTTGAACCACTTTACAACTTGATGCGCTAATTCCCAACGGATCTAGAGGAGAAATATGCTGCGCTACCCTTGCAATGATGGCTAAATCTTTCGCTCTTTTTTTCGTATAAGGCCACAACTCTAAATAGACCAAACATAAAATTGAAAGGCTTTCTACATGATTTGGATCTTTCGCCGACAAACTCGCAAGACTATTTTGTAAAAACAAATAATCCTCAAGATTGGCTCTGTAGAATCTACTGAGAGCAGCCTTCATTTTTTTATCACGTTCATTTTTTGATATGCTGACTCTATTGTCTTGAGGCCACTTCGGAAGAATCAGACGAACCTCTGCCGACGGCTTTTGTTTTGGCTTCTCTTTTTTCTTTAACTGATAACCATAAAAAAGAAGGCCTATCGCCATTAGCAATATAAAGGAAGGTACCGAAGACTTTTTCTTTTTAGGTTCAGGTGGCTCTTTGTATGCCTCTTCAATGATTTCTTTTTTCTTCTCTTCAATAGCCCAATCATCATCAAATTTTTTTCTTCTTATAACTCGAGTTGGCTCAACAACTTCTTCTATTTTTTCTTCTATTTCCTCTTCGACCTCTGGCTCTGGTGGATCGACTTTTCTTGTCTCATCATCTAAAACCTCGGTGGCTTCATGACTTTCTATATCTTCATTTTTTATTGATAGCTCGGGCTTGTCTTGTAGCAATTCAAACAGCTCATCATAGAATTCGGGAATTGAGCTCATCTCAATCCAATCGCCATCAGGGAAGTGAGAAATTTTCTCATCACCTGTAAGAATTTGCTCACGTATCATTTCTTGAATGCCAACTGTAGAATAGGGCCCAACAATCCTACCACTTAACTGCATCACTAACCATTGTTTAGAGTCTGTCATAGCTAAGGGTTGGCCAGCAAATGAACGTGCAAATGAAAGACTTCTTGTCCGCCACCTTCTCCATTGTTGATTTGAATTCGAAATCCCGAATCAACCAAATTTTCTCTGTGAACTACTTCATGAATTGCAGTAAAGATCTCTTGAATGACATACATTTCTGCTGCAGAGATTTGGTCTAATCGATCATAGTGTTTCTTGGGTACAAACAAATAGTGAATTTTCGCTTTTGGTTGAATGTCTTTGAAGGCAAAAACCGAATCGCTTTCAAAGACCTTGGTCGAGGAAACGGAGCCTTCAATAATTTTACAAAACAAACAATCCTCTGCCATATCTTATTATGATTTTAAAAAAAATGATTTTCAATAGTGACAGAAAATTGACCTAATGCAATGCTTTGACAGTGAGAGGAGAAATTATGAATTTTTTAATACTTATTCTTTTATCCCTTTTTATTGCTTCTTGTGAGTCACAAAAGAGTAAGAAAAGTGATTTATTGAGCGTACAAGAAAAAATGCAGGGTCTGGGCAATGAGTTTGCAAAGCTTCTACCCATCGTGCACAGCCAAGTTGATTTTGAGTCTGCTGAGAAAAGACCTGAAATTATTCAGTATTTAAAAAACTTGAATCAGTTGAGCCACAGTATTTCGCAAAAGGACATAAAGCCTTATATTGGTGAAGAGCCATTAGCTCTACACAGCTTAAAGGAACTCAATCAAGACTTTCAATCAGCTCTTATGGCCTTTGAAAGGGGTAACAAGAGCTACTCTAGAGGTCTTATCAAACAAAGTATGAGCTACTGCATTCGCTGCCACACTCGATTTGCTTCTCGAAACTTTTTAAAACTAGACTGGAGCGAAGAATGGGTACAAAGACTGAATCCAATGGAAAAAGCAGAACTTCAAGCTTCGACTCGTAATTTTGCTGAAGCTTTGGCTTTGTATTCCAAAATCTATACCTCAACAAGCTCGCCAATCATTGACAAAGAAACTGCACTTAAAAGATATATGGATATCTCTCTTCGTGCCAACCGTAACCCGGAAGGGTTCTTAGAATGGATACAAAAAAATCCTCTACCCACTTCTTTAGATTCAGACCTCTCCCCAGTTCTTGATACTTGGAAAAAAGATTTGCAGTCTTGGGTAAAAGATAGAAACAAAGCGCAACCTTTGACTTTTGCTAAGCGCTTAGTAAAGCAAGCTCAAATCAGACAAACCTATGAACTTGATCCTGTCTCCCATATTTTATTCTATAGAGCCAGCAATGTATTTCACGATCTTCTTCGCCGAGAAAAGACCAAATACACCAAAGCAGATATCTTTTATCAGCTTGGCAAGATATACAATGTTCTCTCTGCAGGAGTAGATGAAAGCCTGCCTGAACTCTACTTTAAGTCTTGTATTCTTCAGTACCCAGCGAGTAAATTGGCAAGAAGTTGTTATTTTGCCTATGAGAGAAGACAGTATCTCAATTTTTCTGGTAGCCGCGGGCTGAGTCTCCCGAGTGAAGTAAAAAGAAAACTCAAAAAGTTAAAAGGTTTAGCCGGTAGCTAATAGGAGCTATTAGCGTTTCGTTTTCTACTGCGCCCTTCAGCTCCTAATTGTCTTTCACTCTTTGGATGTCAGCTCCCAAGGAGTGAAGCTTTTTTTCTAAAGAATCATAACCACGATCTAGGTGATAAATTCTCTTCACTTCGGTTTTTCCTTGGGCGGCAAGCCCTGCCAAAACCAATGAAGCAGATGCTCTTAAATCAGTGGCCATAACGGGTGCACCCTTAAGAGTTTCTTTTCCGCGAACGATAGCCACTCGAGTCTGGGGACGAATGTCAGCACCTAGCCGTACTAGCTCTTGCACGTGCATGAAACGATTTTCAAAAATATTTTCACTGATAACACTGGATCCTTTTGCAAAGCACATCAAGGCCATAAACTGAGCTTGTAGATCTGTTGGAAAACCTGGATAGACTTGAGTGTTTATATCCACAGCATTCCAACAAGAGCTTGGCAAAACTCGTACCCAATTTTCGCCCTCTTCTACTTGAAAACCTGATTCTTTGAGTTTTGAAATCAAAGGTTCAAAATGTTTGGGAATACAATGAGTGACCTTTACATCGCCACCAGTAATAGCCCCAGCAAGTAATAGTGTCCCAGCCTCTATGCGATCGGGAATGACATCAATTTCTGCAGCGCTAAGCTCTTTAACACCTTCAATTTCAATTATCCCCGTGCCATGCCCTTTTACTTTTGCGCCCATTCGATTCAGATACTCACCGAGATTGACAATCTCAGGTTCTTTGGCTGCGTTTTCGATAATGGTTTTTCCTTCGGCCATACTTGCAGCCATCATAATGTTTTCGGTTGCACCCACGCTTGCAATATCAAATAAAATTTGGGCGCCAACAAGTTGATCAGCCATTGCATGAACATAGCCTTCTTCGATATCAACTTTTGCTCCTAGGGCTTTAAAAGCTTCTAAATGCAAATTGATGGGTCTTGCGCCAATAGCACAGCCACCTGGCATACTCACAGTAGCTTCTCTTGACCTTGCCAAAAGAGGTCCCATACATAAAACACTTGCTCGCATCTTTCTAACAATATCGTATTGCGCTTTGGTCGATGATAGCTCGCCGACTCTTACACTTAGGCTATTGCCATCTCTTTCTACCTTACAGCCCAATTCTTCGAGCAAAAAACATGTGGAATTAATATCAACAAGATTCGGAACATTGTGAAATCGATGAGTCCCTTTTGCTAAAAGAGTGGCAAAAAGCAAAGGTAGGCCCGCATTTTTAGATCCGCTGGTTGAAACTTCTCCGTTTAAGGCCTTTCCGCCTTGAATTACAATTTTATCCATTTTGAAACTCAATCAACCTCTCAACTCCCGAATAGTCAGAAATCACAGAGATGTTACGAAAGTCTAAAGTTTTTGCCAATCTTTGAATTTCTTGGCTTTGTCCATCGCCCATTTCAAAGATCGCTCTACCATCTAGTTTTAACCAAATTTTGAGTTTCGGAAAAATTTTCTGGTAAAACGCATATCCATTGTTATCTGCAAAAAGGGCGCAGTTAGGTTCAAATTTTAGAACCGAAGAGCATACTCGACTATCTCCTGGTGCAATATAGGGCGGATTGCAAACTATGAGATCAAATTTTCTTTGCGGCTGAAAGACAAATATGTCTTGTTTTAAAATGTCTAATCGATCGTGCACGCTATGTAAATGGGCATTTTTAGTGGCATAGAATAGAGCAGCTTCACTGATATCTACTGCAGATGCACGAGCTTTTGGCAATCGATTCAGAATACTTATAGAGATGCAGGATGTTCCACAACCGATATCAAGTAAATGAAGCTCTTTATCTTTATTTACAATTTCTAAAACGCGATCAACAATATGTTCTGTCTCAGGTCGAGGAATCAATACCCCAGGGCCAACCTGAAAACTCAAAGAGTAAAACTCTTTCTCACCTAAAATATAGGCTACAGGTTCACCTTGGCTACGGCGGCGTACCAAGTCTCTGCATCGTTCAAGCTCTTTATCTTGAAGTGGATAGTCTTGCTTTAAATAGAGATCAATTCTCTGCCATTGAAGAGCATGACAAAATAGCAATTCGGCATCGAGTTTTGCTGTTGAAAATTTTTTTTGTTGAAAATGATCTTTGGTTTTTTGCAAAACTTCACCAAGAAGCATTATGCCTCCTGTTGTTTTTGTAATGCTTCGGCTTGAAAATAAGCGATAACGGGCTCAATGACTTCTTGCATATCACCTCCCATCACTTCGTTTAGCGCATGGGTGGTTAAACCAATTCGATGATCGGTAATGCGACTTTGTGGAAAATTATAGGTCCGAATTCTCTCTGATCGATCGCCGGTTCCAATTTGAGATAAGCGATTTTCAGAAGCTTCTTTCTTTGCTGCTTGCTCTTTTACATCTAAGAGACGGGCATAAAGAACTTTGAGAGCCTTTTCTTTGTTTTTATGTTGCGATTTTTCATCCTGACAGCTAACTACAATTCCCGTAGGTATATGAGTTATACGAACCGCAGAGTCAGTTGTGTTTACATGCTGCCCTCCTGCTCCGCTAGCCCGGTAGACATCAATACGAAGTTCATTGGCGTTCACTTCAACATCGACTTCTTCTGCCTCTGGCAAAACCGCAACGGTTATTGTGGATGTGTGAACCCTTCCTTGAGACTCGGTCTTTGGAACTCTTTGTACCCGATGAACTCCGCTCTCATATTTTAATTTACTAAAGACTTTATCGCCCGTAATCATGCCGACTACTTCTTTATAACCACCTACATTTCCTTCGGAGGTGGAGAGTATTTCAATACGCCAAGCATTGGCTCTTGCATACTGCCCATAGGCTTCAAAGAGCTCCATAGCAAAGAGAGAGGCTTCATCACCTCCCGCCCCTGCACGAATTTCAATAATTACATTCTTTCCGTCATTAGGATCTTTAGGCAAGAGTGCAAGTCGTAACTCTTGCTCTAAATTGACAATTTCTTTTTCAAGACTTGATAGCTCTTCTTTAGCAAGGCTTCGCATCTCTTCATCTTTTTCTGTTTCTAGCAGATCTTTGTTGTATTTGATCTCTTCTTGAACTTTTTTGTAACGGCGATAAGGCTTTACCACAGTCTCAAGATCAGAGTACTCTTTCATCAATTCTTTGTATTTATTTTGATTGGAAGTTACCTCAGGATCTTGCAGCTGTACATTGAGCTGCTCAAAGCGGGACTCCACATGATCTAGTTTTTGAAACACAGATTAGCTTTTCTTTTTATTGAAAGCCGCATAGCGCTTGTTGAATCTCTCTACTCTTCCCTCTGTATCAACAAGCTTTTGTTGACCTGTGTAGAAAGGGTGAGAGGCGCTAGAAATCTCAAGCTTCACAAGAGGATAGGTATTTCCATCTTCCCACTCAATGCTCTCATTGGTCTTGGCCGTAGAGAGAGCCACAAAAGAGTAGTCACAGGTCATATCTTTAAAAACAACATATCTGGTTTCTGGATGAATATCTTTTTTCATTTTTAATCCTCAAACTTTAGTAAGCTCGATTTTATAGCAGAATTAGGCCTCTGTGTCGAGATCTCATTTTAAATTTAAAGCTAAGTAATTCTAGATACTTAGCCGTTCATAGAAGTGATAAAATCCTTATTGGTTTTGGTCGCCGAGACCTTATCAATCAAGAATTCCATACTATCGACAACATTCATTGGCGCTAGTACCTTTCTCAGAATCCACAAGCGGCTCAAATCACTGCTATCGACCAAAAGATCTTCCTTTCGGGTTCCTGATTTATTAATATCAAGACAAGGAAAGATTCTCTTTTCCATCAATTTACGATCTAAATGAATTTCGGCATTACCGGTACCTTTAAACTCTTCAAAGATAACCTCATCCATTCGAGAGCCCGTATCTACGAGTGCTGTGGCTATAATGGTTAAACTACCACCCTCTTCGATATTTCTTGCCGCTCCAAAAAAGCGCTTCGGCTTATGAAGAGCATTTGAATCAACACCACCAGAGAGAATCTTACCCGAAGGAGGAACCACCGTATTATAAGCTCTTGCCAAACGAGTGATTGAGTCGAGAAGAATGACAACATCGTGTTTGTGCTCAACCAATCGCTTGGCTTTTTCAATCACCATTTCGGCAACTTGTACGTGACGAGTTGGAGGCTCGTCAAAGGTTGAGGATACCACCTCACCGCGAACAGATCTTGCCATATCAGTCACCTCTTCAGGGCGCTCATCAATGAGAAGCACAATAAGATAGACTTCGGGATGATTGGTCGCAATTGCATTGGCAATATTTTGCATTAATACCGTTTTTCCCGTTCTTGGAGGCGCAACAATCAAGGCTCTTTGCCCTTTACCCAATGGCACCATCAAATCCACCACGCGAGTTGTGTAATTGCTGGGCTCATTTTCTAGAATCAACTTCTGTTGCGGGTATAATGGCGTCAGGTTGTCAAAAAGAATTTTATCTTTAATCTGTGTATGGTCTTCATAGTTTAGGGTTTCAAGCTTTAAAAGAGCAAAGTAGCGCTCCCCCTCTTTGGGCGGGCGAATGGTACCTGCTACATGATCACCTGTTCTTAAGCCCATTCGGCGAATTTGGCTTGGGCTTACATAAATATCATCTGGACCAGGTAAATAGTTATAATCTGGAGATCTTAAAAAACCATATCCATCTGGAAGGATTTCAAGGCAACCTCCACCATAAATATCTCCAAATTTTGCAGCCCTGCGAAGAATCTCAAAAACAAGGTCTTGTCTACGCAAACCTGTAGCATTCTCGACACCTAGCTTGGTGGCAATTCCAGTTAGTTCTTTAATGTCTTTTGATTTTAAGTTTTTCGAGCTGAGATCTTTTTTCTCTTCATCTGTTAGCTGATTGTAAAGGTCTTCATTTATATCAGGGTCATCTGTGGGAATGTTTATTTCTTCACGTTTTGAAGAGTGAGAATTCCCCTGCATTCGAGATCGATCTTTCGGGTTTTTATTATTATTTCTTTTATTTCTATTTGGGCTACGCTGCTGTTTTCTTCTTTGCGGTTTTTCTTCATCACTTAGAGCAGCTTGTTCCTGAACTTGTTGCGGCTCTGGTGCCGTTTCTTTTTTTACTTCTTCTTGTTGAACTTCGTTTTCTGACACAAAAAAACTCCTATTGATTTATTTTTTGGATTGCTTAAAGACCTTTTGAAATTCAGCTGTTATTGAATATCGATTATATAGAATATCTTAGATTGACTTAGATTGAAGAAATTGTGCCAAAAAGTCAACTCCATTGTGTTTAACGGCTCAATATGATTTTTCTTAAAGATCATAAAATTGTCTAAATTGTATATTTTTCTTTACTCCAAATGTCCTGCTTGTATCAGTATGTAACAAACAAGCTTCGCAAATTACCGTTTTTTCACAGTTTTTCTCAATCTCAACAACAGAATGCCGATAAAATATCAAAGAGGAGTATGATTCATGTTTACAGCCAATGATACGAACGAGTCCCCTGCAAAGAGAATTCCACTATCGGTTGAAGTTGAATTTAAAAAGAATTATGCACGTCAAATCAACAAAGGTGTTTTGTTAAATATTTCTGTTACCGGTGCTTTTTTAAAGATCGATGGTCACAGTTTTGAAACCGGTGAGAAATTAAGTTTGAAATTTGTTGTTGGTGCTAGAGAAAGAGATTTATCTGCTAAAGTGGTTTGGGTAAATCAGTATGGTGCTGGAGTTCAGTTTCAGCATAGTAACAACCGCGATTTACAAATTATAGATGATCTCATGTATTATGTTGAAGAAAGTCGTCAAGATCGAAAACAAGTTCTTGAGGGAATCTTTAAACTCGTCGCTTAATCATGCTATTATTTTTTTGAATGAAAAAAGGGAAGATGACTCTTCCCTTTCTTTTTTTTAGATTTGAGTCTCGCCAATATTCATCTTTCGAGACTTGTTCTTTCTCATCACCATAAAGATAACACCTGCGGCAATGATTAAGAAAACTCCAACGTACATGAGCATCTTCTTAGATTTTTTGCCACCCTTTTTTCTGTTTGTACGCTTTTTAACCGTTTTTTCAACCGGTGGGGGTGGAGGCGCAATATTGGGTGGCGGCGGAGGAGGCGGAGCCGGGGCAACACCTGTACTGCCTGCGGCCGCTGCATCCGGCGGAGGTGGAAAATCATTGCTCGCAGTAGGAGGCGGAAGTGCAGGCTCAGGTGCAGGAGGAGGTATATCATTAATTGGTTCTGGCTCAACAAATGGCTCTGGAGCTGCGGCAACTGGAGGAGGAGCAATGCCGCCAGAACCATCAGCAGGAAAGTATCTTAACTCTGTACCAGAGGGAAGAATCCACTTTGATTCAACCCCTGGATTGATGGCCCACATTTCTTTCCAAACCTCACGATCACCATAAAGATTCGCCGCTACGTCACGAATATTGTCTCCAGGTTGTGATACATAGACCGAAGAGGGAAAGCCATTGTCTTCATAATAGGTCAGCATACTTTGGTCTGAAGGTCGATTTGGAGAATTATAATAGAGCTTATCACCGATTTTAAAACTTCTTCTTAGGTGTGGGTTATTAGAATAGATACGATTATTGTCTGGGGCTCCAAAAAGCTTTGTACCTACATCTTCAATAGTATCCCCTGGTCGTACAATATATACGGTATTTAAGTTGTTGCCGAAAGCAGAGTCTTTAATTTTCTTAACCGGAATGAGCTTCTTACCACCTGCAAGGTTGGCATCTTCAGCATTTGAAAAATCAGAGGAACCATCAGCAGACTCAAAACCAAAACTATTATCTCCAGTAGAGTCAGCACTGCCAGAATCTGCAAAACCCAAATCCTCAGAAGACTCAGAAGAACCAAAGTCACCTGCAGCTTCTCCACCAAAATCTCCGCTATCGGCCAAGTCACTGCCCTCATCAAAGCTAGATTCTCCTAAATCATCACCATCAGCAAGACCATCACCGAATTCATCATCACTGTCAGCAAACTCATCATCGCCAAACTCATCATCGCCAAACTCATCATCACCGAACTCGTCATCACTATCAGCGAACTCATCATCGCCGAACTCATCATCGCCGAACTCGTCATCACCGAATTCGTCATCAGCTAACTCCTCACCGTCCAGCTCTTCATCAAAGCCTTCGCCGCCATCACCAAACTCATCGCTTTGTGCGGCTTCATCGCCATCGGCTTCAGAATCACTTGAACTACAAGAGATGTTGAGACTAAAAAGTCCTAAAAGTAATAAAAGAAAAATTATACGTGTCTTCATGCCCAATCCTTTGGTGCTGTTCTTTTACGTCTCTTACATTAGAACATAGAAAAAGACTTCAGAAAAAGAAAAATGGTCCTAGCCCTGGCATTTACTTCCTAGGTCTGAGTTTTCTGTACCAAAGACGATAGTTCTCTAAGAGTTTGAAATTTATTCTTTTTTTGGAATTTTTCGATATTCAAATTTTAGTCCAGGTCGAATTTTGTGCTTTTTAAACCAACCCAAAGGGACTTCTAGAGCATATTTTGCCGTTTTGCTGCTGGGATAGGTCTTGAATTTTGTTTGCATTTCGCCACTGGAGGCCTTCATGTCAATAATTTCAAACAAAAGTCGGTTCGAATCAAAATAAGCAATACTTAAATCGACATATGTATTTTTCATCCAAAAACTTAGAAATTGTTCTTCTTCAAAAACAAATAGCATTCCATAGTTTTCGGGTAGAGAAGTTCTGTGCATCAAACCATGTGCTCTTTGTTCTTTGGTTTCGGCGATTTCAATATTCAAAACTTGTTTACCAAGCTTCAGGCTTCCCTTAGGAAACTCCATTGCAAATATTTGAAAAGAAAAAAAAAGAAGCAATAGAGTTTTCATATCAAACCCAGCATCTCTTTTGCAATTCCATAGCGTAGCCCCTTTGTAGAAACTCTAAGACTGGAACATGAAAAATACTTAAGGCTTTCAATAAAAATCTGAAGGCCAAAAGGAAAGATATCAGCCCGACTCTCGGGCATTCCGGGCATAGACTTTCTTTCTTCAATGCTTGCAGAAAAAACTTTTTCTAATAATACTTCAGCCTCATCAAGACCAATATCAGTTTGATCAATTTTATTTTCATCAAATTTTTCTAGTTTATGTTTAAGACTTGCTAAACAAGTTGCTGTGCCAGCAACGGCAACAAAAGAATCCTGTGAGTATTCTTTAGGTAAAACTTGCAATTGATTTCGAATGAATGAAATCAATTCTTGTTTTGATTTCTCAGCAAAGAGTTCTGAAAGACGAACAGCTCCAATATTTAAACTTTGAAACTCAATATTGCCTTGATGCTGCCAAAAATATTCGGTAGATCCTCCACCAACATCAACTACAAGATCAGAAGAATTTTTTTTTACACTCCCATAATAGGTCAAGTAGGCTTCTTTATCTCCTGAAATAATCTCGATTGAAATTCCATATTTCTTTCCGAGATCTAAAAGCAAATGAGCATTTTCAGCATCTCTTGCTGCACTGGTTGCATAGGCAAGAATTTGATCGACTTGAATTTCATAGATGCGACTTTGAAACTTTGCCAAAGCCTTAGCTGCTCTTTCTAATGCTTCTGGGTGAATTTTTTTTTGAGGCCCGCGAGCTAAGCCCTGACCTAGTCTTACAGCCTCGATCTCATCAGAAAGAACTTCAAGTTCGTTGTTTTTGGCTCTAGCAATCAGACACAAGAAACTGTTCGAACCTAGATCAAGTGCTGCAACTTTCACTTTTTATTCGCCCTTAAGTTTTTGTTTTAAAATTTGGTTGAGCAGTCCTGGATTTGCTTGCCCTCCTGTTGCTTTCATACTTTGACCAACAAAAAAGCCAAAAAGCTTTTCTTTACCGCTGCGGTATTGCTCAAGTTGTTTCGGGTTATCCGCCATCACTTTTTCAATGATTTCTGCAATTGCATTTGGGTCAGAGATTTGCTTTAAACCTTTTTCTTCAACAATTTTATTGGGACTTTCTCCGCTTTTCCACATCTCAGCAAAGACTGTTTTTGCTATTTTTCCAGAAATCACATCTTGATCTATCAGCTGTATCATTTCTGCCAGTTGCGAAGCTTTGATTTTCGAATCTTGAATTTCTAGCTTCGCTTCATTGAGTTCACGCAAAAGCTCTACCATAATCCAATTTGAGGCAGCCTTCGGGTTTTTACTTGTCTGAGCAACTTCTTCAAAATAGCGAGCTACATCCATTTGTGATGTCAGAACAAAGGCATCATATTCTGGTAAAGCAAAGTCTTGTTGAAACCTCTCGGCCATTGCCAATGGAAGCTCAGGCATTTTAGATTCAATTTCTTTGGTTAATTCAAGCGGAGCGATTACGGGCAAAAGATCAGGTTCAGGAAAATAACGATAATCATGAGCCTCTTCTTTCGACCTCATTGGAAAAGTTTTATTCTTGTCTTTATCATAGAGCCTTGTTTCTTGCACAATTGTTTCACCGCTTTCGATACAGTCAACTTGCCTTTCAAATTCATAGGTGAGAGCTTTTTCTATAAATCGAAAAGAATTCAAATTCTTTAACTCTACCTTTGTACCTAGTTCTTTTTGGCCTTGTTTGCGAATACTAATATTACAATCTGCACGCATACTCCCCTCTTCAAGGTTACCATCACAAACTTCAAGACATTGCACAATCGCTCTTACGGCACGAACATAAGCTGCCGCTTCTTCAGGTGAGCGCATATCTGGCTCCGATACAATTTCTAATAGCGCAATACTGCTACGGTTGTAATTTACAAGGGTACTGTTTCCTTGGTGTTGAGATTTACCAGCATCTTCTTCTAGGTGCGCACGGGTAATACCAATTTGTTTTTTACTGCCATCTTTCATAACGATAGTGATGCTGCCTTTTCCACAAATGGGGTGTTCATACTGTGAAATCTGATAGCCTTTAGGTAAGTCGGGATAAAAATAGTTTTTGCGAGCAAAAATAGACCTTTCATTGATCTCGCAATTCAGCGCCAAGCCTGTACGAATTGCAAATTCCATCACTTTTTCATTTAAAACGGGAAGGGCCCCCGGCAGGCCAAGACATACTGGACAGACATTTTCATTGTCACCTGCATTAAAATTTGTAGAGCACCCGCAAAATATCTTGGTCTTGGTTTGTAGTTGTGCGTGAACTTCAAGCCCAATCACGCATTCATAATCTTTAATAAACATGAGGAATCCTCTTTTCTACAGGAAAAATAGTCTCTGTAATCTTGGCCGCTTGAAAGATTCTTTCTTCTTCAAAATGGGGAGCAAGAATTTGCATGCCAATTGGGAGGCCATTTTTTGAAAAACCAATCGGCACACTGGCACCTGGCAGACCCGCCAAGTTTGCCGAAGTCGTAAAAATATCATTCAAATACATTTGCAAAGGATCTGAAATTCGGTCGCCAATCTTAAAAGCTGGGCTTGTTGTAACTGGAGAAAAAATCAAGTCGCATTTCTCAAAGGCCCTTTGATAGTCCTCTAAAAATAAACGACGAACCTGTGAAGCCTTTAAATAGTAAGCATCATAGTAACCGCTGGATAATGCATAGGTACCTAACATGATTCTTCTCTTTACTTCATCGCCAAAACCTTCTCCGCGAGTTTCGCAATACATATCTTCTAAATTTTGAGAGTTCGCCCTATAACCGTAGCGAACGCCATCATATCTCGCTAAATTTGAAGAGGCCTCTGAAGTACAAATTAAATAGTAAATCGATACAGAATACTTCATCAAAGGCAGATCGATATCGACTAACTCTGCACCTGCAGCTTTCCAAGCATCGAGAGCCTCTTGCACCTTTGATTGAACATCAGAATCTAATCCCTCAGCAAAAAACTCTTTTGCAATGCCAATTTTAAAATTTTTTGCATCTGCCGCAAGTTTGTTCGTAAAACTAGGAACTTCTTTTCTTGCCGAAGTGGAATCCTTTTCATCAAAGCCACTGATTGCTTCAAGCACGAAAGCAGAATCTTCTGCCGTCTTGGTCATAGGTCCCGCCTGATCTAGTGAAGATGCAAAGGCAACAATTCCATATCTTGAAACACGGCCATAAGTAGGCTTCATACCAAAGATGCCGCAAAAACTAGCGGGTTGACGAATCGAACCGCCGGTGTCGGTTCCGATTGTTGCTGGAAGCATTCCGGCAGCTACAGCAGCTGCCGAGCCACCACTCGATCCACCTGGAACATATTCTTCATTCCAAGGATTTACAACCTTGCCAAAATAGGATGTTTCGTTACTTGAGCCCATTGCAAATTCATCGAGGTTCATTTTGCCCAAGACTACTGCTCCTTGTCGTTCTAAACGCTCCACCACAGTTGAAGAATAAGGAGACTGAAAGCCTTTGAGAATTTTTGAGCCAGCAGTTGTTTGCATGCCTTTTTTATTTAAAAGGTCTTTAATTCCGATTGGCACACCTGCTAGCAGCCCAGGATTCTCGCCATTCGCAATCTTGGCATCGATCTCCTCGGCAGATGCTAGCGCTTCTTCATTGATTTGTATAAAAGCATTCGTTTTAGGATTTAAATCCTGACTTCGTTTTAAGAAAAATTGCGTAACCTCTTTGGCTGAAATCTTTTTTTCAATAATTGCATCGCGAATATCACGAATACTTGCCGACAATAACTCCATTTCTTTCTCCTAAACTACAGGTGGAACTTTCACCAGGTGACCACTTTTTTCAGGCGCATTGTCCAGCGCTTCATGAGTGGATAAACTTTCACGAGCTTCATCTTTTCTCATATAAAAATCTATGGGACTTGCAGTAACCATAGGCTCTACCCCACTCGTATCAATTTTGCTCAATTCTTCAAAGTGAGACAGTGCCGAAGTCATTTGCTCAGCATAAGTTTGTACTTTTTCAGGATACACTTTTAAGCGGGCCAAATTGGCGATTTTTTCTACAGTTTCTCGATCCATTCTTTATCTCCTAAAATTGCACCGCATACTAACGAATGCACAAAGAGCTAGCAATTCTATAGCACTGCGTAAGTGAGAGTCTTTACGAACAAATTTGACCCCATAACCAGCTTTTTTTATCTTGTATGCATGGCAAAGAAGCAAGATATTCGCAAAAGGCGAGACGAATTGGTAAATGAAATTCGCCGCCACAATCAGCTCTATCATCAATTGGACCAACCTGAAATCAGTGATTATGAATACGATCAACTTTTGCAAGAGCTTCTTGAGTTAGAAAAACTGCATCCTGAATTCAAGTTAAAAAACTCTCCAACTCAAAAAGTTGGCGGTGAAGTTTTAGATAAGTTTGAAAAGAGAGAGCACCGAATCCCCATGCTTTCTCTTCAAAACTCGTACAATGAAGAAGACATCTTCGCTTTTTATAAAAGATTGCAAAAAATTCTCGATCGAGAAGACAATATAGAACTCATCTGTGAGCTTAAGCTAGATGGTATGGCCATAGAGCTCGTTTATGAAAAAGGTATACTCACTACTGCTATTACTCGTGGCGATGGCCAAATTGGTGAAGTCGTCACTCATAATGTTAAAACCATTCAAAACCTACCAAAGAAAATCGATAGCAAAAGAGATTTGTTTGAAGTCCGCGGCGAAGTCCTTCTTGAAAAAGCAGATTTCGCAAAACTCAATGAACAACAGCAAGAAGAGGGTAAAAATACCTTTGCCAATCCAAGAAATGCAGCTGCTGGAAGCATTCGTCAATTGGACTCTAAAATTGCTGCCTCTCGGCCATTGAAAATATTTTTATATTCCACTGGTGTGCTTGAGGGAAGAGAGCCTAAAACTCAATCTGAGCTTTTAAAGGAGTTTGAAAGTTTGGGCCTCCCTTGCTTTCCCGCAGAGAGTTTTCTCAATTGGAAAACCAAGCCGTCTCATAAACGAGCCTATTCCGTTATTGTATCTTCTGCCGAAGAGGCGATTGAATACTACCAGTGGGTTCAAAAGATTCGTCATGACATTGCTTTTGATATTGATGGGATTGTAATTAAGGTAAATTCGATAGCACTTCAAAATGAACTCGGTTTTATTGCTCGTAGTCCGAGATGGGCAAGCTCGGTAAAATTTGCTCCCGACCAGGCAGAGACTCAGATTGAAAACATCCAAGTGCAAGTTGGAAGAACAGGCGCTTTAACTCCTGTTGCAATCATGAAAAAAGTCTCGGTTGGTGGAGTCAATGTTAGCCATGCAACTCTTCACAACCAAGATGAAATTGATCGAAAAGACATTCGTATTGGTGATTCTGTTTTGATACAAAGAGCGGGTGACGTAATTCCAGAAGTTGTCTCTGTGGTGCTCGATAAAAGACAAAAAAACTCAAAGAGATTTAAAATACCATCAAATTGTCCAGTATGCTCGACCCCTGTAATACAACTCGAAGATGAAGTGGTCAGTCGCTGTCCCAATATACTCTGTCCGGCGAGAATCAAAGAATCTTTAAAACATTTTGTTTCAAGAAAGGCTATGAATATTGAAAAGTTAGGCGAAAAAATCATTGCCCTGTTATTAACTGAGGGACTGATTCAAGACTTTGCCGATATTTATAGAATCAAGAAAGAAGACTTGCTCCCCCTTGAAAGATTTGCTGAAAAGTCTGCTCAAAACCTCTTAGACAGTATAGAAGCCTCGAAAAAAACCAGCTTAGATCGTTTTCTATTTTCATTGGGGATTCGTTTTGTCGGCGAACAAACAGCAAAAGCCCTTGCTCAGTATTACAAAAGCCCTGAAGCCTTTCTGAGTGCTACTGAGGAAGACTTGCTCAAAATAGAGGATGTGGGACCCAAAGTTGCCCAAAGCATCTTGGATTCTTTGAATTCAAAAAGTTTTGTAAAATCTGTGAATGAACTACTCGCTGTTGGAATAGAGATTCAAAGCCAAAAAACAGCCAAAAGTGAAAAACTCAAAGATATGTCTTTTGTAATCACAGGTACTCTACCCATCAAACGAGATGAAGCAAAAAACCTCATCGAAGCACATGGCGGCAAAGTGAGTGCTACTGTGAGCAAGAAAACCCATTATCTTCTAGCTGGTGAAGAAGCAGGGTCGAAACTTGAAAAAGCTCAGAAGTTGGGAGTCGAAGTGCTCGATTGGCCCAGCTTACAAAAAATCTTATCTGAATCTGTGATTTAGATGTGGTCGATAATAATATCTCGTGCCATTACGGTTTTGCGACCATCTGATTTTGCAGTCTCAATTCCTTTTTGGCAGAGTCTTTCGACAGCTTTACTCAATACATCGATGGTTTCCGCAGAAGTATTGCAAGATCCTGTGTCTTTAATATATTTTTTTACTTTTGATGTTACGACTAAAACTTCAGCCATGTTACCTCCTGGAGAATTAGAGTTTTATTGAACGGGATTGGACAAGACTTGGCAAGCAAATATCAGCTCAAATCAAAAATATAAGCATTTCATTAGGATAGAAAATCCATTCTTTTCAGTGCTTTCGGGCTTTTCTCTTCGGCTTTCATTCTTGCGCTATGCGCAAAGCTATGCTTACATCTGGCCATGCATACCTCTTTACGAAATCAGCTTATCGATTTTAGAAAAGCAAATTTTACTTGCATCGTTAGCGATATGCATTTGGCAGAAGAGCAAATCATCGACCCCAAAAGACCACTTTGGAAAAAGTTTAAAACACGTGAGTTTTTCTTCGATGAGAGTTTTTCTTATTTTTTAGATCACATTCAGAAGAAAGCCAAAACAAAAGCCGATGAATTGGGTATTTCACCTGAAATCGAATTGATTTTAAATGGTGACATTTTTGACTTTGATAGCGTGACCAAACTTCCTGTAGAGCCCCCAGCCTATTCTATTCATTGGATGGAGAGAAGAAGAGGTCTCTTTCCTGAAGAGGCAAAATCGAGTTTTAAAATGAGATCGATACTCGCTGACCACCCTGTTTTCGTTGAGGCTCTAAGAAATTTTGTATTGGCTGGTAACAGATTGATTTTTACTATTGGAAATCACGACATTGAACTCTTCTTTCCGAGAGTTCAAAAAGATCTCTTAGATGCTTTAGATCTTCCGGCAAGCCATCGGCAAAGAGTTAGAATTTGCGATTGGTTTTACATTTCGAACCAAGATACATTGATTGAACACGGTCACCAATATGACCCCTATTGCATGTGTCAAAACCCAATACACCCAATGATTTAAAAAACAATCGCATTGAAATCCGTCTACCTTTTGGAAATTTAGCTTGTAGATACATGATGAATGGAATAGCTTACTTTAATCCCCACATCGATAGCAATTACATCATGAGCTTTTCTCAATATATCGTTTTCTTTTTTAAATATCTTATCAAAACCCAGCCCTTTATTTTATGGTCTTGGTTCTGGGGTGCCTGTGCAACTCTAATTCAATCACTACTCGATCGACTGAGGCCTGAGCTAAAAGACCCACTTACAATGGAAGATCGAATTGAAGATATTGCTTTTAAATCCAATGCCAATCCAAGAATGGTAAGAGAGTTAAAAGAGATTTCGGTTCCGCCAGCAGCGAGTTTTCCCTTAATCGTTTTAAGAGAATTGTGGCTGGATCGCGCTTTTTTATTTTTAATTGGGCTTTTTGCAAGTTTTCAAATTTACTCGATTTTAAAAATCACTCTGAATATTTCATTTTGGTGGATACTCATTCCTATTGTTATCTTTTTGCTATTTTTCCTCTTTTATAATGCCAGCGTTAGTTCCTCTGTCTCTAAGTACAAAGAACCTAAAGAACAAATTATGAACTTAAGCCAAAGAATAACTAGGGCTCGCAGGGTAGTTTATGGGCATACCCATATTTTAATGCACAAAAACATTGCTGGTGTCGAACATCTTAATGCTGGTACCTGGTCGCCAGCCTTCACAGATATTGAATGTACTGAATCGATACTACAAAGAGGATATGTTTGGATAGAGCAAACTTTATTGGACGAACGTCGGGCACAGCTTTTTGTTTATCAAAACGATACAGAAATACCAGTCCAGGTTTAGTCCTTTTAAAAGTGAGTGTATCATCATTTTCAGCCCTATTCCGATAATACATAAGTAGTTACGTATGAATTGGGGTAGAAAATGGATGAATTCGAAATAGAACTCAAGATGGGTTTTTTAGAAGAATCTGAACAAAATATCGACGATACAGAGCAAGCATTTCTCGACCTAGAATCGAATCGCAATGATCATAAATTGATCGACAAAATTTTTCGCCTCGCTCACAACCTCAAAGGAACCTCGCGTGCTGTTGGCTTTGGTATTGTAGCTGAGTTCACTCATGAAATGGAAAATCTGATTCTAAAGATCAAAAATGCTGAAGTTGAGGTGACCGATGATGTAGTTAGTCTACTTTTAGAATGCAATGATGTTATTCGAAATATGATTCAGGTATTAAAAGATAATTTTGATGCTAAAGTAGATTACGACGATACATTGAACAAGATTAAGATGCTACTTGAAAGTAATCCCGTAGGGTCAGAACTAAATGATGCGAGCACTCCTGAAGTAACAAACAAGAATCAGCAGGAAAACGAAATTCTTTCCTCAGAGCTAAAACAGAGTGAAACGGACACAAAGTATGAAACTACTTTAGAGCCTACACAGAATTTAACAGCACCTTCTGCACCGCTGTCATCAAACCCTCCTAGCTCAGAAAAAAAGATGACATCTACAACAAATGCAGATGACAACATTCGCGTAAGTCTGTCGAGACTTGAGCAGTTGAACAACTTTGTTGGTGAGTTGGTCATCTTACAAACTGTACTCAATCAGCACGGTAAAGACTCATCTAATCCTATGCTTAGCAAAAGTCTTCGGCAGCTAGAGAAACTTTCTAAGGAGATCCATGAACTCTCAATGAGTCTTAGAATGATACCAATACGTCCAACTATCAAAAAACTTCAAAGAGTCGTTCGCGACACTTCAAAGACGCTCAACAAACAAGTAAACTTTCATGTTTTTGGAGAAGAAACAGAAGTTGATAAAACCGTACTTGAAAGTTTGTTTGAACCCCTAGTACATGTTGTGCGAAATGCTATTGACCACGGCTTAGAAGAAACCATCGATAGGCCTGCTGTAGGAAAAAGTGAAATTGGTAATGTAACGATTCGTTGTAAGCATGAAGGAAACAATCTCGTAATTGAAGTACAAGATGATGGTAAAGGCATTGACCCTCAGAAGATAAGAGAAAGTGCAATAAAGAAAAATGTAATACGTGAGAGTGATAAATTGACGGAACGTGAGTTGATCAATTTAATTTTCTCTCCTGGATTTAGCACCAAACAAGAGGTTTCTGAAATTTCAGGACGAGGCGTGGGAATGGATGTAGTCAAGTTCAATATTCAAGAACTCTCGGGTGATATTATAGTCGATTCAGAAATTGGCAAGGGGAGCTGTTTTCGAATTGTACTTCCTCTCACCATGGCAGTCATTGATGGAATGATTGCACAAGTTGGATCTGAAAAATATGTTTTCCCACTAGCTCAAATTCAAGAAACTCTAAAACCAAAAAAAGAGGCCATTCATATTACCAAAGGAACCGGACAGGTACTCAATCTTCGCGGTGAGACACTGCCCCTTCTAAGCCTAAATTATATATTGAAGAGATCTTCAAGAGAGGTTCAACCTGAAGAGCAAATTGCAATCATAGTAAAGCAGAGCGATGGCTCTTGTGCCTTTCTGGTAGATGATATTTTTAGTCAGCAGCAAATTGTAATTAAAAAACTGGGTGATGAAATAAAAAATAAACAGGGGTTTATGGGTAGTTCGATTTTAGGAGATGGACTCCCTGCCATCATTTTAGATTTGCATGAAATAGCAAATCACTCAGTGCAGTTTCAAAAAGGGAGGGCTGCTTAATGTCACAACTAAATTCTAAAAATATCGACCAGAATATAGATCGCTTTTTAGAGTTTTCTTTAGGCGATGAAAATTATGCCATTCCTTTATTGGATGTTCGAGAAGTTATCGCGATTCCAAATACAACTCCGATTCCTTATGCTCCGGCTCACTTTGTAGGAATTATGAATCTAAGAGGGCAAGTCATCTCCATTTTAGACCTTCGAAAAAAAATGAATATTCAAGAAAAACAAGACAATGAAGAGGCTGCCGTTATCATTGTTGATCTCAACCCTATTTTTGTTGGTGTCATTGTTGATTCTGTAAATACAGTTTTAGCAATTGGAGAGTCTGAGGTCAGTCCAGCTCCATCTCTTGAGAATCTGAAATCTGATTATATTCATGGAATTTACAGAAAAAACGACAGCATGACAATTCTCGTTGACATTGGAAAGCTACTCGATATCCGAGATATGAAAGTGATCCAAGAAGGTAAGGTAGCTTAAGAAGGTTAAATGTCGGCTCTTAAGAAAAAGTCAAAACATGAAATCTTTTATGATGTTGCTGCAAAAGTATCAAAGCTTACTGGTGTACAGTTGGGTGAAAAGCAACATTCACTCATTGAATCAAGATTGAGTCGCAGAATTCGTGAGACTGGTTTTTCTGATATTTTTTCTTACTATGATTTTTTAGTTCAAAACGAATCAACTGAGATAAGTCAGCTGGTATCACTACTGACTACACATCATACTTTTTTCTTTCGTGAAGCAACTCACTTTGATTGGTTACAAGTAAAATTACCAGAGATTGTAGCTGCGGCCAAAGCTAAAGGGCAAAGTACAATCAAGGTATGGAGTGCGGCCTGTA
>CAZZCP010000023.1:0-29967 GCA_964653235.1 uncultured Pseudobdellovibrionaceae bacterium | reverse complement strand
ACACCAGCTACCATGGTTATAGATAAGAGTGCTACCCCCACCAAATTTGATATTGCGCCGACGCCTTTTTGATTCATCTAATAGTTCCTAAGCTTTCATTCCTATTCATTCTTATAAATATCAAAATGAAATGCAAGAAATTGAGAGAGTTTCTGGCAGAAACACTAGGACGCATTAAGGTTTCATCTTCAAATACGCCCTACTCTCTCACTAAATTCTTAGACCACTTTTGAATAAAGTCGACCACACTTTGCTTGGTTTTTACAAACTGAACTCCATGAGATTTACTCTCCTCGTTCCAAACTACTCGGGCTTCGACTTCAAACTCTTGTCTGCCATCAGGAGATTGAATCTTCATGGTCACAAGGCTGCCTTTATCAATCATTTGATCGACTTGAAAACCGGCACCACCTATAGAGATAGTATCCAAACTGGCGCTAACTTCTTTGCCGCCAACTTTTAGACTGATATCACCATTGACTAAGAATCTTTCATGCAGTCTTTGTTCAGCTGAGATTCGAGTTCTTAAAATAATTGCAAATACAATGGGTAGTAAAAGAATCCATAAGAGTCCCAACATCTTACCTGCAGAAGGCGGGCCTTTATCATCGTCATTGCCGTTGAGAATACTTTTCACAAGACCGCATCCGGTTCCACCCGAAGCAACAGCTGAGGCAAGCTCGCGATTGCTGGCAGAGAAACTAATTTGATAATTGGGTTGAAAAGAGTCTACGCTTGAGGCTTTTGATAAGTTTACTGCAGAGAGTACATTCAATCTTTTTCCTGAAATGGTATAGGCGCTCAATTGAGAAAGGCTATCTCCGGATGAGTTGATTAGCTCTTTTAACTGAAAGCCATTGACTCCGGGCATTTCACGAATCATTAGAGCTGCTGTTCCGGCAACAAAAGGCGCTGCCATACTGGTACCAGATAAAGTTGCATACAAACCATTAGGCACTGAAGAGTAGATTCCTGATCCAGGACTTGCTAAATGAACTGTGCTAACTCCAAAATTTGAAAAGCTAGATAGGTAATCATTCGATCTTGAAGAGGCAACACTCATTACATTTGGTACATCATAAGAAGCGGGGTAAAGAGGGCTTATATCATTATTATTAGCTGCATTTCCAGCGGCAGCGACAAACAGCCGACCACGCTCATAGGAGTAGACAATTGCTTCTTGCAAAGCCAAACTTGCTCCGCCTCCTCCCCAAGAATTATTTAAAATATGCGCGCCATTATTTGTAGCATAATAGATTGCATTGATGGCTGCAGTGGTTGATCCAGAACCATTGGAATCTAAAAACTTAAGCGGCATAATGCGAACCATAGACAGATAAGAAGGATCGCATACCCCAGAAACAGGCATTACTGCTGGATCTGTTCCCAAATCTTGTGTCGTTCCGAATACAATTCCAGCAACATGAGTACCGTGACCGTCATCATCATCTGGATTATTGTTATTTGATACGAAATTCCAACCATTGTAGTCATCCACAAAACCATTGCCATCATCATCTACCCCCGGGGTTCCTAAAACTTCTGTTGAATTCTCCCAAATAGCGCACCAATTTGCGAATGCAGGATGATCTAAATCTACACCCGTATCAATCACGGCTACGATTGGCCGAGATGATCCTGAACTGACTTCGCCCCAGGCTTGAGGAGCCTGTATGTTTGCAGAAGTTAGGCTAAAACTTTGTGAGCTAGCAAAAGACTCAAACTGACTCGCTGTCATTGGCTCACCCATAACCCCTGCAAGGTCTTGTTTGTTCATTATATAATTCGGTTCAACATAGAGAACTTCGGGGTTTTGCTTTAGTTCATTGATCATGACATCGACATTGTTGCCAGGCTTCACTTTATAGTGATGCATATTCAGCCCCGACCAGGAGCCCTTGCGCGAGAGTTTGGAATTGGCAGAAATTTTTCCCAAAAAACTTTGGCTCTCTAAAGATGCCATTTTTCCTTTTAAGCGAACGATGACTTCACCTTCAACGTAATTGCGATTGGCTTGTGCTATAGAAGCAAATAGAAAAGCAATAAGACAAAAGATAGAGTTTTTTACCACGAGTACCCCCGACCTAATACATATCGGCGGATGGTCTAGTCGAGTTTAGAAAAAGCTTTGTATCTTATTGAAAAACTTATGGAATCTCATGTTTAAACATTCAACATACTTGTCAAAAGTCTTGTCAGATTTCTGCATCATATCGAGATGACACGAATTTTTCTAAGTGTCACAAAGACTTATAGTGCTGTTTAAAATCTATTCGATTTTTTTAAACTGTCGACCTAATTTGAGAAATCCAAAAAATTAGAGTGATTTAAAGTAGTTCTCTATGTCGAATAATTCTTCGAGTTTTTGCTGGTTATTGTATTTCTGATAAGCATTTTTTAATATTTGAATCTTTTTTAAAGCCACCAAGATCAATTCATCTAGCTCATCCATTGTCAAAGACTCTTTGGGTAATAAAAAGAGAGTCTTTATTCGGTAATAATCCATGGCCTTGAGCTTTTTTGATAACTGGTCTTCATGTCCTCCATACTTTCGAATCAAGGCTTCAGGGTGGTAAGCGATCGGATTCTCTATACAAAAACGCAGCCACAGATCATAGTCTTCACAAACCGGATAATCCTCCCGAAACCCCCCATATTGAGCAAACAGACTTCGATGAATCACCACCGTTGAAGGGCTCATTCGACACATATCTAGAAAGTTATAAAATTGCCAGCCACCTGATTTTTGATGTTTCTTCATCGGGTTCACTCTGACAGAGTTTCGAATCCAAATCTCATTAGAATGTATGATCTTGGCCTTTGAAAAATAGCCTCTTTGCACTTCAAGTTTCTTGGGCAACCATTCATCATCGGAGTCTAAAAAAGCAATGTATTCGCCGCGTGCTAAAGAAATACCATAGTTTCTGGCAGCACTTACTCCACGATTTTTAGGCAATCGATGGTACTGAATATCAGAATAACTAAGACAGAGCTCTTTGGTATTGTCGGTCGAAGCATCATCAATCACAAGACACTCCCAGTTCTTATCTGTTTGATCCAGTACAGATTGAATCGCTCTTGGTAAACGACTAGAGCGATTGTAGCTAGGTATGATGATGCTAATCAAAGACGTTTTCAAAAATCTCTTGGGTTTTCTCAAACGAGAGAAGGTCTTTTTCAACCAAAGATTCTAACTGTTTTAGGTTTCTTGCACCAACCAAAGAAACATCACAAAAATGCAAGTGATGTTGCGAAAAGCTCAAAGCAAACTGCAAAAGATCATCGGTTTTCTCAGATAGTTTTTTGACCTTATCGAGTTTATAATTCAAATCTTGATTCTTCCACCAAGGGGCTGAAGAGCGAGCATCAAATTCATCAAATTTTCTCTTCTCATCCACTCTTTGAGTAAGAATACCTTTATCTAGGCTGCCGTATCCCATAAAAAGATGTCTTTTCTTTTCTTGAATCGGAGCTATGCGATCATAGGTATCTTTACAGGTAAAAGGATTCCAATTGTCTTGAAGAACTGAAATTTCGGCAATTTCTGAGGCCTTTTCAAAGTCTTCTAAAAAAGTATTGCACAGGCCAATTGCTTTAACCTTGCCTTGCTCTTTGGCTTTGGCAATCACTTCCATTGACTTTCGAATATCGTTACGCGGGTCAGGCCAATGAATCATGTAGACATCAATACAATCGAGCTGTAAGTCGCGAAGACTCTGCTCGAGCATTTTTTGCGTCACTTTAGGATCATTGCAAATATCAACTCTCTTGTTATCATCCCAAGTAACCCCAGCTTTAGAAACCACTACAATGTCTTGTTTGATTTCTTTGAGGGCCTTGCCGATTCTTTGCTCTGACAAACCAAATCCATAAATCGGAGCTGTATCAAACAGGTTCATTCCTAAGTCCGCAGCTCGCTTTAACAGATCGATCGAATCTTGCGTATTGATGGCACCAAAGCCGTAGCCTTTGCCTTCACCGCTAATAGAAGCGGCTCCAAAGCCAATACGACTCACTTTTGTATCTATTTCTGGTATTTGACGGTATTCCATACTTTGTAATTATCACAAATGCCTCGCAAGAAGTACTAAAATCCAAGCACAAACTGTGCTAACAAGACGCAATGAACTTAATCGTCTTTGCCCATAGAAACGAAGCCTTCGCTTTTTTAAAAGCAAAAAAATGGCAAAGCTTGTCTTTGGCCGGCAAAACTTATTTTCGCACAGAATCTGAATTACTTTGTATTTGCGGTGAAGGCAGAGAAAATGCCCAGTTCTGGACGGCAAGCCTTTGTAGCAAGTACCCTGTCGAACAAATCTATAATTTTGGCTCTTGCGCCGCTTTAGACAGAAAATTACAACTAGAACAAATTCATTCAGTAAAAACATCGATCGCGAACAAAGGCCAAAAAGAAATGGAGTTTAAGACATTTTCTCTGCAACAGAGCGATGGACTGGTTTGCATGAGTGCTCAAGAAAGAGTACAAAGCCGAGAGCTTGCCGACTTTTACGAAAGCTTTGCGCAATTATGCGACCGAGAGCTCTGGGGTATTGCTTTTGCTGCCAAGCAAATATCGATTCCTTTAAGAGCTTACAAATACGTAAGTGACTTTGCAGACTCCCCTTTGTGTTTTGAAATTCGTGAGCACGCCAAAGAGCTCTCTTCAAAATTTCTTGAAGTCTACGAAAGCAAAGATGTCGAAGTTTCGTCTGTGGAGCCTTTAAAGCTGCCTGAAAATTTTCACTTTAGCCAGCATCAAAAACAAGAATTTGAAAAACGAATTCGGGACCTAAAAATCAAATTTCAATGTAGTGAACAAGAAGTCTTAGAAAAACTTGGATGCAAAGAATTGGCCGCCCAAGCAATTCACAAAAAAGAGAAAAGCAAAATCTTACTCAAAAGAATGCATACAGCTTTTGACCCATTTCATGCGCAACTTCAAGAGAAAATAGAGAGCGAGTTTCACAGTAAACCGCCAAGCATTCGTAAAATTCAATGGGACTCTAACTTTGAAGATAAAAATTATGAATTCACGCTGCAGGCAAAGAGTAAAGAAGAGTTTCAAGAGGCTTTGCAGTATTTAAATTCGATCGACTTTGGCAGACTCGAAAAATACTTTCAAGGAGAATGGGATGAAAATCAGTAGACTCCTTATCGAAAAAGACTGCCTACAGGATCCGATTTCTCAACAATTTCAAAGCTTCTTTACGAATGTCGATACCAAAGAAATTGACAACATCGATGAAGTCTTTGGCCGAGTTAAAAAAAACTACCTTGAAAAGCGAGAGGCCCTGCAAGTCTTCATCGGCAAAAAAAGGGGGCAACTCATCAAAGAAGCACCTAATGCTTATGGACAAAGTGGAGAAAAGCATTTTTATTTTGTCCATGCCTACAACTGCATTTACGAATGCGAGTACTGCTATCTACAAGGCTATTTTCATTCACCAGATCTTGTTGTCTACACCAATCATGACGAAATTCGCCAAGAAATGAAAAAGCTCATCGAACAAGAGTCACAAGGAATTTGGTTTCATGCTGGTGAATTTAGCGACTCTCTGGCCCTTTCTCACATTACAAAAGAATGGGATGCCTATTGGGATTTTTTCGCAAACTACCCAAAAGCCAAGCTAGAGCTGCGAACAAAATCAGCCAATTTGAGAGCGCTAGAGAATCTAGATGCGCAGAAGAACTGCATTATCAGTTTCTCTCTTTCTCCCCAAGAGCAAGTCAAAAAATATGATCATAAAACCGCAAGCTTAAAAGCCAGATTGTCTGCGATTTCAAAATTGGCAAAAAAATCACACCCCATTGGAATTCATCTAGACCCCGTGATTTACACTCCGTCTTTTCTAGAAGACTATCGAGAGCTGTTAAATGCTTTAAGTCATGCCTTAGCATTTGAACAAATTACTTATGTTTCCCTCGGGGTGGTTCGCTTTAGCAAAAAAGTTTTTCACCAACTCGAAAATAACTATCCTGACTCAAGCCTTCTCTCTTCACCCTATACCAAGAGCTTTGATGGCAAAATTCGTTATTCAAGAGCCATGCGCCTTTATATACTAAAGAGCATCGAGAAACTTTGTCTCGAAATGGGCTTTCAAAACTCTCAAATTTATTTGTGTATGGAAGATGATGATCTATAGAGACTTTCGCTTTTTTTATTTTTTTGAAGCAGGAGTTTTGGTTGTGGCTCTTGTTCTCTTAGCCCTTTTTCCTGAAAAACTCAGTTTTCATTTTGATTTTCAGATTGGAGTTCTGATATTTGCAAGCACAGCCCTACTTCTAGGCTTGGCCAATCTTCTTGATCTAGATTTTTTTCAGCGCTTTGCATCTGTTCGCAAGCTAGATCGTTTTTTATCAGAAGGAAAAATGGGCGCCTTTATTCGAAGAGGAGATCCTCTAGCTTTTTTCATTTTAAGCCTCTTTGCTGGCTGGGGAGAAGAGCTTTTATTTCGCGCTTTTTTGCAAGCAAAGATTGGTATTTTCTTTTCTTGTTTGCTCTTTGCTCTAGCACATGCAATGAATCTTCTGTATTTTTTTGTCAGCTTTTTCATCTCTTTTGTTTTGGCTTATCTATACCAAATAAACCAAAACATTTTGCTGGTCGCAAACATTCACTGTTTTTATGATTTTTTTGCGCTTTTACTTTTTCAAAGAAAATTCAGTGCCCGTCAAAATGCTCGAGACAAAATACAGAATAACCACTTTCTCGTAAAGTCTGACTCCCCTTTAAATCAGGAAGATCAACAATAAAAGAACACCCTACAACTTCAGCCTGAAGCATTTCAACCAATCGAATCGCCGCTCGACAGGTTCCTCCTGTAGCCAAAAGATCATCCATTATCAGAACCCTTTGCCCTGGCTTTAATGCATCGGCATGCATCTCCATGGTCTCATGACCATATTCGAGGTCGTACTCCGTTGAAATGGTTTTTGCAGGAAGCTTTCCTTTTTTTCGAGCCATCACAAATGGTACTTTTAAAAGATAGGCTAAAGCTGAGGCAAAGACAAAACCTCTGGCCTCGATTCCAACAATCGCCTCTATCTTTTTGTCTTGGTAATGCCGCAACATTAGGTCGAGTGAAAGATGAAAAGCCTCAGGATTGGTCAGTAGAGTCGAGATATCTTTAAACTCAATTCCTTTTTTAGGAAAGTCCGGGATATTTCGAATTGAATCTCGAATTATGCTCATGTTCTCTGCTTTCTTAGAGCTGATATTCTTTCAAGAATGGGAGGATGTGTATAGTTCAAAATCACCTTCCATCTATGTGGATTTAAATTGGATAGATTTTCAACACTCAACTTTTTCAAGGCTACAATTAATGACTCTGGTTTTTTGTAGCTTTGTGCTGCGTAAGCATCTGCCTCAAATTCATGTTTTCTTGATAGGTAAAGATAAAACAAATTCAAGAGTTGCGATAGCGGAGAATAAAGGATGCTAAAGAAAACCAGAGCAGCATGAATCGTAAATCTTTGCATTCCTAAGTCAGCAAGAATTTGTTCATTAGATAAAAATAAGGAGAGCACATAAAACATAAATCCTGTTGATAAGACCGAAATCGCGATCATTTTAAATATATGACCTTTTTTAAAATGACCCATTTCATGAGCCAAAACCGCAACAAGCTCATCGGTAGAGTGCTTCTCAATTAAGGTATCAAACAAGACGATTCTTTTGTACTTTCCAAAACCAGTAAAGAAAGCATTTGCTTTTGATGAGCGCTTGGAGCCATCCATAGAGAAAATACCGTTTAGCTGAAAGTTTTCTTGATTCGCAAAATTTTCGATTTCACGCCGTAATTCACTATCCGGCAGTGGGGTAAACTTATTAAAAAGTGGCATAATTACAACCGGAGCTAAAAATGTCAGAAACAATTGAATAGAAGTAAAAGCCAACCAGGCATAGAGCCAGGCCATCTCTCCGGTCGACAAAAAGAACCAAAGCAATAAAGCCAGAACGGGCCCGCCAATGATTGCCATTAAGACAATGCCCAAAACTTGATCTTTGGCAAAGGTCGCAAAGCTTGTTTTGTTAAAACCATATTTTTCTTCAATGACAAAAGTGTGATAAATTTGAAAGGGCAGGTTTAAAAACCATGCAAGACCTGAAATAAAGCCAATATAGATGAGTCCCTGCCAAATCGGGTGGGAACTCCATTTTAAAGCCAATTGATCTAAACTATTAAAGCCACCTGACAAAAGAAAACTAAGAATTACCACCAACGAAACAAAAGACTGCATGCTCGAAAACTTTGTATTCTCTTTTAAGTATTGTTGCGATTTTTCATATTTTTCTTTTGAATAAAGATCTACAAATTCTTGCGGAACTTCAAAGCGAAGTGACTTAAGGTTGAGATAATCAACGATCCAATCTAAAATGCTAGAAACAAGCAAAATTCCTAATAAAATCCACATCCACATGCATTTGAATTACCAAGAAGCTGGATTTTTGCCAAGTCCTAATTGCAATCAGCAACCCGTACCCTTTGACCTAAACAGTTGGAACCAAAACTTGAGGGCATCCTCATGTCGTCAACCCATTGCGCATGTTCATCGCAACGCTTACGCACGCAAAAAACACCTTCTCTATTGACAGGGCAATAACTGGCCTTGCCTTTTTTTTTGCCAACGCAAGTCCATGAGCATTGCCCCGTATCTGCTTCGGGAGAAGAACATTTTTTCATTTCTGACACTGTGTTTGAGCTTTCTGATTGAATCTTAGACATAGCTATATACTGAGAATTACTGATTTCGCCAATTTCTGAAATTTGATTGTTTTCAACACTGGCTCGGTGTCCCTTATTCAAATTTAACTTTGTGTTTTGATCTAAAGTTCTCAGTTCGAGTCCACCCTCAAAAATAGCGACTTCAAATTTTTTATCTTTTTCATGATAAGAGGAATAAAAACGACTGCCTCGAACCTTGACCTCACCGCTTGGTGAATAAACATAAAAACTACAGTCTTCATGGGCTCTATAGACAGGATCGACTTTAGCGACCAAAATACCTTTTTTAAGGCGAAGAAATTGATGATATTGGGTATCTTTTTCATCTGCTTGCTTTAGTAAATCAAGCTCAATCTCAGAATTTGGAAATAAAAAGACTTGGTTTCCATCAGAAAATTGGATTTTGACTTCTGAGCCAGATGAGGTCTGGATTATATCTTTCAAAAAGACTTTGTCATTTTCTTGCAATCGCTTTTGATTGCGAATGACTTTTCCACGTAAAAAAGTGATCTCACCGATTTTTTTTACATTGGCTTTAGCCCAGTTTGGGCAGAAAGATAAAATCACAAGCAATAAAAAGCACTTGGACATACTTATCTATCGACAATTGCGCTTAAAAATGAAGCTTTTTCCAGCTGCTCCCTTTTATTTCACTTCGGACGTCCGTCCGAGAGCAGCTAAGTATACAAAATGTCTATAAGATTGTGTCCGAAATACTTAAGAATTTGATGCAGTTTCGGACAAGTATTCTAAATGATTGAAAGAGGGATTCAATTGCCAGAAAAAAGTGAAATAAAAGGGAGCAGCTAGAAAATGAATCGTTAAATAATTATACAAAAAAAAGAACATTCGCGTTAGTTTGCTTGCATGAGCAACTTTAAGTGGAGACTCCCACAAAAATATCGCGCCAACTCCCCAGTGGTGATCAAATTGAGCTCTCTGGCCGTAACCTCTGAAAAAGGTGGACTGGATTTAAAAAAAGTCAGAAGAATCTGTGAGGATCTTGCTGAACTCTATATCCAGAATGTAGCCCTTGTTCTTGTAAGTTCTGGCTCTATAAATGCAGGTCGAATTTGGATGAATGAAATTCATAAAGAAGACATTCGCTTCAAGCAAGCAAGTGCAGCTATTGGACAACCCATTTTAATCAATGCCTACTCCAACGAACTTGATTTTTACAATATCCCTTGTGCTCAGATATTGTTGACTCATGAAGATATTAAAAATCGTAAAAGATTCTACAATTCAAAGAATACGATTGAATACCTATTAGAAAAAAAAGTCATCCCAATTATCAACGAAAACGATAGCGTTAGTTTTGATGAGATCACGAGTGGTGACAATGACCAGCTTGCAGCCCAAATTTGTGAAATGTTACAAGCCCAAGTCTTGATAATGCTAACCAAAACAGATGGAGTCTTTTTAGAAAAAGATGCTGCACCAATAGGTAGCATAGGAGCAAATCATGATCTCGATAGTATTCCCAGCCTAGAAAGCTCTTCAACAGGTCGAGGCGGAATAAAAACCAAACTACAGGCCGTAAGAAAGCTAACCCCACTTGGTACCGGTGTATTGATTTCTAGTTTTGATTTTCGCAATCCCATTTTGCGAGTTCTAAAAGAAAATGTAGGTAGCTACTTTGAGCCCGATGTGAAAAGCCTATCCTCACGAAGAAAGGCCTGGATTTTAACCTCAAGAAAAGTAGATCTTACTATAAATGTAGATGAAGGTGCTCGGAATGCTGTTGTTAAAAATTCATCACTATTAGCTGTAGGAGTAATTGAAACAGAGGGCTCTTTCCAAAGAGGTGACTGCGTTTCGATTCTTTGCAATGGCAGAGCATTTGCCTGCGGTATTACAGAATACTCAAGCCAAGAAATAGAAAAAATAAAAGGGCTCAAGAGCAAAGATTTTAAAGAAAAACTAGGATACAGCTTATCCAAAGTCATTGTCCACAAGAACAATCTTCTCTTACTGGGAGAAAAAAATGATTGAAACCGCTAAAAAGGCCAAGGCAGCTTCATTGAAACTTCTCTTAACCAATGCCGAACAAAGAAATCAAGCTCTACAAAGCATTGCAGATGCAATACGAATGAAAAAAAATGAAATCTTTGAAAAAAATCAAATAGACCTCAAAAAAGCAAAAGAAATGAATGTCTCAGCTGCGATGATCGATCGGCTTAAACTCAGCTTTGATCGCATCGAGGCAATGGCTAAAACCGCTGAAGCCATCGCATCACAAGAAGAGGTTTTAGGTCAAATCGTAGAGGAGCATCAAAGAGAAGATGGATTGTGGGTACAAAAAGTAAGAAGTCCACTTGGAGTGATCGCAATGATCTTTGAATCGAGGCCCAATGTAGTTCTCGATTGTTCTTGTTTGGCGATTAAGTCTGGTAATGCAATCCTCTTAAAAGGCGGAAAAGAGGCATTGGAATCCAATCGTATTTTGAGCCATATCATTCGAGAGAATATTAAAGAATTTATACCTATAGATACGGTTCAAAATTTAGAAAGCAAAGAGGAGGTTGCGGCACTATTAAAATTGCCAGATTGGATTAACTTAGTAATACCTCGTGGCGGCCCCAAATTGATAGAGTATGTGTATAAGAACTCTCAAATTCCTGTCATCGCTCACTTTCAAGGCATTTGTCACATTTATATCGACAAAGAAGCAGACCTTGAGAAAGCCAAAGAAATTGTTATCAATGCCAAAGTACAGCGACCTGGGGTTTGCAATGCGGTTGAGACTTTGCTGGTTGATCAAGACCTACCCAAAGAATTTCTAAAGCTTCTTTTCGCAGAGCTGTCTGAAAATGGTGTAGAGCTTCGACTTAGTAAAAAACTTTTAGAAGTCTTTCCTAATGCAAAATTGGCAGAAGCAGATGATTGGAAAACAGAATACTTAGATCTAATACTTTCAGTTCGAGATGTGGCAGGTATTGATGCAGCCATCGAGCACATTCAAACTTATGGTAGTCATCATACAGAAGCGATATTGACTGAAAACATCGATTCTCAAAAGGCTTTTCTCAACTCGATTGACGCCTCTTGCCTGGTGGTGAATGCCTCGACTCGCTTCAATGATGGAGGGGAACTAGGACTCGGAGCCGAAATTGGAATCTCTACAAGTAAAATTCATGCCTACGGCCCCATGGGCGCCAAAGAGATGACCACTTCGAAATTTGTTCTCCTAGGACAAGGACAAATCCGAAAATGATTGCTATTTAAAGCGAATTTGGAGAAGCTAATCTTATGGCTTTTGATGAGATTATAATTGATCAAACGGTTGCTGTTTTAGTAGACGGTAACAATATAGAAAAGAGCATTCACTCTGAATCAAAAAGTGAGAGCACCATGCTCAATTTTGATACTTTAATTCCGCGTTTGGTTGACAATCGCTCTTTAAATCGGCTGATTTACTTCCGCGAGGGGAAGAATATTTCTTCAAAACTTGCAGAAAGGCTGCACAATCTTTTTCATGGGTCCGTTGTACCTTGCCATAAGTCTGCTGATATTCCTCTATCTATTAAAGCAACACAACTTTCTCATAAAGTGGATACCATCATTATTATGTCTGGAGACTCTGATTACGTAGAACTTGTTAGACACTTAAAATCAGATGGTGTTCGAGTTGAAATCGCAGCCGTTGAGTCAACCACTGCAGCTATATTAAAAGAAGAAGCCGATTTCTTTCACCCCATTACCAAAGAAGATTGGTTTCATCTAACATCCAATAAAAAGCAAGGTGGAAGATCACGAAACCGAAAACCCAAACCTTAGTGAAGTCTCCAATCTTCTTTTTCGCTCAAACCAATTGCCTCACTCATAAATTGCTGCATACCCGCCTTCAATGCATTCAAAGAGTGTTTCACTTTTTCTGTGGCAGTTTTTAGCGCTGTATAATAAGAATCATCTTCAGCATAAGCCTGTAGTTGAAGCTGTTGGGCTTCTACTAAGAGTTGAATTCGATAGCTGTTTTCTGCAAAGTCTACCTGCATGCGAATATTAGCTTCTGAAAACAGATCTTTCTTAATATCCTCAACAGATTGATGTAGGTAGGCAGTTTGTTCTAAATCAAGCTCATATTCCTTTGGGCTCATAATACCTCCTTGAACTAATCTGGGGTCTCCGCAGAATATGTCAAGTCCTCTAAATCTTTCTTTTAATGCGATACAATATCCATACAGGAGTGAGACAAATTATAAATCCGAGAATTAGATAAAATAGAACTAAATAGCTAAAGTTCGCCAAAAAAGTTTTATGCACTGGCTCTATAAGACTCATTAGAGAAAAATACAGAAACAAAAACGAAGAAACTAAAAGTCCAGCTAAAATACTTTTGCCAGTAGATAGAGTATCAAGTTCCAAGCTCTCTTTGGGTAAGAAAAAGGCTGATGCCGCAACAGAGAATAATAGACACAAAATACTCGTTGTCGTTGGGTGAAAACGAAACAAAAAGAATGCTAACAAAAGCATTGAGTAAACGAGGAGAAATTTTCTTGAGGCTGCCTGTCGCCAGTCCCAATTTTTATTCCATCTATGCATTAAGTAAGCCATTAAAAAGGCAAACAGCATCGAAGCAAAAATATCAGAAAAATAGTGAACCCCATAGTGTATACGAGCCAATCCACAAAATAGAACAATAAGAACTGCAGTGAGCCGAAAAATACGACTGCGAAATATAAAGAGCATGTAAAACCAAAATGCTGCTGCAAGCTGAGTATGCCCACTAGGAAAGGAGTATCCGCTTGCAGATAGCTTTTGTAAGTTACTTGCATACTCAAAAGGTCTTAAGATCGCAAAATAGTCTTTAAATATCTCATTGAATAACAAGCAAACTAAAATATGAAAAATCATTAAGATGGAGAATCGAGGAGAAAAACGAAATGCAAGAAAAACAATTAAAAAATACAGCAAAAGGGGCTCGCCTAAAAAGTTAAAAAACTTCCAAAAACGATCTTTTAAAATAGCAGATCTTTCTTGAAAATTATGTACCCAAGAAAGCTCCAACTCTCGCCACGAGCTTGTGGGCAAATCAATTGCTTTTGTAACTGGACTCTGAACATTTTTTTCAAAGACACGAAACAAAAAGTCATCTCGGTTATTTGGAAATCGTAATTCTACAGCCGGAAGCTTATTGGGATTAATGAGTGCTACTCTTTGGATTTCAGATCTTGCTTGCTTTGTTAGACGCAATTGACGAAATAAATAAGGCATCTTAAATGGGTAGGGACGTTCTATAGTTTGAATCGAATCAAGACTGCGGCACCAAAAGATCTTAAATCTTTTTACTTCAGCGAATTCACCGAGGATTTCAACATTTAAACCCGTTTCCTCCCAAACTTCACGCTTTGCATTGTCTTCGAGACTCTCTCCAGAGTTTCTCATACCGCCAGGGAGTGACCACTTTTTTGACCAAATGTCTTGCACCATTAAAATCTCATCATCAACTTGAATTATGCAGCCTGCAGCAGCAAAGTCTTTGGCGTGAGCAAAGCTTAAGAGCATGAGCAGAGTAAAAATACAGATTTTCATAAAAAATTTAAATTCCTAGGGGCTTTTTTCATCCTGGCTATTTTGGCTATTTTTTCATTTTTCACTTTATTTAGACTTTCGACAAGTTTTAGCTGCTCCACTTTGTTTCACTTTTTATTCGAACTTAAATCCAAATTACAAAGACCTAGGAGCTGTGTCCGAAGATGCACCAAATTTAAAGCCACTCCGGACAAAAAAAAGGAATTATTTTATATTCTTAGCTGTTTCGGACGGATGTTGGAAGTGAAACAAAAGGGAGCAGTTGGAAAGTATTAGAAGTTTTACAAGCTAGACTTTCTTCCATTCAATTCTAATTGTTAAGATCCGATTTATCTTTATGAACAAAAAAACTGTCGATTTTGACATTCAACATTTGTTGAACATCAATACTAATTTTGACTACGTAAAAGGAAAAAATATTCAATGCAAATTGACTGCAGTCGCCGAGGACGGCTGCAGTATAATTATTGAACAAGCAAAAGCGGCAAAAGGTCACAATGTGGAGTTGTCTTGCTTAGTCAAAGCTGGGCGCCAAAAAATTCAGTTTCAAGTAGATGCAAGAATCGAATCCTGTGAAAACATAGACAAATCAGGATGTGAGATCTATTTGCATTTTTTAAAATACAATAAAGATCTATGGGAAAGCATTTTGAGTATGATTCAGTCTGAACAAGACAAACTAAATCAAATCTTTGAAAACATGAGGGATATTGCGTGAGTGCTGAAAAGAAGGCCAATGCTGTACAGATCGCCGCTTATCTTAAAGATGAAAAGCTCATTATTATTGATCCTTCCAGTGCATTTTCGAATGCTTGCTCTAAGATTTTACAAGATTTGGGAGCACCATCAGAAAATATGCTCTTTGCCTCAAGCTACAACAAAGCGGTTGCCGATATTCAAGGCATCAAACCCAGAATTATTCTCAGTGAATTTCAAATTCAAGAAAAATGCGGACTCGATCTTTTAGTTTATCATAAAGCAAACTATCCAAATTCTCACCAAAGAAGCTTTGTTATCGTCACTTCTTCAGCAAGTGAGTCTTGTGTTGCCGAAGCAGCCGAAGAAGAAGTAGATGCATATATACTAAAGCCATTTCTTCCTAAAAAAATGATAGATACTTTGATTCAAACTTTCAGTTCGAAAATCTATCCCTCAGATTATGCAAAACAAATTCAAAAGGGCAAGCAACTCATAGCAAAAAAAGATCATGAAGAAGCTCACAAAGTCTTGACCACAGCAGCAATGCTTCATGACAGACCCACACTAGCTCATTACTACACAGGCTATAACGCGCAAATAGAAGAAGAACTTGATAGAGCTCTTTTGTTTTATCAAAAGGGTAGACAAATCAATCCTATACACTACAAATGTTTGATTGGTGAGTTTGATGTTCTGTTTGATACAGAAGACAATGATTCAGCCTATCAACTTGTTAAGATCATTACTAAGAACTACCCCATTACTCCAAATCGCTTAGAGAAATTTATTTTGTTAGCCGTTTACACAGAAAACACCAAAGACCTAGAGAAATACTATGAAATCTATATGAAGCTCGATCGAAAAACTCCTAAGCTTCCCGGGCTGATGGCAGCAGCAATGAAAGCGGGGGCAAAGTATGCTATAAAGGCAAATGATATTCCTAGAGCGGTAGATTATTTTTCAAAAGGTGCTCTGGTTATCAATCGAAACCCCGAATACATTTCTGCAGCAGTTGAAATTTTAAAAGACACTGGCGATGAAGATGCTGCCAAAGAAATTTTTGAACTCTTTCCTGCCGATCACAAGGGTGACCTGACTCATAAAAAATTAGAATATTTAATCAATGTGACCCATATGAGCTCAGCTGAGATCATTGAAAATGGTAAGCTGTTGATCGAGCAAGGAGTGAAAGACAGACAAGTCTATTCTTACATAATTGAAAATTTGGTATTACTTGATAAAAAAGTAGCCGCTGAAGACATGGTCTATCAGGCTTGCAAAGACTTTCCAGAGCTTCGATCGCAGTTTGAAGAGAAAATTATAAAGATCAGTGCGAGTTAAATACTACTCTTTTTGCAACAAACAGTAATAAAAACCATCTGTATCTTCTGTGTCAGGAAAAATATTCTGTTCTTTGATTTTATGAAAACGAGAATTTTCTGATAAAAATTGATTGATTTGATCTTGGTTTTCAGATGGCAACACACTACAGGTTACATACAAGAGCTTACCACCAGGCTTAAGCATTGAGCTGTAGTTCTGCAAAATCTCTCTTTGAGTATCCTCAAGTTCTTTGATTCTCGAAACATTAATTCTCCATTTGCTATCCGGCTTGCGCCTCAACACTCCCAAACCACTACAAGGAACATCTAGCAACAAGGCATCTGCAGTGCCCTTGAGTCTTTTAATGACTTTTTGATTATCGATACATCGAAGCTCAAGGTTAGAAACTCCGGCCCTCTTGGCTCTTTTTTTGAGCTGGTCAAGTTTGTATTGATGAATATCAAGAGCAATTAGCTTTCCTTTATTTTTCATTTGTGCAGCAAGGTGCAGGCTTTTTCCGCCCGCTCCCGCACAGGCATCAATCACTCTTTGCCCTGCTTTGACTTCGAGCAAGGGAGCCATTTTTTGCGAGGCTAAATCTTGCAATTCAAAGAAACCTTGTTCGAAAGCCTGGGTTTTCATTACCTGTTTTCTTTTTTTTAAAACTATCGCATCTGGATGATAAGGACTCTCTGAGCATTCAATACCCTCAGAATTTAAAATATCTAAAAGCCGATCGCGAGTGGTCTTAAGGCTGTTGGCTCGCAAATAGACTTTTGCTTCTTGGTTTAGAGAATCGAGCAAAGGATCCCAGTTTTCTAAAAGTTGTTGTTTTCCATATTCATAAATTTCATCTGAAATAGAAAGCTCTTCGGCTTTTGATGCAAACTTGGTTTTGTATTTTTTAGGAAAAGAATCTAGTTTTTCACCGGTTTTAAAGTACCAATAGATAGAAAAAATTTTCCATAAATCCTTGCGGTCCCAATTGGGTTCTTTACCTAATGAAGCCCAAAGTTTTCGCCACCAACGGAGAATTTCATAGCAAGCTTCGGCAAAAAAACTTCGATCTCTGCTGCCCCATTTTTTATTCTTTTTCAAATAGAAATGAACGGCTTTGTCTGCAGCATAAGAGTTTTCAAAAATACTCTCAAGGCAATCAAATAAACTTTCAACAATATGACTATGAACTTTCATTAGAAAGTAAAAACAGTACCTATAGCAATGTAGGTACCAGTATATTGCCCATCACTGAGAAGGTGAAAGTGACTATCGAGTCCAACCTCAAGCAGAGCGCCTACATTTTTATAAATATCAAAAAAGCGTACACCCGCGAGAATCGAAAAATCAAAGCTCAAGGCACTTTCATTGCCTTCTTGCTCTAAAAAGACTCCTAATCCCGCACCGGCCCCAAAATAAAGTGGAAATTCAGCTCTAGCATCTGGGATCAAGAAAACCGGCATTAAGCTTAGCTTCAATGGATTGGCATCTTCAATATCATACCTTTGCATATTCACACGAATTGCAAAATCGGTTGAGTTTAACCACTCCCCCATTCTATAGGTAAAACCACCTGTAAAGCCCCCAGCATCTTCAATGCTCGAGTCATTGCCCCATCTTTGAGCTTTTGAATCTACATACCCACCCAAAATTAATGAGAGAAAATGGGCATCACCACTACTATATCGACTTGCTGGGGTCGATTCTGCCTCAGTATTGATGTACTTTTCAGCTGCTCTACGTCCGGTTGGTACAGACTTTCCAGACTCGTCAATTTCAACACGTTGAGCATGCAAATTAGAACAGGCAAAAATAAGAACCAGAAGAATCGCATTTATCATGAGGAGTTTATACTCAAATCTAATGCTTCATGTCAAGCTTTGACCCCCTTTCAAAGCCTCACTACTTTTCATGAAGATGAAATGTCCAAACTGCTCTCATAGCGAAAACCGTGTACTCGACACCCGCCTTCATTCTGAAGGAGAAGTCATACGGAGGCGAAGAGAGTGTTTAAAATGCAAATACCGATTTACAACCCAAGAAACTTTGATGAGAGTCTATCCTACAGTGCTCAAAAAAGATGGTCGGCGTGAAAATTTTAGCAAACTGAAATTGCTCACTGGAATTCAAGCAGCATGCCAGAAAAGACCAATTTCATTGGCTCAGATGGAAACCATGGTGGATAAAGTAGTTAAAAATCTTCTCGATGCGAATCTAAAAGATATTACTACCGAAGAACTGGGGCATTTTGTAATGTCTGAATTAAAACATCTTGATGATGTTGCTTTTGTACGATTTGCTAGTGTATACCGTAACTTTGAACACATTAAAGAATTCGTAGAAAGTTTAGAGATGGATCGGGATAAAATCTACCCGAACCAAGAAATATGAAATTAGGTCTTAGAAGAAAATCAAGAGAGCTCGCCTTACAAATTCTCTTTCAAAATGAATACCTCGAAGAGCTTGAACTAGAGGATTCTCTTGCCCTTTATCTAGATAGTTTTGATAGTGAGCCTGAAACTTGGGAGTATGCCAAAAAAATTCTAGGTGGAATTCGAGTCCACAAATCTGAAATTGACTCGATAATTCAGGATTATAGCCCCAATTGGAAGCTCGATCGCATGTCAAAAGTCGACAAAAATATTCTTCGTGTCGCAAGCTTTGAAATTCGATTTTCAGATCAAGAAATCCCCGTTAATGTCATTATTAACGAGGCTATTGAAATTGGTAAAAAATTCGGCAGCACAGAATCGGCCTCTTTTCTCAACGGAATTCTAGACAAGATTGCAAAAGGACAATAGCATTTTTTTATGGCAATACAGAGTCTAACCCAAGCATTAGCTCTTAGCGGTGGACATCCCGTTTGGATGGTTCCAAATGCTGAGAAATGTCCTTGGACACGAAGGCTTGATTGGTATCTCAATTTTCAGTGGCAAAGGGCCAAAAGCCATAAAAAAAGAGAACTCGACTTCGCTTTAAAAGAAATTCTCGTACATGAAGAACATGAAATAAAAAAAATAGAAATACCTGCAAAAGCTCCACTAATGGTCGCAAGCCAGAATGTTTTTCCAAATGAAAAAACAATCCATGTTCCTTTTAGAGAAAATATCGCAGAGTGGGTTTCTGATTGCCAAAAGATATGGCGCGATTTGGGTAGCCCATCAGTGAGGCTTTTTTTGCCCTATGAGACAAGCATCGAAGAAATAGAAAGTTTATGGAAAGATCACATAGGTCATAATATCAGTGTCGTTCCGGCAAATACGAAGAAATAGATATTTTTAACATTTCATACTCGTTTTAACTGCTGGCCGAATTGAAATAGGAAAGCTCAATCCGCTAACGTATCATTTTGTGGTTTTAGTAGCTTTTCAATGTCTAACTTTTTGACTCTTTTCAAAAAAACAGACGCACTCTTTTCACCTATTCGTCTAAAAGTGACAATTAATGGCATTTTTTTTGCTCTTCTAATACTCAATGTTGAGAAGTTATAATTTGTTTTTTTCTATGCATTTCTTGTTTCTGGTATTGGCTGGTGTTTGTAGCTTTGCCTTTACCAATTGTTCTGAGGTCGAACTTTCTAGACCTGATCAAATTACGATCTCAAGCACTACATTTAATGATTTGAAGCCAGTTCTAGCAGTACGCCAGCCAGCTTGTATTCTCTGTCATGCAAAAATCAATGGTAATTTTATTACCGATTTTGGTTTAAATTCTCCCTATTTCTTTGGTTTGGATGATCCACGCAATCATCCAAACTATGGTAACTATGGTCCATTTCATTCGAAACACTTCGTTCACAGTGATTTTAGCTGGTACCATGCTTCGATCATGGGTGATTTTGTAATTCCCAGACATACTTTAACTAACCCTAGATTATTGCAGAACTATATTACAGCACCCGATGGTGATCCGAGTGCTAGCAGTGTCAGCATTAAAGACTTTCTGTCAGCACAAGTCCAGCGAGTTGGTGGCGCTAGCCAAACTCCTAGAATACCGCTTCCTTTTAATACTGGTGACCCTGATATTGAAAACTCCGGACTTCGGGGTGATTATGTTGAACGAGATCACATTTATATAGGAGCACCCACTGAAGAAGAAATGGAAAGCTTAAAAGACCTACCCGGAAATGTTTTGTTACTGGCTGAGCTTGGAGCGACGATTTATAAAAGAAGAGGCTTAGATCTGATTCGCGGATTAAGGGTTGAGAAAAACCCATTTACCCAACAAAATTATGTGACTCATGATGAAGTTTTAGAGTGTGCCGGTGATATTATTATAAGCTCTGGGGTCGTTCTGTTTAAAAATCTTAAATTAAAAACCAATGATCAAGGCTGCCGAATCTATGCAAAACAAAGTGTTTTTCTTGAGGGACCGATTGAATATGTTGATTCAAGTGCTAATCCAAGTTTGCAAATCACTTCATCTCGAGCGATTACCATGGGTATGAAATCGGGTAAAATACGCTTTACCACAGATCATGTTGCTACTGTTCAGGGCGGGATTCGTCAAGGACCTATTTTAACAACCGAACAAGTGAATGACCAAAAAATTCTGAACGATTTTGAAATTGTAAAACCTGTACTCGAAGAAGCTGGTCCTTATGTAAAGATATATAAAGATGGCGATAAAGATGATGTTGTGGCTGTTATAAATGATATTGACAATCGAGTCATTGAAGCTTTGCCTGGAAGGGATTTATCTGAGTGTGGAACTCCAAGTGGCTTCAGTGGAAATAAAATTTTCCCAGTTTACGCCAACTGCGAAGCTGCTTGGGCTGATGCATTTCAACGTAAAAGCGTAAACTATGAGCACTTACTTTTGAATGCACCAAAAGTCCACTCAAGGTACCATGGTGTCTTTAAAGGCTCTATCATTGCCGAAGACGCATTGTTTAGTGTAGGCAATTTTAGATTTGAGCGGGATCCTAGCTTTGACAGAATCAATCTTTTGCCTCTGATTCGATCTAGAGTTTTTAGTATCTCTGAGAATTAAAAAGCGCTCCCTTTTGTTTCAATTTTTAAATGCCCTCGTTTTTGTGGACTGAGTGAAGCAATTAAGATCTCGGAAAAATGTCTGCCGCATCAAAAGTCAAAAAAGTGAAACAAAAGGGGCAGCTTTAAAAAATCACTTCCGATGTATATCCCATACGCCGACTCACAATTTTTACTATTTCTGTTGCTGTTTCTTCAAGAGCCCTTTCGGTAACATCAAAAACCGGCCACCTGCGATTTTTCTTAAAGATCTCGCTTGCATATTCGATTTCAGCATGAATCTGATTGAGAGAGGCATAATCGCTTCCAGGATCTTGCTGAAACTTTTCGAGTCGATTGCGACGAATTCTGGAAAGCTTATCTCTATCAATTGTCAGGCCTACAATTTTTCTTTGATCGACCTGAAAAACTTCATCAGGAATTGCGACATCCAAAACGATGGGCACATTAGCAACTTTCCAGCCTTTATGACTCAAAAAAATAGAAAGTGGAGTTTTACTCGTTCTGCTAATTCCTACCAATAGAATATCGGCTTCATCTAGATGTCTTAGATCTTTACCATCATCGTGTTTCACCGTAAATTCAATAGCAGATATGCGCCGAAAATATTGATCATCAACAAGTCTTAGAATTCCTATTTCATTGGATCGATTGCTTTGCTCTTGACCAATAAAACGGTCGAGCAGCTGAAAAATGGGACCCAAGAGATCTAGTGCTAAAATCCCTTTGGAAGCCGCTTCTTCTTGAAGGAATCTGCGGGAAGCCTCACTGACCAAAGTAAATACAACCACTGCTTGCTTTTCTTTGGCATCATCTAGTAAGCGGTCAATTTGTGACTCTGTTCTTACGTTCTTGCAACGAATAATATTGAATTCTTGTGATTGATACTGCACCAGAGCCGCACGCATCATCTGCATTGCAGTTTCTCCGGTACCATCTGAGATCACCATTACACTGAGGTTTTTTTGTGCTGTCATTAGGACCTTCTAAAGCGAAAAACCTTTTAGCAAGAGTTCTTGCGTATTTTCAATCATTTCACGCAAGATAAGTTCTGGAAACTGAGAAATCAAGAGATATGCATATTTGTCTGAAGGACGAAACAAAAGCGCACGACTTTCTTTATCCATATCGGGAAGTGCCAAATGCCATCTTTCATTGATTTCAAAGGCCGGCATATTCAATACTTGATCACTTTGAATCTTAGGCATATCCATCGGTCGAACTCTAACATACTCTCTGTTGCCATGACAAAAACCAGCTGCAAACATCCACTCACTAGAGAGTCTTTGAATTAAGAAACCTGCCTCATAGTAAGGAATCAAAAGATCAAATAGAGTAAAAGCTCTATCTCGCTCATTTTCTGACAAAGAATGGAGATTGCCATAAAGGCTAGAAATTTCTTTCTGTGCATAGAAAGAAGAATCGCCTGTCTTGGTTTTGAGTATCTCGTATAGATACTGCAAAGGATCCCCCATTGTGATTTTTATTTTCTGCCCTAATGGCTGAAACAACCGCATATGGATAGTATAAGTATAAGTTTGATTTGCCTCAACAAAGGCACAGAAGAATTAAACTAAGGTAGATGGTCTAGGCATATATTTCTATTTAAGCCTAGACACCTTGTTGCTTGAGAATATTAAAAAAGACTTCTGTGGTTTTTAGATTGCTTTGTACCGGTGAGTAATAACACATCAGCTTCATATCGTATTTAAAATCCTCAATCTGAACTCTGCGCATACGCCCAGCTTTGATTTGCTTACGAATAGAGTGTGCAGGCAAAAAGCCCCAGCCTAGACCTGCCTCGACAATTCTTTTTAAACTTCCGACATTGGACGAGTCGAAAACAGCGCGTACACTAACTCCCTCTTTTTTTAATTCTCTCTCAATAAGTCTTTTAAAACCTGGGTATTCATCCCCCAATTGCACAATTGGTTTTGATGGATAATCTCGCAAACGAATTTTTTGTGGGTAGTTTTCGTTCTTTCCTGAACAAACCAACCACATTTCATCTTTACCCAAAAAATAAGCTTCTTTATTCGCTGGAACCATCCCAAATTCTTTTTCTGCATCAGGTAGAATTGCGACATCGATCTCTCCAGACTCAAGTTGCTTAAGCATACTGGCCCCACTGCCATAAGAGAGATTCAAACTTACATTTTGATTGTTTTTTAAGAAAATTGAAAAAACCGGACTAATCATATGAAGCCCAAGAGAATTTAAGGTACCAACTCTTAGCTTACCAGAGACTTCATCTCCCATAGATTGAATTGCAAGTTCTGCTTGCTTGGCCAAGTGAATGATTCTTGAGGCGTAATCATAAAGTAGCATTCCTTGAGGAGTGGCTTTGGTTTTTCGTGAGCCACGAACCAAAAGATTAACTGCTAAATCTTCTTCGAGTTGGCGAATTTGCTGGCTCACTGCAGGTTGGGTTAGAAAGAGTTTTTGCGCGGCAGAAGTCATACTTCCTTCACGAATCACGGCACAAAAAGTATTTAGCTGTTGTAGGTTCATTTTTTCTCCTCACAAGTCACCTATAATCAAGGCTTATAACACATCATGTTGATTATAAATGCAAGCAAGACTTTGGCCGAGCGTAGAATCTCTTCTGGCCAATGCCCAAAATCCAATCTTACAATGTAATTATGCCAAGACTTTACTGCATCTTACTGATTCTCTTTGGCTTTTCGCAAGCTGAGGCCAAGTTATTTCGCAACTCTTACGTCCAATTTGAGATTCCTGATCGCTGGAATTGTGCCCGTGAGCAGACTGAGTTTATCTGCAGAAGCTCTAACCCTAAAGACTCAAGAGAAGCAATCATTATATTAACAGCAAAAGAAGTTGGGGCGATGGATAGCTTGGCACAATACAACGCCTATCTTAAAAAGCCTAAGTCATCAGCCAATAAAAAAGGCCAGATGGTGCGAGCTGTTCAAAAACAAATCTCTACCCGTAGAATCAACAATCACAACTGGGTCGATGGTCTATTGCTTCACAGTGAAATCCCCGCCTATTACACTCGGTATTTAGCCACAGTGAAAAGTAAAATTGCAATCTTGGTCACTTTTAGTGCTCACCAAAGATACTACACCAAATATGTTTCTGACTTTGCTAAAGCTGTAGCTTCATTGCGAGTGATTGCAACAGATGCTCTATTACAAAGAGGAGGAACAGGCATTGGCGGTCAAGGTGGCCAACTCTTGGGCTCTGGAATCTCATCTGCTTTTCCAGATGATATGCTTGATGAGGATGAGTGTTATGAAGATGACCCAGATTGCGATTTTGAAGATGCCAGTGCCGAAGGTGATTTTGGTGAGGCTGAGAAGGTATTTGGTATGGGACTACTTTTATTGCTTGTTGGTGCCTATATCTTTTTGAAAAAAGGTAAAAAATCTTGAGTTCTTTTACAGACCTGATAAGTATCTCCTTCTGGAGAAACTATGCCCTATATTGCTGACCTGACTTGGTTTTATGAACTTCTTTTTTGGGAGAAGATTGCGCTTGTTTCTCTAATAGCTTTGAGCTTGTTTTTTTCTCTTCGAGAAATTTCGCTCTGGTATTTAGGAATCGGCAAATTGAGAAAAGAAATTCGTAGTTTGCAAAAACACATTGAAGCTCTTGAAGATGAGCTAAAGTGGAACCGCAATTTTTACTTTCAAGAGGATCCAGCTGAAGACTTAAAACTCGATGAAGAAAAGCAAGAGAGTTTTCCTTTAGATCAATAGGGATGTTGAGCTTTCCTATTCTATTACGGATAGCGACTCTACCTATTTAAGTTCGCAAAGCCTTAGGAATAAAAATTCGATCAAAAACCAATTCAAACAAAATATGTACTAATAGGGCTAAAACAGCCGCTGGTATAGCCCCTTGTAAAATCATGCTTGTATTGTTCAAAGCAAGCCCGGTAACAATGGGTCTACCATAACCTCCAGCACCAATAAAAGCGGCTAGAGTGGCAGTGCCTACATTGATGATTACAGAGGTTTTGATTCCAGATAGGATTTGAGGTGAGGCTAGCGGAAGTTCAATATGCCAGAGCCTTTGCACTGGATTGAGTCCAAGACTATTGGCGCTCTCGATTTGGCTCGAAGTGATCGATTGCAAGCCAGTATAAGTAGATCGAACTATGGGCAAAAGAGAGTAAAGAAACAAGGCTATTAAAGCAGTGAGTTTGCCAATACCAAAAACAGGTATCAAGAAACATAAAAGAGCTAAGGATGGTATAGTTTGTAACAAACCCGTTGCTGCTAGAATAGGTTGAGCCAATCGCTGAAAACGAGAAGACAAAATTGCTAAAGGCAGAGAAAATAAAATAGCAAAAATCATAGACACTGAAACTAAGTAGATATGTTCTGATGTGTATTTTAAAAAGTTTTTACCCAGTAGGTGATTCTCTCTCACTAAAACCTTATTCCCTGATAAGAAGTACTTGGCTGCTTGTTTAAAGTTCCAGCCTTCTATATCAACTTTAGCATTTAGCTCTCGCATTGTTGCTTCATCAATTGTTCCTACCAGATCTAAAATCGCCGCAAAACTTTTGGGGAATTTTTCTTGAAAATCTTTTCGATATAAAACGGTGGCAAGATATTTAGGAAAATAACTCTGATCATCTTGAAGAAGCCGCATATTCATTTGTGATATTTTTGCATCTGTGGAATATACAATCATGGCATCGATCTTTTGGTTTTCAAAGGCTTGGTAAGCCAAGGTATGTTCGATCGCCAGAGCATTGGGAAGCTTTAAACCATAGGCTGCCTTCATTCCCTCTAAACCATCTTTTCGGCGGGTAAATTCATAAGAGAAACCACTTTGAATCGAATCAAATGAAACTAAATCTGACATTGTTACAATATTGTTCTGTTTGGCGATGGATTCTCGAATTCCTAGAGCATAGGTATTATTAAATCCCAAACTTTCTGTAGTTTCGAGGCCCAATTTTCGAAGCTCTCGATTGATATCACTTCTCATTTTCAGCTCTGGCCGCTTTAAAATCGCTTCGGCTATCGTTCCAGTATATTCAGGGTAAAGATCTATTTCTTCACTCACTAGTGCTTGATAGACAATACCTGAGCCGCCCAAACCGAATCGCCTTTCGACCTCAGCTTCACCTACTTCTTCAATAACTTGCGATAAAATTTCTGCTAGAATATAGCTCTCTGTAAATGTCTTCGAACTAATACGAATTTTATCACTAGCAAAAGCTGTTGAAATCAGAATAAAAAAAACAAGTATCTTCATTATAGTTCCATCATCTCTACCAATTCTTTGGGAGGCCTTTGGGAAAAAATAAAATTCTCTACAAACTCGTTTTCAGGATCTTTAAGAAGAGTTGAAAAACTACCATGTTGTTGCAGTTTTCCTTCATCTAAAAGTGTAATTGTATGACCAAAAAATGCCGCTTCGGCAATATCGTGAGTTACAATCACGACAGTTTTATTGAGGCGATTGAAAATTTCTTTTAATTCTTTTTGTAAGGCACTTCGAACCAAAGGATCGAGAGCGCCCAAAGGTTCATCAAGTAAAAGAATATCGGGCCCCATAAACAATGCACGCATCAAGCTCATTCTTTGCCTTTGTCCACCACTGAGTTCTCTTGGATATCGTTTGAGCAATTGTGTGTCTAGTTGAACCAAATCAAAAAGCTCCTCCAAGCGAAGTTTACAGTTTTCTTCTGTCCAACCTTGAAGACGAGCAGCCAGAGTAATATTTCTTTCTGCAGTAAAGTGGGGAAAGAGTCCGCCCTCTTGAATCACATAACCCATACTGCGAGCAATTTCTTTTTGATTTTTGGTTTTCACCTTTTGATTATCTATATAAATGTTACCGGTTGTAGGCGCAATCAAACCCGAGATCAAACGAATGATGGTGGATTTTCCACAGCCACTGCTCCCTAGTAAAACATGTGTTTTTTCAGTTTCAAGATTGAGATCTAAAGCATGAAGAACTGTTTTTTGTTTGTAAGATTTACTTACTTCTTTGAGCTTAATATTTGGCACGGCTCAAGCTAACAAAAGCCAGCTGAGGCGTAAAGTTATGGGCAAAAGTAAGAAACTTTTACTTTTGTTCCCACTGCAACTTCTGAATCAAATATCAACTCGTTGCCATTTAAGCTGTAGCCTATGCTAGGATTAGGCTCTGGGTCTAGCTCTACTGTAATGTCTGGCTGCCCATCATTATCACGATCTTCTGGAACACAGCTTAAAGTCACTTTGCTGGTCTTGTTAATATTGTCTAGCATATTTTCAAGCGCACGATTGTAAGAGCCTCCACAAATGTCTGCAACAATTCCATCGGTCAACTGACTTAAACGAATATACTCAAGTCCAAATTCTCCATTGGTAAAACTATTTCTACAGCTGCGATCTCCGTCTTCAACTACTATAGAGTGGTGAGTGTAGCCCTTGCCAGGCCATTTGGTATTAATATGGTCAATAAGACTTTCAGCAGAATTCAGTTCTTCTGATGCCATTTCATCACGATCTGAAACTACAATCGTCATCAAGTGAGCTCCTTCGCGAAAGAATTCTTGGTTTTGAGGTGCATCGAGCATGGCATGCATACTGCGAATACCTTGCTCATAAAAAGCCACACGGCCAGTTGCTGTATCAATAATCGTATTTTCAAATGCATTAGAGCCATTGTTCTGATTGTCCATCCATAAACCATAGCGAGAGCCAGTAAAATCTTGCAAGATCCCCCCGCCTTGTCGGCCACGATCGACAGGATCTGTTGTGATAACACCCAAACGATAATCGGTTTCTTCTAAGTCTTCTAGAAATTGATGTGCACTAAATCTTCGTTCAAGTACCGAAGTAAGGCTAAATCGAGACGCTAAGAAAAAGCGGTCGGTATTGTCAATCACCATCACAACATCCACTAGATTGGCGCCTTCAGTAATTGTAATTTCATCTTGTTGAAAGTTTTGGTCTACAAGCCAAGTGTAAGATACGACAGCTGAGATATTGCCAACTGTATCAATGGCACGCACATCAAATCGATGTGTTGTCTCAGCCAGGTTAGAATAGTTTTGCGGAGAACTACAATTGCTCCAAGCGGCTGTGTTTAAGCGACACTCAATTCGATCGACACCAAGAGCATCTTGAGCAGTAAAAGAAAAACTGGCATCGAGCACACGAGAAGGATTCGCAGGCACAGAGGTAATTTGGATAATTGGAGCTGTGGTATCAATCTGCCAATTGTGAGTTGCAGGATCTGAAACATTACCGGCTAGATCGTAAGCAATCACAGATAGCCCGTGACTACCTTCACTTAGACTTTGTAAATTTAAAGGACTTTGACAAATTTGGTATGCCCCTCCATCTAAAGAGCACTCTATGCGATCTACACCCAATCCAGAGTCATTGGCAGAGAACTCAAATGTTGCCGTTTGATCTCGAGTCGGAGAACTTGGCGCTTGGGTAATCTGCACACTAGGTATTAGACTGTCGATCGCCCAAGTATAAGATTCGACTTGAGATTGATTGCCAACTTGATCAATAGCTCGAACCTCAAAAGTATGTGAAGTATCTGCAAGATTGTTATAAGCAACAGGAGACGAACAGCTCACCCAAGCTGAGGCATTGAGTCGGCATTCAACGAGATCACCTGTATTTAGCCCCTGAGCAGTGAAAGCAATCGTCGCATTTGTTTGTCGAGATGGATTGCTTGGTGTCGAAGTAATTTGAACACTTGGTGCTGTGATATCAATTTGCCAAGTATGTTCTGCAGGGTCAGATACATTTCCTGCAATATCAGCAGCAATTATAGAGAGTCTATGAGTGCCTTCACTAAGGTTTTGCAAATTGAGCGGGCTTTGGCAAGCCTGATAGGGAGCACCATCCAAAGAGCAAGAAATAAGATTCACACCCAAGCCTTGATCGACAGCAGTAAACTCAAAGCTGGCTGACTGCTGACGAGTAGGTGTGTTTGGAGCCTGAGTAATTTGCACACTGGGCCTCTGACTATCGACAACCCAAGTGTATTGTTGCCACTCAGAGGCATTGCCTGCTCGGTCAGTAACCAAAAAGCTAACTGTGTGTTGACCATCTACCAATGAGTTAAAAACATAAGGATTGCTACAGACCTGGGCACTGCCAGAGTCTAAAGAGCAAATCACTTGATCGAGTCCCGAACCATTTTCGACAATAGATAGTGACACTGTAGCTAGCCCAGAATTTGAAGGATTCGTTGGAACTTGAGCAAAATTAAATGCAGGAAGAACATTGTCATGAAGAATACTTGCATTCAAACACGGAGTCTCTATCTCACTACCATTTCGATACTTCACCGAAATAGTGTTACTCGCATTCAATAAAGGCAGACGCCAGTTTCTTTGACTCTTTAAAGATTCCCAAACACCTCCACTTTGGCAGGTGGGGTCATTACTAACATACATTTCTGTAGCATTTTCAGCTACAAACTGCAGAGAAACCGAAGGGCGATTCGTATATGGATTGCCATTTTCAATGCTAAATGATGTATTGCCAATGGGTAGAAAACTTTGCCATGCGTAAGCTTGCGATACAAAATTGTCGCAGTTATCAAATGCATCAACGCGCATCTGATAGTTACCAGCAGCACTTACTTCGTATTCTAAGTCTTCACTTTCGATTCTCTGAATACTTCCATCAGGTAGAGCAAGACTCCAGACAACCCTCTCTGCTTGTAAACTTGCAGAGATTACATTACCCACTTCGTTG
>CAZZCP010000022.1:0-30955 GCA_964653235.1 uncultured Pseudobdellovibrionaceae bacterium | reverse complement strand
AGTACTTACAAAAACAAGGGCATTATAAAAAGTGAAGTAAAAGGGAGCAGTTTATTCTAGAATTAGAGATATCGCAAATTCTTCAGCATAAACAAGTTTTGAGCTATAGTAGCCATCTGCATATTCCACTTGAACCTGATACAGCCCCTCTTCAAGATTATCAATGAGAACAAAAAAGGCTGATTCTTTATTACAGGGCTCTCCCATTTGATCAAAGTAATGAACTTTGTTTATTTCATCTCCGTCAAGAAGCACACGCTCAAAATCTTTTGCATAGATAAGGATTTTATTGCCACTGAAATTATTCTGCTCATTCCACCAAAGATTAGGTATCAAAGATAATTCATTAAAGTTTTTCTGATTCTGGTAGTAAAGACGGTAGTTTGGAAAACCATCTGCTTGTATATCTACAAATTGCAAGCCTTCAGCTTCGTATAGAATTTCAATTTCAGAAGCCTGTTCAATTAAGGTATCGTCAATACTCAACAATGAATTTGCAAAAACCGGTTCTGAATTCATTGCATTTTTGTATGAGAGAATAATTTGTGACTTTCTCGGTTTTTTCCAGTCTATATAGCTAATTTTTCCGACCTCGGTGTAAACATAGTAGTTCTGAGTCGCTTCTGGTCTTTGAATACGAATCGCATGCAATCCGGGATCAAGATTGGCTATTACAAAGTAAGCTTGTCGATGTAAGCTCGTCTGCTCTTTAGATAGAAGTTTAAATTCATTAAAATAAAAAGGACCTTCTGCCTCTTGGGCAGATACTTCAACCTTAAGTCCCTCTGCATCTTCTACTCTTCCCCATACTATAGAGGAATCTGAGTTCAATTCTACTCCTAGCTCTTTAAGACTCGCTAAAAGTGCTTTATGCATCTTTTTGGGAAGAACCCGATGTTCTTGGCTTTCATTGCTACCTAAAATTTGCAAACTAGGAACAGCATCTTTTGCTTTTACCTCTGCAATTAAAGTAGAGCCTGGAAGCACACTCTCTGCATGCATTCTCACATCTCTTTGTTTATGCCACTCATCAGAGATACGGACTTCTACATTCTCTGCCATTTTGACTTCACTACCAAATGAATAGGCTGATACAGTATCAAGGTGAAGGCCTGGCTCAAAAGGATAGATATCAATTTGAATGCCTTTTATCCTATCTAAAGATAGCTGATCATCCGAAAGCTCAGTAAGATCAAACTCACCTGCTCCCAGAAGTTTGCCCTCATTATCATAAATCTCTGCAAGAAGCCATCCCTCTGTAGTATCTGTATGAATATCAAAGCTAGCTTCATAGATTTGAATATGAGCCTTAGATAAAACTTCTCCCTCATTCATATGAACAACTTCAAGCACATGTTGATCTGGAATATATGCTAAGCCCTTTTTTAATTCGATATTCCCTTCAATGGATCTTGAAAAACTCGACAAAGACATAGCTGATGCTTGAATGCTATCATTACCTGCCACACTCATTTCAGGCACTGACTCTAGGCTTTTCGGTGGACCAAAGCGAACTTTCGGGTTTTTGCCCTTCTCTTGATTCATTGCCAAAAGCAGAGCATTCAAACCATTACTGGCAAGAGCGCGTGACTCGGTTTTTTGGTCTTCTATTTGCTGTAGTTGCAACTGAACTTTTGCGCGCAGAGCCAGCTCAGTGGCTCGAGAGCTAAGGCTCTCTTCACTAAAATCGGTCTCAAGAATCTCTTCGGAATAGATGGAATCTTCAAGCATCAATCTTTGCTTATAGTTCAAGCCTGGAAGCTTTTTCGATATCACGTTTCTAACAAATTCCATTTCTCGAAGAGCGTCATCCCGGCTTAATCTTAAAGGATCGGCAATCTCAGAAAAGTCCACATTGGCCTGTAGTCCTTTTGCTAAAACCTCTTGTTTTGTTGTAAATATGATATTGTCTTTGCTGAGAGTGATACCTTGTTCTGGTTGAAACACCCTTGGCCCCTGTTGAATTTTGGGCTCTAAATCTTCAACAAGTAGCAATTGGCTAATTCTATTTTTTGAAAACTCATCAAACTCTTTAGCTTCTGTTGGATGTGAATCGCGTAGTGCAGCAAGAGCCAAAGACGACTTAGCAATATGAATGCTGAGCCCCTCAGATTGAACAAAAGAAAAACGGGCGCTTTGGTGACTATATTGAGTCACAAAGAAAAAGGATAGCAACCAAAGCGCTTTCACAGAGACCATATTTGCTTCCATGCCAAGCAAGATACCGCTTCATTGCGGCTTACTTTTAGTTTATTTAAAAGGCACGAAACTCGTCAATTGTACTTCGTGACTTACTACGTTTGACCAGTTGGTCACGCATCTTAGTGACTAGGCTCTTCTCCATATCTCTTTGCCTATGTGAGTATGCATAGCGAGGCTTTGAACTATTTTCATCAACGATCTCATAGACAAGAATTTCTACTTCAAGGCTGTAGGGTCTTGTCTCTCCTAAAATCGTTATTTTGGCATAGGCTTTTTCATATACTTTTCCACTCTGACCAGATTGCCGATTGCGATATTTAAAAGGCAACTTAAAAGCACCTGAATAGTACTCACGCCCATTGGGCGAGCGCCTACTCAGGTTACCCGGCAGGTTTTTTCTGACTACTTGGTGAATACTCTCAATTGGATAAGCAAGATTATCAACTCGGTTGGCGCTTGCGCAGGACGAAAGAATGAAAATTGTGAGTAGGCAGTGACTACTCACAAGGGCTAAGTACTTAGTTTTGAAGCGATTTAACGCTTTCCCAGTCTTTGAGAAATGCATCAATACCTTTGTCTGTCATGGGGTGTTTTGAAAGCTGCTGCATCACTTTGAGGGGCATTGTTACTACATCTGCTCCAATTAAAGCTGAGTCTAGTATATGAGTAGGATGTCTAACGCTTGCTACTAAAATCTCGGTGTCAAAACCATAATTTTGATAGATTTGAAAGATTTGTTGAATCAGTTCCATACCAGTATGACCGATATCATCTAAGCGCCCAACAAAGGGGGATAGGTAGCTAGCCCCTGCCTTCGCACACAAAAGGGCCTGCATGGGAGAAAAAACCAAAGTCACATTTGTTTTCACTCCTTCTGCTGCAAACTTACGAACAGCGACTAGACCCTCTTCACACATAGGAATTTTAACAACAATATTGTCTGCCATTTTGGCAAGCTCCATACCTTCTTTGTACATACCATCAGCATCTAAACTGACAACTTCAGCATTTACAGGGCCCTCAACTTCTTTACAAATCTCTCGGATTACATCAAAAAAAGGCTTACCTGTTTTCGCGATCAAAGTCGGGTTGGTAGTAACACCATCTACCCAGCCACGAGCATTGGCCTGACGAATTTCTTCAATATTCGCTGTATCAATGAAAAATTTCATTTTTCCTCCGATTTTTATTGCCTAGGAAATAGCAAGAATTAAGACCTAAGTCCACAAAACGCAGATTTTCAAGCCCTCAATGAATTGCCCTGCGCATAAAATTCAAGGTTACCGCGAGCTGTTGTCTGATTTCGAAGTTGGGCCAAACTGAGCTTCAAAACGGGATGTTCAAAGCTGGGCCATAGCTCAGATGACGGCACGATGAGTTCTGATCGAAGGTGTAAAAAAGGATTTGGTAAGGTCAAACTGGGCTTCATCTGACTTTGATTTTCAAACAACAATAGAAGAAATTTCAGGCTACAATGAGGCTTTTCAGAACTCAGTTTATTGAGCAGTTTTTGCATTTCTTGTTGAAAGTCTTCTGGGCCATGATCATATAGAGCAGAGAAACTTGCGGCAAGACAATTACCCATTAGAGAGTGAGCTTGAACACGATTGCTATCAATATCTTCTTCATTTTGCTTGAGCTCATATATAGGCGAAATATTTTGGATATCTAAAAACTGGCTTTGCAAAGCAAACCATTCTTTTAAAATTTCGAATGAACTCCCTCCTTGCACCAGGCAGGAATATAGAATCTTATGCTGCATAAATTTATCTTATTTCTTGAGCCTGTAATCGAGCAAGTCATCCATACCATAAAGTCCTGGTTCTGCTTTTTGCAGCAAAAATTCAGCGGCCTCCAGGGCGCCCCTGGCAAAAACTTTTCGATTCAAGGCCTGATGCTCAATTTTTAAAATCTCTTCTTGGCTGATCGACATCAATTCATGGATGCCATAAATGCCACCACCGCGAACATCGGTTACAGTTACGGTCTTTCCAATGACTTTTTCAACTTCCTCTTTGAGACTAATTGCAGTTCCTGAAGGGGAGTCTATTTTTTGATTGTGGTGTAACTCATGCAAGTGAAAGTCCCAATTCTTTAAAGACTCAAGCTGTTGAATCAATCTTTTAAATACAGCTACACCCAGACTTGTATTTGAAGCCCAAAAGCAGGCTATGCTTTTTGAAGCCTCTTTCAGTTCTTGAAAATCTTTATCATTTAAACCAGTTGTGCCACTTACAAAAGCCAATTTGTTTTCTTCGGCAAAGCGCAGAGCAGGCAGAAAAGCTTCTTGTCGACTAAAATCAAGTAAGAGTTTTTCTCCGTCTAATACTATACTCGCTTTGTCAGTATTACGGCTCATTTTTACACTAACATGAAAAGCATACTCAGAGACCAAGGCGAGTACTTCTTGACCGACTTTGCCAGTAGCTCCGTGCAAAACAATCCGGCTCATCGCAAAAGACCTAGTTTTTGGAGCTCGAATTTTAAATCGTCCCGCAATTCTTGACTGGCCTCTACCAGCGGTAATCTCAGTTCAGAACTAGCTATGATGCCTTGTAAAAGTAGGGAGGCCTTGGCTGGTGCAGGACTCGGTTCAGCAAATAAAATATCACAAATCTTTTTTAGGTTTTCAAATTCTACCAACGCAGATGGGTCTTGGTTATGTGCTTTTTGAAACAAATCTACAGTATGCCTTGGTGCCACATTAGATAGTACAGATACGACTCCATTGCCTCCCTTAAGGACATATTCGGTAAACGTAAAATCATCTCCACTCAAGTAAACAAATTGATCTTCAAGCTCCGAAGTAATTTTATGGTGATAATTCATGTCTCCTGTAGCGTCTTTGATACCTATAATTCGCGGATGCTGAGCTAGAGAAATAACCGTATCGGTTTCAATACCCACGATCGTTCTGCCAGGAACATTGTAAAGAATAAGGTCAATATCGCAGGCTTCGGCGACATTCAAAAAATGAGACTTGATTCCACTTTGGCTTGGTTTGTTATAGTAAGGAGTCATCAACATCGCTGCATCTGCACCGAGCTCTTTAGCCCGGTTGGTATTTTCTATGCTACTTTTTGTGTTATTTGTACCGGTTCCTAAAATAATTTTAGCACTCGGCAGAGTTTTGCGAGTGATTTCAAACATGAGCTCTACTTCACTCCAATCTAAACAAGGACTCTCACCGGTTGTGCCATTTATAACAAAATCATTAACACCATTATCTACTTGAAATTGAAGTAATTTTTCAAAACTATCAGAATCGAATTTATTATTTAAAAAGGGAGATACAAGAGCTGTAATCACACCTGAAAATTTCATTTCATTCTCCTTTCATTTCTATTTCACCCGAGAAAACTCTTTGAGCCGGGCCAAGTAAAAAGGCTTTTGCGTCAGCAAACAATACCTCGACCTCACCACCAGGAAGTGAAATTGAAACCTGATCTTTACCCGTTTTTCTTCTATACGCAAATCCAGCCGCAACGGCACCTGTTCCACAAGCCAAAGTAAAGTTCTCGATTCCCCGTTCAAAACTAATGGCATCTATTCTATTATCTCCCAGTATTGAGAAAAAGCTTACATTGCAGCCATTTTCATCCAACTGATCTGGAAAACGATTTTGCCGTGCAATTTCAGCCAGAGCTTCAAGATTTTCAAGTTTTTGTTCCAGAACCAAATGCGGAACTCCGGAATCAACAATAAGAGGTTCCTCACATAGAGCTTTACAATGGGACATCTCAACTTGAACCCTTGAGTCTTCCAATACTTGATAGCCTATAGTACCAGCAGCACTTTGAAAAATCTGTGATTCCCATTGAAAACCAAAATCCTTTGCCGCTAGCGGCGCACATAGTGCTGCATTTCCGCACATCGCAGCAAAAGATGCATCTGCATTGTAAAAATCCCATGCAAAATCGTATTGTTCATCATTTCGAAGAAAAATCATTCCATCTGCGCCGACACCGAAATTTCTGCGGCAAAGGCTTTTAACCAATTCGGGCTTGCTCTGGTTGAGAACAAGATTTCTTTCGTCAACAAAGATAAAGTCATTTCCAGTAGCCTGGTATTTTAAGAAACTAAGTTTCACTCAACTTCTTCCTCTTGCTCTGAAATATCATCCAATACTTCACCTTGAATTTTCTCATAGCGGCTAAAATCGGGCTGGCCCTGGCCAATCTCTACGGGAATTCCAGGTGGTAAAGGATCATCTTTAACTCCACATGCGCTGATCAATAAGAATAGAAAGAATAGTCTATTATTTTTCAATTTTTTCCTGCACCTCAGAACTGGCAAGGCATACTCTTGGCTCCCATGGATACTTTTGCCTTAATTCATTGTTTTGCAGCTTACATTTTTCTAGATAAGATTTGTAGGTAGAATGCGGATCTTGATTGGTTTTTTCATACAAAAGCCCTCGCCAATAATCAGTCTCTGGAAAATCTGGCTGTAGCTCTTGTAATTTCTCAATGGCCATTTCCATTTCTACATAGCGTTTCAATTGAAAAAAACTCTGCACTTTTGCCAAAATCCAGGCTGGCATTGTGTTCATGTTCCAATCAGGAGTTATACTAGTAAATAGCAATTGTAACTCTTGAGATAAATTCAAACATGCCAATGCCTGCGCTTTAATAGCGTAAAAAGTTTTATCATAGGGGTTCATTTGAAGTGCTAAGTCTGCGTTTTCTAATACTTTTTTACAATCCCCACGGTGCAGATATTGGTACGAAAGATATTCTAAAACGAGTAAGTTTTTAGGTTCTTCTTTTTGAGCCTGCAAGAAACTCTCTGTTGCTTCATTCCACTTAGAGTAGCTTTTCGATCTTGCAAACTCAAAACTCTGCTGGGCTTTTTCAGTAAAAAAGATCCTAGAGAGCTCATTTAAAGACTCTCGTATTTCTTTCGCTTCTGCACTTGTATAGTCCCATTTTTTTGCCGATCGAGATAAAATTTGACAGGCCTGTAGACGATCTCGAAGCAAAATCAGTTTCTTGGCTTTTTTTATAAGCTCATCGGGCTGTTCTACCTTGGGAGGGGCTGTAATTTCTTGCGCCCAAAGAGAAGCGGAGACCAACAGACTAAGGCTGATCAGGCATAGCTTGCGCCAGAACTTGTCTTGGTTTGCTTCCATTTGCTGGCCCAACAACACCTTCTCTTTCAAGAATTTCAATCATCCTCGCGGCTCTCGGATAGCCTAGGCGAAATTTTCTTTGTAGTAAAGATGCGCTCACGCCCTTTTGTGTACTCACCCAGTCGACGATTTCATCATAGCGTTCATCAAATTCTTCTTCTTCGCTATCTGTACTGAAATCAGATTCTAGTCCATAGCCACCGCCACTACCATCGAGCATCTGCATCGCTTTTTCGTCAAAGATTGGCTCAGCTTGATCGGCCCAAGAATCCATGACCTTCTGAATTTCACCTTCGGTCAACCAAGGACCATGATGCCTTTGCGGCTTAACCACTCCAGGAGCAAGAAAGAGCATATCTCCACGAGCCAAGAGCCTTTCGGCGCCAGACTCATCCAAAATGATTCGACTATCCATTTTTGAGGCAACTTTAAAACTAATTCTCCCTGGTATATTGGTTTTAATCAATCCTGTTACCACATCTTTTCGCGGTGATTGCATCGCCAAAATGAGATGTATGCCACTTGCCCTTGCCATCTGTGCCAAACGCACTACAGTCTGTTCCACATTTGATTTATCGACGGTCATCAAATCACCAAACTCTTCGACGACAACAACAATATAGGGTTGTTGAGTATAATGATATGCTTCGAAAATGCGACCTTGTTCTAACAGCTCTTCGTTGGCAGATTCATGTTTTTCAAGTTCCTCTTCATTGAGTTTTAAAACCTTTTGATTGAATTCTTCAATATTGCGAGCACCAAATTGTGACATCGACCGATATCTTTTCTCCATTTCTTTGATGGCCCACTTTAAAGCAGTTACCGCTTTTTTAGATTCACAAATGGGAGGCATCAAAAGGTGAGGAACTTTATGAAAAGCCGCAAGATCTACTTGCTTGGGGTCAACAACAATCAACCTTAAAGTTTTAGGAGAATGCTTAAATAAAAGACCTGTTAATACAGATACAACAAATACAGATTTGCCTGAACCTGTTGAACCGGCAACCATGAGATGTGGCATTTTTCGTAAATCAACAATTTGTGGACTACCATTGGCTCTTTTTCCGAGAGCTAGCGGCAATTTGATTTCATCACTCCAAAATTCATCATCTGCTAATATCTCTTTTAGATAGACTGTCTCTCGTATGCTGTTTGAAGTTTCAATTCCAACAACATCTCTGCCAGGTATAGGAGCGATGATTCTTACCGACTCACTACTTAATGCTAAAGACAAATCATCAGCAAGATCAGTGATTCTTGATATCTTCACATCTGCATTGGGCTTAAATTCAAAAAGTGTTACAGCGGGCCCAGGTAAAACTCCCGTAACCTTACCCCTTACCGAAAACTGCTCCAATTTATCTTCTAAAAGATTGGTTTTATTTTTTAGCTCTGAACTATCTATTTTTTTTGCAGACTCTGGAGGATCTTCTAGAACCTTAATGTTGGGTAGCTCCCAGTTCTCTACTTTTCTTTGAACCTTCTTTTTGAGCATGATTTTCTTTTTACGCAAAGGCATTTGCTGCTGAGAAATCTCTCTGTTTTCAGCAAGCGGAAAATTCTCTTTAGTAAGAACTACTTGCTCTTGCCCCTCTTCTTTTCGCTCAAGGCTGGTTTTCTTAAACCTAGGTTGCCACTTAGGTATGTGCCAAGAAAAAGAAATTTTGGGCAGACCTTCTTTTCTTTTAGCATCGATAGCTTTCAATGCATCCTTGGGTCCGGTAAACAATTTTTTTAAAGTTGTCTCTGTCAACAAAAGTCCTAAAATTAACAATGAGCTCCAAAGCAATACTCCAACGCCAATGAGGTTAAACGCTGCACTTAAGCTCTTGCTAATAGCCAAACCCAAAACTCCAGACACAGGAATCATTCCTTCAAAAATAGCGAACTCTGGCCAATAGAGTCCTATCAAACTGGATATATTTAATATGAAGAAAAAACCTAGTAAGGCTTTAGAAAAAGATACCTTGCCCTTTTCATCTTGAAAGCACTGGTAAGAAAAAAAGAAGGCAATCAGTACTCCAAACCAGGCACTAATGCCCCAAAATTGATAAAAGAAATCGGCGAGAAAACTTCCAAAATAACCACAAAAGTTTTGCACCTCTGTATTGCTTCCTAGGGAGTTAAATGAAGGGTCCTGGGAGTGAAAACTGAATAGAGAGAGACCAAGAAATATTCCTGATGCAAACCATAAAATGGCAAGTACATCTTTTGATAATTTTGCTTTCCAAGCTGCCATTTTTTTATTCTACGCAATGAAGAATTACATGTGTAGCATGCTTAACATCGAAATACTTAAGTCTGTAGAACTAAAGTCAAGTTTTTGGCCCTAAAAAAGAACTCTACGCAAATGGCAAAAAACTTTTTTTCTCTTGCTTTCTATTTTTCTTTTTTTTCATCACAAAGAGTCTTGATTCTATCGATTCTTAAGTATATCTCATTGTACACATTCACGATACAAAACCGCAGAAGGAAATTGTAAGAGTATGAACATCAATTCCAATCAGACCAACAACCTTTTCGTAGCTAACCTTCAAAATGTGAGCTTAGAAAGACTTGTCAAAAGCAAATTAGAAGTTTTGTTTCAACAACAAAAAGACTCTAAAGTGGAAATCACAAATCTCTACGACATTGTAATGGAACAAGTTGAAAAGCCCTTGATTGAACTTACTCTTAGAGCCAACAATGGCAATCAAGTAAAGACTGCTGCGGCACTTGGTATCAATAGAAATACTTTGAAAAAGAAAATGGACCACTACAGAATTACACGTAGAAACCTTAATTAGGGTCATCGTACGGCATCAGCGAGCCATCTTGTTATTCATCTAGAAGTGACTCGCAATTATTCTTTAAATTTAATAAAACATCTTGCAAATAAGAGGCTGCTAGCTCACGGAGCCCGTCTATATCGAGCTGGTTCAAATCAGAACCTTTTTGGTTTGCCATTTGCTCTAATTCTCGAATCATCCAGTCTTCTGGTAATCCTGTCGCAGCTGCTATTTTTCTTGCTTCATCCATAAAGCCCCCCAGCATCGTGCTGACTTAAAGCTAGCATTTTTATGGGTCTCATCAATCAAGACGATTCCGATTGAGCTGGAACTGGACTTTTATAGAGTGATTTGCTCAACAAAAAAGCAAAAGCTATGGGCTATCTAATATTTAATCGCTTTTAAAGATCTACACCTGGTGCAAAGTTCTTTACTGGACCTCTAGATTTTTTTTCTTCAGGTGCCTCTTGCTGTTTCACAGGAGGAGCAGACCTCTCGAGACTATCGGGAACAAGGTCATGAAAACGTCCAAATTCTTGGCGAAAGCCAAGTCTCACAGTTCCTGTCGGTCCATTTCTTTGTTTGGCAATTATGATCTCTGCTTGTCCTTTGTACTCGGATTTTTCTTTCTCATAATATTCATCTCTATAGATCATCATGATTAAATCGGCATCTTGCTCAATCGAACCCGATTCTCTTAGATCAGAGAGCATTGGACGCCGATCGGTTCGAGACTCTACACCACGGTTGAGCTGAGCGAGCGCCATCACCGGAACTTGAAGTTCTTTGGCTATTTCTTTCAGAGTTTTTGATATCTCAGAAACTGCTCTTTCTCGACTCTCAACTGGCCGCTTTAAATCCATCAACTGCAAATAGTCGATCACAATCATATCAAGCCCATGTTTGGCTTTGAGTCGTCTACATTTAGCTCGAACCTCATATGGGCTAATGCCAGAGGTATCATCGATATAAAGCTTTGAATTTGTGAGATGAGAGGCCGTAGCGATCAATTTGGGCCAAACCTCATCTCCTACACGTCCAACTCTAAGTTTTTGCATATCAATAAAGGCCTCTGATGCTAGCATTCTCATCATCAGCGACTCTTTGCCCATCTCTACAGAAAAGTAAGCAATGGTTTTGTTCTCTCGTAGTGCGATATGTTGGGCAAGGTTGAGACTAAAAGCTGTTTTTCCCATCGAGGGGCGCGCAGCTAAAATCGTTAATTCTCCAGGCTGAAAACCAGATGTGATTTTGTTAAGATCAGTAAACCCCGTACTCACTCCCGTTACTTCAGATTGTTTATGATAAAGGTCTTCAATTTTTTGAATTGCTGTTTTTACAATTTCAGCTGAACTAGCAAGCCCTGTCGTTTTGCGATTTTCAGCAAGTCGAAAAATATTTGCTTCTGCTTGGTCGATGAAAGTCTCTACCGATTCAAAGTCACCAGAATAGGCCTTCTCAATGGTGTCACTACTTGTTTGAATCAACTTTCTTAACAGTGCCGTCTCTTTTACTATCTCAGCATAGCGCTCTATATTGGACGCACCGATGGTTGCCTCTGCAAGCTCAGCCAAATAAGCAGCTCCACCTATTTTTTCAAGTTCATTTCTAGAATTTAAGATATGAGAAACAGTGAGAAGGTCTACTTCTTCTGACTTTTTTTGTAGGTCCAAAATAGCCTGAAAAATAATTCTATGATGAGATCGATAAAAATCTTCAACACCAATAAGTTCACTTACAATATCAAAAGCTGAGGACTCTAGCATGAGCCCTCCCAAAACAGATTTTTCAGCTTCGAGATTGTGCGGTGGAACTTTTTCGATCACTTTAGAACTATTGTTCTCTCTCTACGTTGATCTTTAATTCAGCATGAATACCTTCGCCAAGTTTAACAATTGCCTTGTGCTGACCAAGAACTTTGACGGCATCTTCGAGCTCAATATCTCTCTTGTCGATCGTGTAGTTTTCTTTTGCAAGCTCTTCAGCAATATCTGAGTTCGTAACAGAACCAAACAGCTTATCGTCTTCACCGGCTTTTCTTATAAAACCTAGCGTCTTGCCATTGAGCTGTTCAGCCACTTGCTCTTTGTCTTTTCTCATCTTCGCTTTTTTGGCTTCGACTACGGCTTGAATATGAGCGTACTCTTTTTCGCGCTTTTCCGTAGCTGCAAGAGCTAATTTCTTAGGAAACAAGAAATTTCTCGCATATCCATTGGCAACATTAACGATTTCTCCGACTTTTCCTAAATTGGGAACATCTGTTTGTAGAATTACTTTCATCTCAAACTCCTTATATTTGATTGTCTCTTTCGGTTTTTCGTTTTTCTTCTAATTTCTTTCTAAAATCGACCCAAAAGTCGACTAGACCTAGCATAATTACGAATAAAAACATTTGAATGATCAAAATGAAGTACCAAAAGGATCTCCAAATGGAACTTACTTTAAAATAATTCAAAATGCTAGAAACTACAGCAAGGCCTTGGAAGAAGTACAAAAATAAAAAAATGTTTAAAAAATTCTCTGCTGTCCTCATTAAAATGACCTGATCCAGCTGCAAAAATGCAAAAGCAAATGAAACCAATAGCCCCCAAATAGTCGCATCAGGAAGCCGAAAATCACGAAGGGGTGGACCCAGTTTTGTTCTTGAAGAAATACCGAAGCTTTCGAGCCAAGATCGAGCTACAGCGTATCTTTCAATTAAAATCGCAAGCCATAAAAGCAGCAGCAAGAAAATTACAAAAAGCGATGGCAAAAGAGAAACAACATCTTCTGCCGCAATTTGCACTTTGGGCTGTATTTTTTGAAACTCTTGCAGGTTTTTTTCCATGAGCTCAACAGCATAGCTATATAAGTCTAATGAAGAAAACTGAACCCAAATACCTAACAACAAAGAACTTAAGCCCGATGTTGCCAAGATTGCGATCAGTCCTGCTCGGAGCTCACCGCTTCCTAGTCTTTTCGATTCGTAATAAAAAAGAGCTAAGCAAGCACAGAGGGCGAAGCTAAATGCTGTGCCTGGAAGAAGATAAAAAAGCAAGCCAGTTGTAAGAGCGCAAAAAGACAAATAATAGTAGAGCCCTCGAACCCTGCGAAAAATCAAAAGGGGTCCTCCCCCCAAAAGAACTGTCAGCAATGGTGTTATCATCGCCAACAAATGGAGCCAAAACTGTTGCTTTGAAAAAGACTTTTGCACCCAGTGGTCCTAGCTACGAACCGATTTTCTTTCTTTTTGCTTAGAAAATCTCTCTTTTCGCTTCTTCTCTTTCATCTCGAACTCTTTTTCTTTTGCATGAGCCGCGGCAATGGTTTCTTTAAATTTTTCCAAATGCTGCTTAAGATCAGTACCGTCTTTCAGGCGCATGTGCATGAAACGCAAGACATTGTCATTGATTCTCATTGTACGCTCTAGCTCTGCAACTGCCTCGTTGTTAGCAGAGAAGGTAGTATAAAAATAAAAGGCTTGATTCTTCTTTTTGATAGGGTTTCCAAGCTTTCTTTTACCCCATGTATCTAAGCTATTCACAGTGCCTGAATAGTCTTCAATGATTTTTTTATTTTTACGAAAGAGCGCTTTCTGGGTTTTCTCTGTGGCATCGCCATCGACGATAATGACTCCCTCATAAGGGCGCGTAATTTCTTGCATTTTTCCTCCTGGTTTCACAGCCCTTCAGCTAGTAGACCGAAGAGCAAGGATTGTTTAAAATTAAGTAAGATTTTCTATCATGCCGCTGAGCAGAACTCAAGGAAATCCCAAGAATCACTCAAAAAAGGTAAGAAATGAAGCTCTTTCTTCGCATTAAATCAGGAAAACGCCAGGGAGATGAGTTTCACCTCCGAGACGGGATGAAAATCGGTAGAAAAAACGCTGACATAATGCTGCCAGACCCCAAAGTTTCTTCGCTGCATGCCATCGTAGAAAAAAAAGGAAAAAGCCGCTGGAGGCTTCTTGACCAGGGCTCAAGAAATAAAATTCAGGCCAACGATAAAGACCTTCAAGAGCTTTATTTAAAACCGGGTCAAGAGTTTCAACTAGGCGCCACTGTATTTGAGGTGTTTGATCGACAAGAAGATGAAGCTATAGCCGATTGGCGTATGACGGTCTTACAGGTAATGAAAAAACTCTCTACAGAACCCAATACCATACAAAGAGAAGTTCACAGCTTTCACAAACTGATGAGTTTGCACTATTTGACAGGAAATCAAGCTGGCAAAAAAAGCTACTTGGGCTATGGTCCTCGTTTTGCCGGACCCAAAAGTTCTGATATCCCTATTTTAGAAGATTTTAAAAAACACCCCTGCTTTCAAATCTTCAGTCGTAATAAAAAATTCTATTTTGCCACAGACTACCCTAAAGATGTAAAATTAAATTCTAAATCACAAAGCGAGGCCGAAATAAAAGCAGGAGATTTAATTCAAATTGGAAACACCGAAATACAAGTGGAATTCCCCGATGAATCCTATTGAAAAAAGAACTGGTTTTTTTAAGAGTTTTGATAACACCGAAATCTATTATGAATTACGGGGTAGAGGCAAACCACTGATTTTTTTATATGGCCTTTCTTGCTCTACAAATCACTGGCGCCACCAAATTCGCTTTTTCTCTCGCAACTATCAAGTCATCACTTTTGACTATCGTGGCCATCACAAATCAAGTACACCTGAAAATCGCGACAACCTAAATGTGGAATCGATTGCAAAAGATGTTGAAGCACTTTGCAAGCATCTCAATCTTCAAAGGGCTGCCATGATTGGGCATAGTTTTGGCTCGATTGTACTTTTAGAGCTCTATAAAAATCGGCCTGAGTTGTTTGAAAGTTTGGTTTTTATCAATGGCTTTGCACGAAATCCGATTCGCAATATCTTTGGAATGGATATTATTGAAAACCTAATTCACTTTGCCAAAAAAGGTACAAGTGAGCTCCCCGAGACCTATAAGTTTTTGTGGAAAAGTATCCTGGGCAATCCGATTTCATCGCAAATCGTTGCCCTTTCGGGTGGATTTAATATCAATCTCACCAGCTTTAAAGACGTACAGGTCTATATGCGGGGGGTGCGTTCGGTTGAGCTCGAAGTCTTTTTAGGTCTCTTTGAAAAGATGATGGAATACAATGGGATGAGTATTTTAAACGATGTAGAAGTGCCGACACTCTTGATTGGTGGCTCACAAGACTATGTAACGCCCATTGAATTTCAAACTGAAATGCAGCATCGTATTAAAAAGTCAAAGCTGCAAGTTATACCCTATGGTTCTCATTGCAGTCAGCTCGATATGCCCGATTTGGTGAATTTAAGAATGGAAAGGTTCTTTCAAAGAAATTCCTATTAAGCGACTTTATCAAAGTCAAAACTGAGTTGTTCTTGCGGTTCTTGCTCTGTTGGAACTGGCTCAAGTTGAATTGCATTTTCTTTTGAAAATTTGATGATAAACTCTAGAAATGCTCTTTTGGTCTCATGACTGCCACGCTTAGAAAAAGCTATTTCCTGCATTAGATCTTCTAGCTCTTTCATTCCATCATTCCTGTTTTTTTCTTTTCATAGCGGCGATGAACCATCTGAAAAATATTATCTGCAGCAACTCCAATCAAATCGCCTCCATGACGTTTCGACAAACCACTCACTCCCGCTTTTGTATTGCCTTTGTCATTATTTCCTTTTTTACCAAACAGGGAGCCTAAGCCTCTTGTGCCGCGACCGTCAGAGCCATCTTCATCAGAAGCATAGCCACCGGCATTATTGATAACTCGTCTGCCGCCACCGCCCTCAATACCACCCTCTTTGTATTTTTCTTCTAAAGATCTCGCCGCCTGCTCCCCAGCAGCAAGGGCAGCTTCGACCCCTGCTTTTGCTGCTCCGCTAAGACCTGCTCCGCCGCTTCCGCCCAGTCCGCCGCCGCCCAAAGAAGATGCCGAAAAGCTTTGGCCATTGGGGCCAGTTATAGTTCCTGCATCGGCGTCCACTCGAAATCCTTGGCCTTCTAAATCGCGAATAATTTGATCAATTAGGCTCCGGGTTCGGTCTAGATCATTTTGAATTTCAGTTAAAAGTCTTGCGTCAGAACCATCTCCATCGGAGCCGCCACCATTGTTGTTCGAGCCGCCGCCGTTATTATTACCACCGCCATTGTTATTGTTGCCACCACCGTTATTATTACCACCGCCATTGTTATTGTTGCCACCACCGTTGTTATTGCCGCCGCCATTGTTATTGTTGCCACCACCATTGTTGTTTGAGCCGCAAGTCCCAGTTGTTCGACAATCTAGTTGAGTGGCAACATCTATGGCTCGATCACCGGTTCGATTGTTAGATCTTGCAGAAGCAATTCCAGCTGCCATAAGAAGACAAGCCCCTTGCTCACCCGTAGCACATGGTGCTGCTGTCGCAGCAACAACTGCAGTACTCGCAGCCGCAGCAATGGATGCATCTCCTGCAGCTGACAGCGCCAAGCCCATCATGGCTGTATCAGTTTGAGCCAGAGAAAAGCTCGAAAAAAAGATAGAAAAAAGAAGTATTTTCATCTATAAGCTTATCGGCTAAAGACTTGTCTCACTTTAGGATTTTGCTGCTTTTATGAGAGCAAATATTCGAAATCTTCTTTGCTCAAATGAGATGAGACCTTGTTCAGATCTCCCTCATTTTCAACTTGATCAAAAAGGGCTCGAAAATGGCTCGATTTACGATCTTTGAGAATCTCAATTTTTTCTTCGACCGACTCTTGCATCAGATAGCGATAGACCTGTACATGCTTTTCTTGACCTATCCGGTGTACCCTATCTGTAGCTTGGTCTTCTACAGCTGGGTTCCACCAGGGTTCAAGGTGAAATACATAGCTGGCTTTTGTTAAATTGAGCCCCACCCCGCCGGTTTTTAAAGTCATAATCAATACTTGGGGCTTATCAGACTCATTAAAGTCTTTCAGAACCTTTTCTCTTTTTTGCTTCGACATACGGCCATCTATCAAAAGGGCTGGCAAATTCTGTTTGCCAAAGACTCTTTGAATTCGCTCTAGAGTAGGTATGAACTGAGTAAATACGATGGCACTCTCGCCGCTTTCTATAATGTTTGAGATGCTCTCTCGCAAAAGTTCAATTTTAGGGGGCTCATTCGAAAAATTGACTCCGGGAACCGCCGCTGGGTCAGAACAAACCTGGCGCAAACGAAGAAGCGCCGTTAGCATAATCATTTGTGATCTTGCCTCACCCACATCTTGAATCGAATCTTTGACTTTTTGATTCCAAGAAAGGGCTACATCTCTATAGATTTTGAGCTGCTCCTCACTAAATGGAATCTTCATCACAGAAACGGTTTTCTCTGGCAGTTCTTTTAATATCTGAGACTTCGTTCTTCTTAGCATTAAGGGCTTTACCTTATTACGCAAATACTGCATATCTGCTTTTTTAATCGTATAGGGACTTACGTAGGTTTTGCGATAGTCTTCATATTCTCCCAAACTTCCTGGTACCACTGTATCCATAAGCGAGTAAAACTCGCCCAAGTGATTTTCAAGCGGGGTACCGGTTAAGCATACTTTAAATTTGGCATCGACCTTGCGAACCGCTGTGGCCCTTTTGGTTTGAATATTCTTAAGATTCTGAGCTTCGTCATAAATGTGAATATTCCACTGAAATTGTGAAAAGAAGTCTTCATGCTCCGTAAACAGTCCATACGTGACTACTAAAATTGCATGTTTGCTTGCTTTCAAATGTTTCACAAAGGCCGTTTTTTCACGAGATTGAAAACTATAAACAGGTAGATCTGGAGTAAACTTCTCGGCCTCTGAGACCCAGTTGTATACCAATGAAGTGGGCACCAGAATCAAACAGTGCCCCAATTCATCTTTAATTCTTAGATTTTCTAAAAAACATAGGGCCTGAAGAGTTTTTCCCAAACCCATATCATCGGCCAAAATTCCACCGAGTCGCAATTCGTAGAGGTCTTGGATCCAACGAAGACCAAATTTTTGATAGTTTTTGAGCTCCCCATTTAAAGTGCCAGGTACTTCAGGCTGCCTATCCGTTTGAGTTAGTCTATCGTAAAACGCACAGACTTTTTGCCACTCTTCACCACCCTCAATTTTGATTCCAAGCGAACGAAGAGCCAAAAGATCAAGAGCATAACTTTTAGGAAGACTATAATAATTTTTCTCTTTGTGATTGCCCGATTTCGACTTTGAAACCTTACTCATTTTCAGCCAGAACTTTTGCAAAGCTTTCAGTTGAGGGATATCTTCTGATTTTAAAATATATATTTTCCCATTGTGCTCAAGCCAGCCTCCTTGAGAAAGGTCTTGCGCAGACTCAGTAGAAACTTCTTGTCCATGTAAAAAGAATTTTGGATGCAGTTCAAACCAGTCAATTTTATCTGAGTTTTGTTGAAAATCAAATGCAGAGTCTTTTTCATTCAGTTCAAACTTCCATTGAAAATCAGCTTCAGTGACTCCTTCTAGTGGTTTGCCATCAAGGTAGACATCCCAGCCCTCTGTATAAATACCAAATAAAGACTTTAGAGAAAGATTTTCTTTTAAGCCCGGACTATAAAGGCTATAGCAGGTGATATTTTGTAAATCTTCTTGCATACGATTCGGAGCCCTCAAGTCGAGATGCCATTTCTCTTCGCTTAAGGCTTCTTCATAAGACCAAGGAAAATAAAAAGTTCTTGCTCGCCGAAAGAGATCACCTTCAGTTTGAATCAACAAAATTTCAACTATCTTTTGAATCAATTCAAACCACTTCTCTTTCGCATTTTTGAGTATATATTCAGAGCCTTGGTGAAAAATATGAAGATCTGAATTATCAAACTCGTGTTTTAGAAACAAAAAATAGGAATGAAGGGCATTAATAATATTCTTTGAGCAAATTTGCTTGAGGTTTTCTTGTAAAATGGAACCTTCACTGAGATTCAAAATTTGCCCCATCTTTAAAAATAAATGCTCAAGAAAGTCTTCATCACTGTCAAAGGCCATGTGGCTACTGTTTGTTCCTCTTTGAAAATAAAAACAAGACTCATAGATAAAGAATGCATAAAGACCCAGGTGCTTTAGAAGTTTTAAGTCATAATTTCTTCGCAAACCTCTTTTATGAATCACAGATTTTTCATCTTCAAATAGAAAACGAAAGCCTTGAGCAAAGCCTTGAGTTATAGTGAAGGGAAGATTGCCCATATTAAAAACTTCAAAATGCTCGCAGCGAAAAGATATCCTCATATGATGGTCTGAGGAAAGATACAGACAATGATCAAACTCTGCTAGCTCTTGACGATGGTGCTGCCATTGTATTTCAAAGAAAGGATACTCTTTTTCTTTTTCTCTGAGATAATTTAAAATGGCTTGCACACCTTCGTGTGAGGATAGCTCAAGGTGTTGCAAGTGTTCAGAAATTTTTAAATAAGAGCCTTTTTTCTGCTCTTCTTCACTTTCAAAAAAACCTTCAATTAAAGCTTCAAATCCATTCCAGAAAGATCCAAAAGGGGTGAAAATCAATCTTTGGGTTTCAAGATCTACCATAAGGTTTTTATAAAGTACGCGGTTCAGAGAATGAGGTTCAATTTTTAAATATCCCTGATCGCTTTTTTTGGCGTCTTCTTGCCATTTTACACTTACGGGCACTTTTTCTTTGGAGCTATCTTTATAAAAAACGACAAAGTCGATGGGCATTGCTAGAGCATTTAGGCTTGGGTTTTGCGTATCTTGTTGCCAGCTCACAAAAAGATTGAGTCTTTTGTTCGCAATCATAATTTGAGAATTTTTTAAAATCCGCAACACTACATATTCGATATCACCATAATTTAAAACTGCATTGGCTGACTCCGGTATCCAGCGAAAGTTTTCTAATTTGATTTCTTTATCATAGATACCTCTATGCAGAGGCAAAAGATCGGGGTTTAAAGATTTGCAATAAGGATGAAACAAAATTTCATCATATCGCACCCAAGTCCCATCAGAGAAAACGTAGAATATATTTAAGCCTAACTCTTGCCTAAGTCTTTCTCTTAGCGCAGCCCGCATGGGGTGCATTCGTGACTGAAAGCTACTCGGAACATCTTGAAGCCGTACCATCGGGTGTTTGAGCGTGAATTCCAGCTGTGACTCTTCAACAAGCTTTTGTTCTTCGATAAAATCTGATAATTTGCTAGTAGTTCCAATATCTTGAGGGGAATCAGCCAAGCATAAAATTAATGACTGTAAGTCTGGACTCTGCAAATTCAAATACACTCTCCCGAAAACTATGATTTTACTTATAAAATTACAAGTTGCCTAGTCTTTGAGGGTAAAATAGATAATTTCTGAGTTTTTTATAAATCTACAATCATGGACATTGCATTAGGGATTGCTTGGCAATGTCTATTTCGCTACAAATTTCAATTATTTATTGAACTAGGAAGGCTGCTTTATGAAAATTTTCGTTTGTATTAAACAAGTCCCTGACACGAATGCCAAAATCCAAGTCAAGGCAGATAAAAGTGGAATTGAAGAAAATAGTTTAAAATGGGTAATGAATCCCTATGATGAGTTTGCTGTTGAAGAGGCTCTTCAACTAAAAAAGGCCAAACCTGAAGCTGAAGTAAGCGTACTTACACTTGGTCCTAAAAAGAGGGTTGTAGAAGCCTTAAGAACTGCCCTTGCGATGGGAGCTGATAAGGCTGCATGTGTTGATGCGCCAAGTGAGACCGACTCTTTAACTACTGCCAAGGCACTTGCAAAAGCAATCGAAAAAGAAGGTGGTGCAGATATTGTTTTTACTGGCAAGCTAGCGATCGATGACAGCCAATCTGCTGTTAGCCAAATGTTAGCTGATTTTCTAAATATACCTCATGCAAGCGTTGTATCCAGTTTTGAGCTCAATGATTCAAAGGCCTTGGTTCAGAGAGACTCCGATGGCGGTACTAAAGAACATATTGAACTTGAGCTGCCGGCTTTGATTGCGACCAATAAAGGCTTAAACAGCCCTCGTTACGCCAGTCTTCCAGGTATTATGAAAGCCAAAAAGAAACCTATCACTGAATACAGTTTGGATGATTTAGGTTTAGCGGCAGAACAAAATAAAGTTTTTTACTCCGACTTCCAGCTCCCTGCCGATCGCCCAGAGGTAAAAATGCTAGATGGTGAAGCGGATGCTCAAACAAGCCAATTGGTAAAATTGCTTCGCGAAGAAGCGAAAGTTATTTAGGAGAAACCTATGTCTAAGTCTCTAGTATTTGTAGAATTTCAAAATGAAAAAGTAAAAGACAGCTCTTTAGAGTTGATATCAGCACTTAAACAATCAGGTCATGAAGTCCATGCTTTCGCTCTTGGTGAAGGCAGTAAGGCTCTTGCTGAGCAGTGCGGTAAATTTGGTGCAAGCCAAATCTTTGCCAACGAGGATTCTGATTTTAACCAATACAACTCGCAACTATTTTCAGAAAGCATCATTCAGTTTTTGCAAGATACAGACTATTCTTTGGTTTTGGCATCGGGTTCTGCACTCGCAAAAGATAGCTTCCCGAGAGTTGCCGCACGTTTAGATGCTGCATTTCTATGCGATGGTGTCGAGTTGAAATTATCCGATTCGGTCAAAGTCAAAAAGCCAATGTATTCTGGAAAATGCCTCTCCTTTGCAGAGCTTAAAAATACGAAGCTTTCTATAGTCTTGATGCGGCCCAATCAGCTGCCTTTAGTTGAAAGCCCAACAGATTGCACAGTTCAAGAATTCCCTAAAGCTTCTGTAGACTTAAAAACTTTGGTCAAAGAAATCGTTAAAGGAAGCTCGGAGCGACTTGATCTCACCGAGGCCAACATTATCGTATCTGGTGGACGCGGTTTGAAAGATCCTTCTAACTTTAAAATTCTTGATGACCTGGCAGATGTTCTGGGAGCAAGTGTTGGTGCCAGTAGGGCCGTTGTAGATCAAGGCTGGGTTCCACATGAGATGCAAGTTGGACAAACTGGTAAAACCGTAGCGCCAAGTTTATACATTGCCTGTGGAATTTCAGGTGCCATTCAGCATTTGGCAGGTATGAGCACTTCGAAAGTTATTGTGGCAATCAATACTGATCCTGAAGCTCCGATTTTTCAAAAAGCCACCTATGGTATCGTAGGAGATGCTTTAGAAGTGGTTCCTAAGCTCACAGAAGAGTTTAAAAAGATTCTTTAGTTGTGTTTTGGCGAAAGTTTATATTGCCTCCAATATTGTTTGTTCTCTTTCGCCTACTTATGTTCACTTGGCGGGTTCAGAATATTGAAGACCCTGAAATGACTAAGCTTGTGAAAAACAAAAAACCCTTTGTTCTTGCTTTTTGGCATGGAGATGAAATCGCCGTACTACCTTTAATTCAAATCTATTCAACCTGTACAATGGCATCAACTAGCAAGGATGGCGAGTTAATGAGCCGCGTTCTAAATCTTTTGGGAATGAAGACCTCTCGCGGCTCAAGTACCAGAAAGGGAGTGCAAGCTCTAAAGGGTCTGATCAAAATTCTAAGATCTGGCAGAAATGCGGCTGTAGCTGTGGATGGTCCTAAGGGGCCATATCATAAAATCAAACCTGGCGTTTTTGAGATCTCAAAGATAGCCAAAGGTCCAGTTTTTGCCGCTGGAGTTGTTGCTGATCGAAAATGGGTATTTCACAAAGCATGGAACAAAACTTATGTGCCTAAGCCTTTTGCCAAAGTGATTATACAATGGAGTCGCCCCTTACCAACACTACAAAAGTCTGATGATGCAAAAGATCCTTATTTTCAAACCGAATTAGAAAAACGCTTTGATGAGGCGCTGCAAGAGGCATCACGACGGCTTGCCGCAGATTCCCACTAATGATATATTTTAATAAGTATATCAGTAGGATAGCTATCCTATAAAGGAGTCAGCAAGATGCTATTAAAATTTCGGGATGGTCTTCTCCTAGTACTTATTCTATTCACACCGATGCTTTATGCAGAGACTGTTGCCATTGTTGGAAAAAGAAAAATATCGCAAAAAGAATTCAACAAGAAATACGCTCAAGTTCGAAAGCAAGCCGTAATCAACCCCCCAAGCAAAGAAGTTTTTCTTGAAGACTTGGTTCGCTACGAGATTGGACTTCAAGAAGCAAAAAAACAAAAAATTGAGATAAGTCCATTAGTACAAGAGCGAATAAACCAACTCCTTTATCAATCTTTGGTCGAAAAAGAAATTGGTAAAAAAGTGGAAAGCATAAAAGTTACTGAAAGTGAGATGAAGAACTACTACAAAAAAAATCCTGAACTCAGAACTTCACATATCTTGATTGAAATTAAGGTTGGGGCCAACAAAAAACAAAGAGCTGCCGCTAGAAAGCGTGCAGAGGAAATTCTGAAAGAAGTGAAACGAAGCAAACGTCCCTTTGAGGAACTTGTCGCTCTTTATACGGATGACATCGCTACCAAAAGAAGCGGAGGAGATATTGGCTGGCAGTCGCGTCTTACTATCGATCCGAAGTACTATGATGCTGCAATGAAGTTAAAAGTGGGTAAAGTGGGCAATGGATTGGTTGAAACTCTATATGGGTTTCATATTATCAAGCTCACGGGTAAAAATCCTTATGAAAAAGCGAACAAAAGACACTTACGCCAAGTGGTTTTTGATATCAAAAGAAAGAAAGTCTTTGATGCATACTTTGCAAAAGTAAAAGGCAAATACAGTGTGAAGACCTTTCCAAAGGCCTTAAATTAGTAGAATGAAATTTCTTTTTTTATTACTGCTGATCGGAGCTTGTAACTCTGAAGAAAAAATAAAGAGTCAAAGCGTCGTTGAAGTTGAAGACTACAAGCTCACAGTAAGAGAAATGGCCATGCGTATGGCTGAAAAAATGCAAGGTAGCGACTTAGTTGTAACTCATAATCCAGAATACATTCAAAATTTAAAAAAGTCTATTCTCGAGGAGTTTTTGCATGAAGCTTTGATTCGAAAATGGTCTGAACAAGAAAATATTATTGTCACACCTCAAGATCTAGAAGAAAGAATCAATTCTATTCGAAAACAATACCCCAATGACGAAGCCCTAAGAGAAGCTCTGGCTCAAGAAAATATTCCCTATGAAAGGTGGGTTGATAAAGTAAAGAGAAATGTGCTGGAGCAAAAAGTTGTTTTTGAAATCACCAAACAAGTAGATGAAATCAGTGATGAGCAATTAAAAGATTACTATGAGAAAAACAAAAGAAGTTTTTATCAGCAGTCTGCAGCTAGAATTCGCCAAATTATTGTAGAGAAACAATCTCAAGCAGAAAAATTGAAAAAACAAATTAATAAAGGCGCAAGTTTTGCCAGTCTGGCTCAAGAATACAGTATTGGCCCAGCAGCGAGTTCTGGAGGTGAAATTGGCTGGATGGAAAAAGGAGTAGCAGAGGTTTTTGATAAAGCCCTTCGTCTTCCCATAAAAAGGGTCTCAAAACCAATTCAGAGCCCTTATGGCTATCATTTGATTGAAGTATTAGAAAAACGCTCTGCGCGTCAAAGAACTTTCCCAGAGGTCAAAGATATTATAAACAAAGACTTAATTGAAGATGAAAAGCAGGCTGCTTATGCTGCCTGGATCGACAAACAGAAAAAAACTGTCAAAGTGAAGGTAAACGCCGATCTATTGAATGCGATTCAATTGGAAGTGAAAGAGTGAGAGTTTATTTATTGTTGTTATTTTTTTCAATTAGCGCTAATGCCGAGTTAATAGACCGGATTGTTGCTACAGTGAACAATGAAATCATAACCGAATCAGACTTAAAAGAATTTAAAAAACGTTTGAAGAGTCAACAAATCCAAGATGATCTTTTTGATATCGATGCAAAAAAAATTCAAGGCAGTCGTGAGAAAATGATCAGCCACATTATTGATGAAAAAATTGTCGACTCAGAGATCAAAAGAAAAAAACTAGAGACAACCATCGAAAGAGTTGAAGAAGAAATTCGCAACATCCAAAGAAGAAACAACATTTCTCGCGAACAATTGATTCAAGCTTTAAAAGAACAGGGTACTAATCTAAGTGATTATCAATTTTTCATAAAAAAGAGGTTAGAGAGACAGAATCTGGTTCAACAAGCAATTACCTCAAAAATAAAAATTTCTGATAGCGATGTTGCTTCTTTTTATGCAAAAAATACCAACCAAACATCAGCCCAAGTATACTCTTTTAAGATTTCTCACATTATTTTTAAGAAAGAAAATGGCGGAGAAAGCGAGGCAAAAGCCAGAGCTGAAGATGCAAGAAATCAACTCAAATATGGAGCTGATTTCTCTCAACTTGCAGCGCAAAAAAGTGAAGATCCTGATTTCTCTGCGGGAGGTCTTTTAGGCACCTTTAAGCAGGGAGAAATGAATAAAAAAATTGAAAAAGCAATTCGGTCTCTAGAGTCAGGGCAGTTTTCAGATATCATTGATCTCGGCCCTCAGTTTCATATTTTTTATGTCAATGAGAAAAGCCTTGTTTCTGACCCAAGATTAGAGGCTCAAAAAGAACAAATTCGGGCCTTTCTGTTACAAGAAGCTTTTAAAAAACAATTTCGTTTCTGGTTAGATCAAAAAAGACGAGAAGCCGTTATACGCGTGAATGGATAAGAATTGAGTACACCCTATAGAATTGCAATTACAACTGGAGACCAAGATGGTATTGGCTTTGAGGTCACAGCCAAAGCATTAGCCAAACTCAAACCTCAAAAGGGGGTTCAGTTTCTGTTGTGGCGATCCCCAAATGTACCCAAAAGTCTCTTGCGTAGAATCGACTCTGCTTTCACTCGAACTACGGTTGAAACTTGGCCTGAAGCTCTTAGATCAATACCCAATAATTATAAAGAGATTCTTGATATTGAAAGCAATTTGTCTCCTGCAAGATGGGTTGAGACTAGTGCTAAAGCGGCTATGTTTCGTCATATTGATGCTATATCTACTGCGCCTTTATCAAAACCTTGTATTTTAGATGCTGGCATGAACGATATTGGACACACCGATATTTTAAAGCGTGTTGCTAAGACACAAAATGTTTTTATGAGCTTTATTGGCTCCGAATTTTCTGTAGTTTTAGTTACTGGCCATATCGCTATCAAAGATATATCAAAGAAGATTACTGAAGAGAATCTACTGAAAGCCTGTGGCGCTGCTGACCGCCTGCGCGGACTTTTGCCCAAAAAACAAAAAGACAAGAAGATTGCAATACTTGGCTTGAACCCTCATTCTGGTGAAGACGGTATCATCGGCAGTGAAGAAAAAGAAATCTTTAAAAAAGTCCTGCAAAAATTAAAAAGAAAAAAAATTCCTTTTGATGGACCTTTGGTTCCCGATGCAGCTTTTTTTCCTGATATAAGAAAAAAATATTCTGTCTACGTTTGCAATTACCATGATCAAGGACTCATCCCCTTTAAATCTCTTCAAGAAAGAAACTCAGGGGTTCATATCACTATGGGACTTCCTTTTGTTCGAACCAGTGTAGATCATGGTACAGCAAAAGATTTATTTGGAAAAAATAAAGCAGATCCAAATTCGATGTTTGAATGTATAAAATGGGCCATTTCTCTTTGTAAATACAAAGATGCTAATTTAGTCACCGAGGAGCTTTAAATGAATTCAGAAATTTTTCGAGAATACGACATTCGTGGTGTTTACAATAAAGATTTTGATGCCGCTTTTGCCAAAAAGCTTGCTAAGGCCTTTTCATCTTATTTGAAAGCTCAACTTGGCAAAAAAGATTTAAAAGTGAGTATTGGTCATGATGCAAGACTCTCAAGCCCTGAAATCACTTCGGCCCTTCAAGAGGGTTTTATTGAAAGCGGTGTATTTGTTTACGCATTAGGATTGATAACCACTCCGATATCCTATTTCTCTACTTTTCAACTCGATATCGATGGTGCCATTATGGTAACAGGATCTCACAACCCCCCTGATTACAATGGATTTAAAATTTCTTTAGGAAGAACTACTATTTCTGGTTCTCAAATTTTAAGCCTAAAACAAATTATCGAGGCCGAAGATTATATTTCGGGAAATGCAGAAAGTGAAAACTATAATATTTTTCCGAAGTATTTAGAGAGATACAAAGAAGAGTTTCAGGGGATTCAAAAAATTCCCGTGGTTTTAGACTGTGGTAATGGAGTGGCAGGCTGTATTGTTCGCAAACTTTTTGAACAGGTCGGTTTAGAGCCAGAGATTCTTTTTGAAGAGCCCGATGGAAGCTTTCCCAATCACCACCCAGATCCAACAGTAGAAGAAAATTTAGATGAGTTAAAAAAAGCGGTGATCGCAAACAAGGCAAAAATCGGCATTGGTTTTGACGGTGATGCCGATCGAATAGGTGTTGTTGACGAAAATGGAAAATTTCTTTTAGGCGATGAAATCATTTGTTTGATTAGCCAAGATATTTTGCGTGAAAACAAAGGTGCAAAAATCATTGGTGATGTAAAGTGTTCTGATCGAATGTATGACTTTATTGCCAAGCATGGCGGTGAGCCCATCATGTGGAAAACAGGACATAGTCTAATCAAAAAGAAGGTCAAAGAAGAGGCTGCACCTTTTGGTGGTGAGTTGAGTGGACATATCTTTTTTGCAGATCGAAACTACGGCTATGATGATTCTCTATATGCTGCCCTTCGACTGGTAGAGTTGCTTGGAAAATCGGGAAAAAATCTAAGTGAACTCATTTCTGACCTTCCACCTGCCTTCAATACCCCTGAGATTCGACTGGACACTACAGAAGATAAAAAAAGACTCATTGTTGAAAAGATGAAAGAGTATTTTGCTAATAAAAATGATTCATCCATTCGTTATACAACTATAGATGGAATTCGAGTCAGTTTTGAAAATGGTTGGGCTCTGGTGCGAAGCTCGAACACTCAGCCTGTTCTTTCGATGCGCTTTGAAGCCAATAGTGAAGAAAATCTACAAAAAATTCGATCTGAAATTGAGACCGAAGTTCAAAAATATCTCTAGGGCTTGTTAAGATTTTATAATCTATTACGGCCGAATTGTTTTTTTTTGCCCATCTCTTTTACAAGATTGGGCCTATGACTAAAAGCTCTACATTTTTAAAAACATAAAGATTTCAAGTAGATAGTAAAAACTCCGATAGACAGTTAACGGGAGACGAAAGTCTGTACACGACTCCCTTAGCCAACTAGAGGATTTTATGAAGTTTTTATTTCTAAACGTCTTGTGTTTCTGTTTTTTTATCTACCAGCTTGATGCTTATGCTGCTTGCCCTGATTCCCACGTAGTTGAAAATTCTTACTTGATTCGAATGAAACCGACGAGTTTTATGAACCTGCAAGCAAAAACAGATCAAGACAATCTAATGTTAGAAATTGCTAAACATGGGAACTTGAGAGTTCTGCACGACCAAATTAAAAGTCGATCTCTCTCTTTGTCTTTTTCAGCTAAAGAGAGTGTACCTGTAAGTTTAATTCATTTAGAGACGGATGACGATAACTATATTGATGTTTTAAAAAATGACTCAAGAATAGAGAGTCTTGAACAAGACTGCTGGATGGAGCTCACTTCGGTTCCGAATGATGCCCGATATTCTGAGCTTTTTGGACATCAAGTAATGCAATCTGAGCAAGGTTGGGACATTCACACGGGTACAGATGTTGTCGTTGCTGTTTCTGATACAGGTGTAGACTACGGGCATGAAGATTTAAGAGACAATATGTGGATCAATACTGCTGAGCAAAATGGAAGCCCTGGTGTGGATGACGACGGCAACGGCCAGGTCGATGATGTATATGGATACGACTTTGCAGATTTTGACTCCGATCCCATAAATGGTCGAGCAAGTGGTAACTCTCATGGAACCCATGTCGCCGGAACTATAGCTGCTGTAGGCAACAATGGTATTGGTGTTGTAGGAGTTGCCTGGAACGCAAAAATTATGGCAGTGAAAGGATTTTCAGATTACGAAACAGGAGGAAGAACTTCGGATCTTATCGCTGGCGTTTACTATGCCGCTGACAATGGTGCAAGAGTCATTAACTGCTCTTGGGGAGTCTCGAGTCGATTTTCCTCTCAAGCAATGGTAGATGCTTTCGATTATGCGATTCAGAAAGGAGTTGTACCTGTGGTGGCAGCTGGTAACAATACGATGAATGCCTCCGACTTCTCTCCTGCCAACATTCCAGCAGTTTTGACCGTAGGCTCCTCAAACTCCCTAGATGAACTCTCTACCTTTAGTAATTTTGGAAACTTAGTTGATGTGATTGCACCAGGAGGAGATATTAACCGTGGAGGTATGGGAATAAATGAACAAATCATTTCAACCATCCCCACTAGCCAAGGTAAATATGGTGGAATGAAAGGAACCAGTATGGCAGCCCCCCAGGTTGCAGGACTGGCTACTCTTTTGATTAGTGCAAAGCCTAATTTATCGGTTGCTGAGGTAATGGATATTATTCGCAATAACGGCGACATAGTTTCAGTAACAGCTGCCGATAGAAATCAAAGTCAATTTGACTATCCAAGAATCAATGTATATAGGGCTCTGAGCAGTTTGGGTGCTCTTCCCCCTCCCGGAGGCGGTAATGGACCTGGAAATCCAGGAGACCCTGGTGCAGGTGGAGAGGAAGGAGAACAAGAACTACCTAGTTGTGAGCCCGGTGAGCCCTGTGCTCAATCAGGAACTGCTGCAAATACTCAACTGGCTGAATTTGGCGGCTGTGGTATGAGCTCTAATTCAAGTGCACAGGCAAACTTTGGCAATGTATTTTTGTTATTTTTGATCTTAAAAATGCCACTTTTGGGCATCTTGTACTTGCGCAAGAAGTACAGTAAAAATGAAATATGAAAAATTTATTTTTGCTTCTTTTTGTATTCCCAGGCTTTGTTTTAGCAAAGTCTTTTCAATCTAATTCAGTCAATGTAATCAATGCCCCTGATTGGCTCTCAGAGACCATGGTAAGAAAAACAGCAGACCGAATTCAAAACAAGCTCGAGTGGACCACTCAAAGAGTCAATATGACTTTCTACACTGATAAAACTGAGTTTGCAAAAGCCCATGGTTTAGGGGCTCAAGCTGTTGCCGTCACACAAAGTAGCGGTGATATACAAAGAATTTTAATGGGCCCAAGAATCAATAAAGACAACTTTCATGAAGTCTTCGGTCATGAATTGGTACATGTTATTTTTCGACAAAAATATAAGGGAGTGATTCCAAAGTGGCTCGAAGAGGGTCTTGCTAATTTTTTTGCTCGTAAAAACCAAGAACCAAATTATAAATTCATCGCCTCTCGTGAGCTGCCCTCTGATGTTCGAGACATTGTTCACTTATACAGTAGTGACCCTGGAAGTGTACGCTACCACTATCAAGTCTCTCTAGCTCTAGCTAAAATGATATCGCGAAAGTGCGATATGGAAAATTTGCTTCGCTTAAGTGTAGAGTACAAACTCGAAAAGAACCTAAAAAACATTTGTGCTATTGATGATATCAACCAAGCCTTCCGTGATTGGATCAAGAAAAAATCTAATTCTTAGAGATATTCCCCTGTATAACAATTGTATCCTTTATATTTGTTTTGATCATAATAGAATCTTTCTGCAGTTTCATAACAAGTAACTAAGATTTCTCTGGTTTCATTATAAAATTCTATTTTTCCCGGACCCTTTAATTCGTGACAATCTCCATCCATACATATTTTCTGCTCTATCATTTGGTTATTAGAACTTATAGAAGAGGATATCGTTACACAGCCCACAAGGCTTAAAAAAACAAATACAGGGATAAGGTGAATACTTAAATTATTTGGCATACAGTCTTATATAGTGCAAACAATGCCAAGACTTGAATTTAGTTTTATTGGTATTTAGCTGTCAAAAAAGTTTACAGATGACTTTTTTTGTATCTTGAACTTTTCTTATAGAACTTCTCTATAAATAAAACCACGCCCCTAGAGCGTGGCT
>CAZZCP010000021.1:19146-31072 GCA_964653235.1 uncultured Pseudobdellovibrionaceae bacterium | reverse complement strand
AGGATTCGACGTCTGACAAAGACCAGCTGGTGAGTTTTCAAGATTAGGGTTTGCTTCTAACTCTTCAGTATCAAAAAACAATTCAATGCAGATGTGAAGTCTTGAGGGTGCATTTAGAATCTCCATATACAAGTGAGAGCTTTCATAGTTGTAGAAAGTATTATAATTTCTAGCTTGCAGATCTTCAGGACTGGAAGCAAATACGATTTCAAAATCACTGCTTTGCCGAGACGGCGGTGCAGTGCTTGTAGGGCTTGATGCACCACAATTTTGAAACAAGACTATACTGAGTATTGCTCCAAGAATAAAACTGATTGATTTGAAAAATGAAAACATTGCTTCTCCGTCTTATAATGAATCGGCACATTCTGAGGCGGACTTTAATTTTTTTAATTTAGAGCTCGCATATTTTGTAAGTTATTTTGACACTTCATTTGTTTGCTCTAAAACTTCGACATTTTTGGCAAAACAAAAATCTATAAACCCCTTAAATTCTTTAACTATTACTAAAGTCGAGACTTGTTTTGACGATACAAAAGCATGACTAAATTATTACTAAGCCTAAGCCTAAGCCTACTTATGATTTCTTGTTCTCAAAGCAATGTTGACTTTAGCTCTGAGCCAGCTCCACTTATAATTCCGACTTCACCCGTTGCAGAAGAAATCGGAGGATCTAACTTTGCCGTATACAATGCCGGCAATTATTTAGGTCAATGGACTGAAGAAGCTTGGCGAGATGGCAGCTTAAGACCTACGGTAGTGACCTACCACCTCGATCCTTTTACTGTTGAGAATCAACTAAAAATCATGAAATCAGGAGGACAGGAAAAAATTGCCTTAGTGATTTGGTTTAGTGAATTACAAGAGAATCTTGCAGATCATGAAACCAGACATCATGTAATCAACTCAAATTCGGGAAGACTTCCTGTACAAATGGAGAGCAACTTAAGGTCTTTAATGAATCTAATTATAGAGAACGAATTTAATGAAGTACAAATTCGTATTGGCTACCAATGGCTTTCAGATCCTGTGGAATGGGAAGAATGGCATGAAGACCGTTACCAGAGCAGTTTTAGTTTTGTTCAGCATGTTCGTGAAATCCTTGAGCAAGAAAGTATTGGTAGCAATATCAAAAAAGTTTACGATTTGGGCCTAAAACGAGGTGGAAGAGATGTTAGACAAAATCTCACTTATATTGATAGGTTCTGGCAAGAGTATAGCGAAATCTATGGAAGTGATGACACTTATGGCTTTTCTCTAAAAACCTCAGCTGAGGATTTAAGAAGACAGTGGGAGATTTATGAAAATTCAGGCCACATTCCTGATGTTATAGCTCTCAACCTTTATGGCGAAAATCCAGGTGAAATAGAGGCCAATCTAAATGATATTTATGATGAGATGAAAAAGCTTGGAATTTCTGAAATTCCTGTTTTGATTCAAGAAACTTATTATGATTCCGCATCTACACTTGTAGAAATCAACAATATGAAGAAAAAAGGTATGCGTTTTAAAAGCATCATGCAATGGCCTTTAACCAGAGAGGGCGACAAAGCAGGGCATATACACTTAAGTGTAGATAGCCCCACTTCTTACGAAAGCTATTTAAAAGAATTATAGATTCGTAGTGATCGAATGAGATGCTGTAGAATTCATTTTCAGTGGCATTTGTTCGCAAATGTCATAAACATTAAAGCTCATATCAAAAGGATCAAGTTTAATAAATTTAGGCATAAGTGGGGTTTCAGGACCGCCCATCGTTTTATTGAGCCCAAGCGCATCGACAATAACACGTATTGCAATCAACGAATGACTCATAAAAGTCGTAGCTCCAAAAATAGGTACAGTTTTGTTATCAATGGTAGAGGCAAATACGTTTTGCTTTTCTGCATCTTCTAAATAGCTTGGAGCAGGGTTGAACAAACGATCCATCATAAAGCGTGATGTCGGTTTATCTATCTCAGCATCGTTGTTTAGCATAAAATCTTCAAAGGTATAATCATCACCTTGAAATTTAAAAACATGAGTTCCTAAACCTATAATAAATCCCGAGTAGCAGGGGATGTTGAATTTTCTTGCTTCTTTTTGCAGCCAAATGTGAGGGCGAAATGGAAAAACATCAATCTCATCAATAATGATATCCAAATCACTAACAAACTCCGATGCATTTTCTTCGGTAATTCCTTGTTCATAGACAAGCAATTCAAAATCCTCCGATATATTTCTCAATTCATTGGCCGAAGCGACAGCTTTCTTTTCTCCAAGAGTATTTCGATTCGCAATCACCTGACGGTTTAAATTGGAGTGTTCAATAATATCTGGATCAGCAATTTTAAGACCGCCAACACCTAGGCGAACCATGATTTCTGCCAAATTAGATCCCATTCCACCCAAGCCAGCTACGCCAACTTTCAATTCTCGAAGCTTCATTTGGCCTTCAAGGCCTCCGAGCCAATAGTGATTTCTTTTCGTACGCTCCAAGTACATCTCTTGATTGAACTTAGATTCATAGATTTTATCTGCTAGATCTGTTTTTGAAAAAAGCATTTTTCCCTCCCTTTCGAATTTGTAGAGCCTAATCTCAGAGCAGAGCTTTTGGCAATAAAAATTATTTAACTAAATAAGATCAAACAGAAAATATATCAGAGCGTGTTGAGGTTTTAACTTCTATTTCGGACCTATTAAAAAGAAAAGTTCTGATCTTCTATATGTATGAAATGCCCATGGTCTTTGTAGGTTTTAATCTTGACTTGCGGAAAAACAGATTTCCAAGCAGCAATCTCTGCTTGAATATCAATCAATGGATCTTTTTCTCCCAGGTACAAATATACTGGGCCTGTAAACCTAGATCTTGCTTTTTTGAGTTGGTGTTTAAGGTAAGACTCAGCAACCGAACGAAATACATTTTCACGCAGGGGAGGAGAGTCTTTTGCTAATTCTAAATATCTAAAATAACTCGATTCATTACCGAAATAATATTTTAAAAACTCTTTTTTTTTGCAAACCATACTATAGAGTTTCCAGAAGTCTTCTATACTTCTGGGTTTTTGAATTTCGATCAAAGGATTTATTTTTGTTAACAAGTGAAAGAAACTATTTTTAAAATGAAAACCCGATGATATGAGTTGAAGTCTGGTCACTTGCTCAGGAACTCGATTGACAATCTCAGTTGCAATCAATCCACCAAAACTATGAGCAATGATAGATTTTTTATTTAAAGCCATTTTTTGAAGAGCTTTGTCTACAATATGTGAGAATGAAGCAGCTTCTCCTTGATCCCAAAATTCAATATTAGGATACGTGTTTTGAAAGAGCCGGCTTTCAATATGCGAGTTCATACCAGGGCCCATATGTAAAAATAAGGCATCTTTAGCTCTCAAATTGCTTACTCCTAAGGCTAAGGGCGTATTGACGCCCTAGTATATGAAATGAATATAAAATATTTTCAATCATTCATTTTGCTCTGTTAGATTCAAGTAAGCTTTATTAAACTAAATCCATTAATAAAGAGGTTAAAATGCATTCACATTTAGCAAAAATGTTAGGAACTTACATCCTTGAAGCTCGTAAGGCAAAAGCGGTTACACAATTTAAATTGGCTCAAGAATTAGAATTTTCAGCACAGTTTTTAGGTCGCATTGAAAAAGGGGAGGTCATGATTCCAGAGCCAGCACTGATCAAGTCAATCCAACTCTTGAATTTAAAAAAAGACCGTATCAAAGAAATTTATCGAGCATCGAGCGAAAATGTAGTTAATGATTTATTTCGCCAAGTGCAGAAATCAAATAAGAAGAAAATCTCATAATGAAAGTTCAGGCTGCATTTCGAAAGTTTATTACGAATTCGGGTATTCCATTAAGCAAGGTGGCTAGCATTGCAGAAATCAGTCCAGAAAGCCTACTTCAGTGGTGGAACCAAAAAACCCATCTTGATGTAAAAAAAGTGGAAGCTTTTATTCAGTACTATGGCTTTACAGTAGATCAAATGCTCGATGAGAGTCTAGATATCAGCCTTTTTCGAAAAAGATTTATGCATCAGCAGATGGCTCTACCAGAAGTTTACGCGGCCAATTCGTTTAGCTACGTTCGATCATCGGCTCATATTCTTCGCTACCTTAGGCTTCTTTATGGTCAAAAGTTTGTTGATGAGCTGTTGATTCAGATGCAGATTCATCCATGCTATTTCGAAAACTTTGAGAACCGGATCAACCTATTGTTTTTTGTTGATTTACTCAATACCTGTAAAAAACTAGGATTCACCAACAAAGACATTCAGCAACTCTCAAGAAACCTTTTTTTGTCGGTAGAAAATACGAGTATTCACACTCTTTTTAAGAATTGCCGAAACTACGAAGAGGTCTTTCAAGCCATAGAAGCATCTACTCGATTTTTTGATGATAATTTTGAATATAAGTTTTCCATCTCTAAAAATGGTTTTGAACTTAAATGTAAACTCAATGAAAGTCTGACTACAGATTTTCAAAACTATAAAGAAAAAACTGATGCACTGTTTTTTTATAGATCAAAACTCTTTGGTAGCATGCCATTGTTATGTGGTTATGATTCAATTCAAATTGATGTTAAGTCTTGTATTTCAAGAGGAGATCGATTCTGTCATTACAGAGCTGACTTCCCTAGACAAACCAAGACCACTCCCACTAGACTTGCTGTATAAGTAGTTTTCAAATTCTGACTCACTCATATAAAATTCTTCATTTTTTTCGGAGCGGACTTCGTATCTATTAGAATACAGATCTTTATTCATTTGATAGGTTTTCAAAACCCAATCATAGTCTATTGGATCGATCAATAATAATTTATGCGGATCATCCACCTGAGGGTGATTGAAAATCATTCCTTGAGGAGATCGGCCGGTTAGCTCAGCCCATCGAGAGGCTTTAAATCTTTCATTCGTAGCTCCCACCCAATGATCAAAGCCTCTTCGAATCGTGTGAGAGACCAACATAAAATATGCGATTTCAGAAAGTCTTAAACCAGTATTCTTATAGCTATAGGATGGGTCTACAAACCAAGCATTGCAGTCGACCAGAAACTTTTTTTCTTCTTTAAATTGATAGTATCGTTCTTGATATTCTTTCGGTGCGTGCAATATGTATTCTTCTGAAGGTAGCTTTAGCTTGTGCTTTTGGGTTCTATCTCCATAGCAATTACGAATGGCTAGAACTGGTTTCGGATTGTACATGTCAGTGCAGTCGTAAATCATAAAATGGGTACTGATCATATCAAGACCATTCATGGGTACATAGTTTTCATCTGCACGTTCAAAATTTTTTTGTTTGCTTTGTATCATATCTACCAAAAGTTGCTTGGCTTGTGGATTATCAATTTGAATTTTTGGATAGTCTAAGACTACCAAACGCAAGTTTTTCATATTCCCCCCCATAAATAACTGCTATTTAAAGGCAAAATATTGTAGAGATCAACTGTGAAATAATTAGATTTTTGTTAAATAAGCTTAATTTATAATCAGCAAAATAAGCTCAATTGATAGGTCTCATCAGATGCTGTTCTTAGCTTTACACCTAGCCCCAATAACCGGATACCTTTTTTTTCGATCATTGGATCATAAGAATAGAGATAAAAAAAATCATCAAAGCTAGGAAAGTTCTTTGCAACTCTGTCAAAACGCTTCACTTGAAAATCTTGAAATTTTATTTTTAAAAAGTGTCCTTTTACCTCTTCTTTGGAGACTTGTTTTTTTTCATAACGACTCACAAAAAGAGCATAGATTTCTTGAAGCTTTTGTTTGAAAGAAACGAAGTCCACAAGATCTTTTTCAAAGGTTCTTTCAACACTCAAAGACTTACGAATTCGATTGACCTGAACGGGTCGATGATCTTGGCCACGACAGCGCTCATATAAGACGTCTCCCCATTTACCAAACATCTCTTGCAGCTGCCATTTTTCAAAACTTTGTAAATCAAAACAAGTTTCAATTTTTTTTGATTTTAATTTTTCATAGCTTTTGGGACCAATACCAGGAATTTTTTTAACCGAAAGCTCTTTGACAAAATCATCCACTTGAGAAGGTGCGATGGTGAACTGTCCATTGGGTTTTCGCCAATCGCTAGCAACCTTGGCTAGAAATTTGTTGGGCGCAATTCCAGCTGAGGCAGTGAGATGGCAAGTTTCCCAAATTGCACTACGTATACTCTTAGCAACATGGCTTGCACTTTGGTAATGACTGACATCTAGATAGGCTTCATCAAGAGATAATGGTTCAATCAATTCTGTGAACTCTTGAAAAATTTCATGTATTTGCTCGCTCACTTTTTTGTATTTGTCAAAATTTCCTCTGACAAAGATCAAATGAGGACATTTTCTAAGTGCTATTGCAGATGACATAGCCGAATGAACCCCATATTTTCGAGCTTCATAATTGGCTGTAGCGATTACTCCTCTTGCAGTAGGGGAGCCGCCAACAGCCACACACTGTCCTTTCAGTTTTGGGTTATCACGAATCTCTACAGCTACAAAAAAAGCGTCCATATCGACATGAATGATCTTTCTCATTGTGCATAAACTATCAATTTTAGACCTAAAAAACAAAGTCGAATGACAGCGAATTCATCTCAAGGCAAGATGAACTATGCGTATATTTCTTTTGATATTGATTTTTTCGATATTCTCGCAGGCACAAACCTACAGACTGAATCAAGAAAAACTCCCTTTTCTTGAAGCTGGATTCGGAGTTGGTTTTGCTAATTTACCCTATTATGCAGGCGCTAAAGAGACTCGAAACTTTGTTTTGCCTTTTCCGGCATTTATCTACCGCGGTAAGATTTTTCGATCAGATGAAAATGGTGGCTGGAGAGGAAGACTTATCGATAATGAATACTTTGAAATCAACACTAGTTTTGGACTGGGTATTCCGGTAAATTCAGATCGAATTTCGGTACGCTCTGATATGCCAGATATTGACACGGTTTTTGAATTAGGGCCTGGCTTTATCTTTCATCTCTTTCCAAAAAACGAAAAAAGAAACTTTAGGCTCTCAGTCAGCCTGGGCCTTCGTTACGCTTTCAGCACAGATTTATCCAGAATCGACGCTCGCGGCTGGTCTTTTTCACCGCGCATATTTAGCTGGTGGCAAATCACCAATCGATTCACTCTTTATAATGGTGTTGGCGGCAAATGGACCGACTCGAACTTTGCCAATTATTACTACGGAGTCGATGAGCAATTTAGCAATCCAAGTAGAACTAGGTTTGATGCAGTTGGAGGAAATGAATCTATCAATTACTCCAACTTTATGATCTACAACTTCACTGATGAACTGGCAGTTTATACAGGAATATTCTATGAGAACTATTCGATGGCGCAAAATCGAGACTCGCCACTCCATGTGGTCAATGAAGCCTTTTCTCTGGTTCTAGGTTTTACGTATTGGTTTTATCAAAGCAAAGAGCTTACTCAGGCCGCTCAGTAGACTAAGGTCAAGGCATTCAAGGTTTTGAATTCAGTCTCTTGAAAATCCACAATACTAAATTAAAATATATGAGTGAAATTACTTTTGATCTTATTTATCAGTTTACACTCTTTTGCCAATATAGATCCAAAGACCAATGCTTTTAGTCTCACTCGAGTTGATCTCTCAAGTTCAAAGAAGTATCCCAACTTGAGTGCTTTTCTGATTCGAAATTACAATAGTTTTGCAAAGACAAATGACTTCTTTGGTCGAGCATGGTGTAGTAATTGAGAAACTTATTTTGATGTTACAAAGAAAAAAATCCGATTTTGCGGAGTAGGGCCTGAAACTTCTCCCAGTTCAGTAAAGACAATAGCAAAATCATTCTTTAGGCAAGTAAAAACCTATATACTTGATTACTGACAGGTACACTAAAAAAGTGTACCATAGGACTCATGATTCACACCGTTGAGATCGCACCAAAAGCCAGAAAGCTCTAAAAAAGCTGCCAAAGCACATTTTATTCAAGCTGCTAGCTTGGGTAGATGAAATAGAGAGCTCGGGGCTTAGAGAAACGCGCAAGACACCCGGCTGGCATGATGAGTCTCTAAAGGGCAAAAGAAAGGGACAGAGAAGTATTCGGCTCTCGAAAGCCTATAGAGCCATTTATGTAGTTAAGGATGGTGGTGAAATTGAATTTATTGAAATTATAGAGGTAAATAAACATGAATACTAAAACCAAAAAATTCTTAGAAAGCCTAACTAAAGCTCCTTTGAGCTTTGGCAGTCTGATTTCAAGCATCCGAATGTCAGAAGACATGACTCAGGTAGCTTTTGCTGCAAAACTAGGGATTTCAAAATCCCACTTATGCGACATTGAAAAAGAGAGAAAAAATGTAAGCGCTCAAAAGGCAGCAGAATACGCTAAAACTCTAGAATATTCTAAAGAACAGTTTGTTCGCCTTGCTCTTCAAGATGAACTCACACGAGCTGGATTGAAGCTTAAGGTAGAAATCAAAGCCTCCTAGTTAAAACTTAGAAGGTGACAGTTTGTCTTAGAGATATTAAGAACTATGATCCCTTTGTAGAATTTCACATAATGTAATTTTTAATACAATCTGTCCCCTTTAATTCTCAATAGAACTGTCCATTGTAAGGGTAGAGGAAAATAATCTAGACTCATGAAATTTTTTTTACTTTGATTTTCTTCTCTAAGTGTTTTGCTTTCGATATATCATAATGCATCTGTTGAGTAAGCCAGCTTTCTACGCTTCCACCAAAGGCCTTAGACAAGCGAAACGCCATTTCAGTAGAAATAGAGGACTTACCATTCACAAGCTCAGATAGGGTCTTTCTGCTAACACCTAACAAGTCTGCGGCTTTAGTAACACTAATCCCTAAAGGCTCTAAACAGAGCTCTTTGATTATTTCACCCGGATGGGGTGTCTGACGCATAATAGCCATGAAAATCTCCTTACTTAATGATAATCCAAATAATCAACATCCACTGCATCTTGATTATCAAACCTAAAAATAACTCGCCAATTTCCAGATACGCTGACAGCCCAAAAATCTTTATATTCTCCCTTAAACCTTTGTAGATTCAAACCTGGTAAACCCATGTCCTGTGGTGAGCCTGATACATTTAACCTAGCCAAGATTAATCTGATTTTCCTAATATGTGCTGCATGGATAGCTTTTTTGGTACCCTTTTCAAAATACTGCTGCAAACCCTTGTGGCGAAAAGTCTTAATCATTTCCTCTGCATTATAACCTGTTACGTATCACGTGTCAATTGTATTGTTAGGTTTAACAAGATGATTTACTCAGATCTTATATATTCGAGCCCTTTGGTGTGATTTTATATGAAGCAATTCGCAAAAACTACCACTAATCTTTAAACATCAGATCCTCCTTAAACAAAGAAGAATCATTAACCCTTAATCACTAGATGACAAATTGAATGAGAAATTAAGAGTGGACAGTTTGTATGAGAATTATTAGTTGTTTTTCATACAATCCGCTGTTCCGATAAGTTATATTATGTTACTTATGGTATATATTTTTCATTATTTGATTTGTGTTTGTAGCTATTTCAATCTTCATCTAAATCTTCTTCATGAAGTTTGAAAAAAACCAAATCGAGTTTACAAATTCAGTTCTTTGGTTTGCCATGGATGCAATGTGGATGTATTCTTGGGTCAAGGCCGCTTATATTCTTTCAGTTCCAACGGTTTTAACTGGCCTCTGGATGATCTTTAAATCTAGTGATTTTGATGCAAAATTGATAGATCTTGCATGCTTTTTTTGGATTCTCATGAACATTACTTGGCTCTGCGCTGAAGAACTAAAAATTCAAGAGCTGGTTGTCGCGAGCAAATTCAGTTTTATTTTGGGTATGATTAGTATGAGTCTTGCCTTTATTATAAGTAGTGATTCCAAAAAGTTGATACTTCTTTTTCGGCGGTTTAAGTTTAGAAAACAAAATGAAATTTATTCGCCGCATAAATAAAAGAGCTGCTTCTTTGCTATTTTTTTGTTAATATTTTTTTCACAGCTTGGAGGGGACATGAAATTTTACCAAGCCATTTTAATTTTATTTCTTTTCGCAAGCTTTGCTGTCTCTAGTGCCAAAAATGATAAGTTTTTTAGCTGGATGAATGTTTCAACCGCTGCTGAACAAGAATTTTGTCACCGTCTTCCCCAAAAACAAATTCACACCGCCAATCGAGTTTTTGACCTTGATTTACAACTACAAAATTGTGTTTTTTCAGGGGCAAATTTCGAACTCGACCTTTTGCAGCTTGAGTCTTTTGATCTTTATGAAATGGATGGTGACTCCTATATTCTTTTAAATTTTTTAAATGGTTTTCAATACAGTTTTGCTCTAGATCGCAATCTTGATGAAGACTCTTTGAGTTCACACCAAGATGTATGGGCGGGGTTTTTTGGTCCTGAAAACTCGGTACTTTTTGTTTTTGACCGTGAAAATCCTAAAAAACATTTTCGTATTTTTAATCTCGAACACAAAAAATCAATTCAACCTGGTTTGATTTAATCACTGCATTTATCTTTTAATGAATGCCAATTGAAAACAAATTTTAAAAAGAATAATCATCTTGTTTTCATTAAGAGCATTCGGTGTATTTTCATTGAACCTAATTCCTTTGCTCATTATTAGCATTCATCATGATAAGACTGATTTTCTTTCTTTTACTATTCCCCGCCCTATGTGTTGCCCAAGTCGATATCGAGATCTTTGAACTCGGCCATGATATTGTTGAAGGCCAAGAACATGACAAGATTTGGGATAAGATGAAAGAAAGCCTTAATGTAAAAAGAAAACTCATTGAAGGTACCCGAGTTCGAGGTATGTACTCTGGCTCAAGCAATGCCGAGATCCTGATGGACTCACTCGTTATTTTTGGACTCACACACAGCACAGAACTCATAGCTGGGCCAGCGGCTGTATTCATTGGCTTGAGCAATGAATGGCCTGCATGGGTGGTTTCAGCCATTGGAGCTGCAGGTGCCGCTATCTCTGTTCCTTTTCTTGTAGACCCACTTTGTATCATTGCCTTTATCAGCTACCGAAAAAGTGCAAAGTTTCGTGGTCTTGTTCGAACTATAAGAATTGGTGTTGTTCGTGGCTTACAAACTTTTTCAGACTACATAGGCTTCACTCGATTTATGAAATCTCATTTTCAAAAAGCCAGCATGAGCCAGCACCTGTTGGGCCTTCCTAACCTAAAAGATGTAGTCTTTTCTTCACGAAAAGAGCATGCACTTTACACTTACAGGTTAAATGCAGGAGACAAATGGGTCGAATTTGAAGTACGACAAGAAGCTGAAAGAGCCTCGGTAACACGAACAAGCATCAACTTTGAGCATCTGACTGAAAACCAAAAAACCATGCTTTTAGAGCAAGCCAAAAGCATGGGGCTGGGCCATTGGATGAGTGATCTCATTTCTTATCGACAAAAATACAGCTTGCAACAACTTGAGTTTCTCATGATTAATAAACTCATTCGGGCCAATGAAAGCAGAGAAAATCTTGTCAAAGCTCTAGAAAAAACAAAGTGGTTTTCAAAGCTTACATCAGAGGCTAAGAGCAATCCTTATTTTGCCGTTTTTTTTCAAGAATATGGCAGGTCTCAGGGTCTTTTGACCGATCTTGCTGAGGTTTACATTCAAAATATTGAAGTGGATCGAAAAAGCTTTCGAGTAGAGCTTGAGAAAAATGCAGTGCTCATCAAAGCGCCCATTGAGAGAGTATCTAGGGCGGCTTGTAGAGAGCTATTTATCTAACCAAAAATTTTGATACTCCCCATCAGGATCATAGCGATCAGCTTGGACTTGAACATTAAATCTGCGAAACGGCCTGGGATCATTGCCCACACCAGCAATGTAAGCCCAATTTCCCCAATTGCTAGCGGGATCATAATCAATCAGCATAGATTGAAAGTAAGCAGCGCCCAAAACCCAGGGGAGTTTTAAATCA
>CAZZCP010000021.1:18378-19136 GCA_964653235.1 uncultured Pseudobdellovibrionaceae bacterium | reverse complement strand
TAAATCATGAATGAAGTAACTGGCGACATTCTGTCGTCCACGATTTGACATATAACCAGTCTCTTTCAGCTCGATCATATTTGCATTCACAAAAGCAGAGGCTGTTTTTCCTTGCACCCAAGAATCAAATAGCTCTGAATCAAAATCACTCGCTGGTGAAGATTCACGAAGTCCCTTGGGTAGAAAAAAATCTCTAGGCCGAATCAACATCCAGTGGCGAAAAAACTCTCGCCATAGCAATTCAAAAAACAACCAATAGGTTGATTCATTGGCTTCGATCTGTTGTTCATATTTTTTTATTTCCCAAAAGACTTGAGTTGCAGAAACACAACCAAGAGCAAGCCATGGAGAAAGCAAACTTGAATCTTCAGACCCTAACATGCCATTTCTTGTATGTTTATAATTCGATATTGCTTTTGAATCCCAAAGATACCACTGCAAGCGATCCTTAGCTGCCGACTCCCCTCCTAAAAAAGCATCTCTTGCCCTTTCAGAAGGAGACATTAAATCGAGATTATGAAAAATTTCATCTAAGCTTGGACATTCCCACTCAAAAGCTTGGGGTAGATTTTGTGAAAAAGTGACAAGTTCTCTTACTCGCAAATCTTTTTCTTGTTGTTTGCGAAAGCTTGTAAAGACTCTAGGGATTTCTTTGACCGGAAAGTTTAAATCCTTTGATTGAAAGAGTGAATTGCTATCAAAAAGCCTAAGCTTCTCAGCAAACCTTTGTTCAAACTCTTGTTCATAAAAACCTGGCT
>CAZZCP010000021.1:0-18368 GCA_964653235.1 uncultured Pseudobdellovibrionaceae bacterium | reverse complement strand
GCTCTTTTTGCATCAAAACCACATCAAAGGCGCAAGTATCTACCTCATTTACGAAGTAATGTAACTTATGGCCAAATTGATTTAAATTCTCTTCTAACTCCAACAGACTCTCTTTTAAAAATTGTGCTTGAAAAGGACTTAAATAACAGGAGTCATAATTAGAATAAAAACAAAAGAAATATGCAAAACTCACTTCATCATATTCTAAAAGCTTTAAAAAAGCTGGATTGTCTTGAATGCGAAGATCTCTGCGAAACAAATACAAGGCTCTCACATATACTCTTTGATGACAGATTGAATTTTCGCTTTTATTAAAGGCTCTAAATCTTGAATCATCTGATACAAAAGCTCTAAGAGCTCTTGGTTTTGCGCCTCTTCTTTAGAGTAAATCGGAGTTGCATTTTTAGATTTACCCTCATCTACAAGATAAAACTCCAGCTTTTTTTCTTCTCTTCGCCACAGAATCGCATTCTCTTCACATACAAACTGAAAGGCAGAAAGTTCAAGACTCCCCTCTTCTTGCCAGGTGAAAAGCTCTTTATCTTCATGCACGAAATACCTTCTGGTTTTTCCTGGAACATCATCGACGATGGCTGTTATTTCGTGTGTCACTCTTCTATATTGAAAAATTCCTATGTAAAGATCTAGTTTCTTTCCTGACTTTCTTCGTCATATTTTGATGAGAGCAGAAATAGATTTTTGTTTTTAAAACTGTAAAATCATTAAATTTCGCTCGAAAAAAGAGCAATAAAAGATAAAAATTGTTATAACCTAATTTTATTTCTCTAAAAATACACGACTTTTCAGTGATTTAGAGACTTGCTTTAAATTTAAACAATTGTACGAAAAATGTTTAAGCAGAATATTTCCGTTTTCAAATAGAAAAAAATACGTAGTATTTGATACTCAACGGAGGATAGAGATGCTTATACATCAAGTAGAACATGTACTCACAGAATATTTCATTGAGTACCCTGGCGCCTACATATGCTGGCAGTTGCGAAAGAAAAAACAGAGTTTTCGCCAACAATTGAGCAAACACAAAACCTTCAATTATTTTGCAGGAATTATGCTTTGGGCAACTTTTGGTTTTTGGTTCTGTTTTCTGTTTTGGCAGCTTTCTTAAACTTTCTCCAGCGATACAATTGCTTTTCCGTTTCAGGAAGGCGATCACCCTTAGTATAGGCTTCTTGCCACTCAGGTGGTTTTGTCGAAAAGTCTTCATCCAATGTCGTTATTTTAAATAAATTATGAAATACATCCATTCCTACCTCCGATGGCAGTAGTATTACAAATTCTTATTTGCTTTGTATATTTTTTAAATGAGAAAAATAAGAGCTGCTCCCTTTTATTTCACTTCGGACGTCCGTCCGAGAGCAGCTAAGTAGATAAAATTCTTCATCAATTTTATCCGAGGGAGCTCTAAATTTGATACATTTTCGGACAAACATCCTAGGTCATTGAAAGTACAAAATGATTGAATAAAAAAAGTGAAATAAAAGGGAGCAGCTATGACTATTCACTTTGCTTTATATTGTTGTTGTTTGCTCTTCGTATTTTTCGATTGAGTTGACGGTTTTCTTGACGAACATCCTGCCTTTCTGCTCGAACACTTTGATTGGAGTCTCTTAAAGCAGCAGCTTCACTTGCATCGACAACTCCGTCAGACATTGCATCCTTTTTCATTTCTCGTCTTTCTTTTTTGGCACCTCTAAGCTCTCTTCTCTCTTGATTTCTCTCTCGTTTTTGTCTGCGAATCATTGCTCTCTCACCAGCTGTAACATTTCCATTTTTAACGCCTCTATGAATAGCCCTATTCTGTGCTCCCTTCCTTCGACCTCGAAAAGCTTCTGCTTCGATAGCGATCAACTGAAAAAGGATTAAGCTTAGTACTGCGATAATTTTCATTTCAACCTCATGCCTAACAGGTCTTGTTTATTGAAAAGCATTTTTATTGACACTTTACATTGTCTTTGTGAGAAACCGCTGGGCTCGCGCAATCCCATCTTGTAGAGAGAATTTCTAAATCAAAGCGAGGGGGAGTTTTAAACAACCGAAGAACAGGGTCATTGTTTTCAGAAGCAGGTGCTCGCTCTCCCAGCTCATTCGTTTCCCAATAAGCTTGCTCAGGCAATAATTTTGCCTCTAATGCAAAAGCCGGCGATGCAAATAATATAATTAGAAAAATTCGATACAGCATAAATTCCTCCAAGAAATTTATCGGAATCTCTTGGATTGGCTGTACCTAATTCTGAAAGACTTTAAAAATACCTAAACCCTGTGACTTAGATTGAGAACCTTTAGGGCCATAAGCTTTGGCTTTTTCAACCAACTCCTCATTGGCACAATCTTGTTTTGAAACAGACTGACCGGGCATCGACTCAACATAAACCGATTGAGATGGAAAGGCAAAATCGACACCAAGATCATGAGCTAAGCGCAAAACCTCAAGATTTACATTCTGTTTTGCTAAAAGCTCATCCTTCCAACTCGCTACCTTCAAGTAACAGTTTAACATTACATTCAAGCTGGAATCCCCATAGGAATCAAAAGCGACGTCTATATCCTGCTTTAACACAGAAGAGTTCGCGAGAACGATATTCTTTACACCTTCAAGAAAAGCTTCCATTTGCTCTGGAGTGGTCGAATAAGTAAGCCCATAAACAGCGCGAAATCTTCGAACTGGTCTTCTGCCGTAATTGTCAATGCTCGCATTAGCAACTACTGAATTCGGCACCGTTACTTGCGATTTATAAAAAGTGCGAATTCGAGTCGATCGAAAACCAATTTCTTCTACTGTGCCGTCAATGCCATTGATATTGATCCAATCTCCTACTCGAAAAGGGCGATCTGTAAAAATCATAATTGAGCCGAATAAATTTGAAGCGGTGTCTTTGGCAGCTAGCGCAAAGGCCAATCCACCGATCCCCAAACCTGCGATTAATGACATCACGTTGATTCCAAAATTCTGCAGAACAATAAGAGTCCCCAATATTACAGTAAAAACTTTTAGCGTCTTACGCATCAAAGGAACGAGCTGATCATCCAATGGAATATCGGTTGTTTTTGCTTTTGAAGCCAAAAAGTCAGTAATGACATCTACCATTCTGTAAACAACATAAATTACTGACCAACTGATCATCACTTGCGTTGCAAAAAGTAGTATTTGCTCTAAAATTCCATCAAAGTACAAAAATGGAAGAGTCAGGTACCAAATTATATAGGTGCCCAGCCAGCCCAAGGGCTTTTCAGCACAAGCGATTAACTTATCATCCCAATTGAACCTGGTTTTTTCAGTAAACTTCACCAATTGGCGCACTGCCCAAGAGCCAATTTTGCTGAAGATAATACCAATGAAAATCAGTATAAAAAGTGCGAGCCATTGCCAATTTTGATAGACAAAGAATTTCTCGGTCATCCATGATGGCAGCCCTTTACTCAATGGATTTTCACGATACAAAGCTCCTTGACCAGATCCTTGAAGATATTTCAACTCCCGAACTGTATTGTAGAATTCTTCAGCTCTCGCAATGGCCTGGGGACTGATGAGAAACTCTCCTTTTCTTGGACCTTCGTCGACTCGAACTACTGAAATTTCTGTGGATTTCAAACGCCATCTTGGATCTTCTTTATTATCAGGAATCAATTCATAATTGAGCACAATGATTCGGTCGATAACCTCTTTTAAAAAAATAGCCGCTTTTTCGGCTTCTTTCTTTCTAGTAACCAAAGGAAGCTCTGAAGTATCTAAAGTTCGAACCGCTCTATTCAGATGATTTTGAGCCTTTGAGTCATTGCCTTCTTCAAGCTGGTTTCGATAAGAGTTCATATTTTCATAAAAACTTCTCATCGTATCTCTAGGGTGATCGGTCTTAACAGGCTCTAATAGGTCGGTACTGGCAAAGCAATAAATACCTAAGCTAAGTAAGAATAAAAATTTCATGGGCGAATTATATACCTTCGCCTAGACAATTCAATAATATCTCGCAGCAAGAATATTTTTTTCTAGAAATCCGAATTGATGCTCTTTAGTATCTAAATATGAAAAAAATTACTCTTTTAATTATCAGTTTTTTCGCATGGAACTCTCAAGCTAGCTGGTTGTTTGAACCAGGACTTGGTGTAAACATTGGTACTCTTGAATACGATAAATTAGCAGGCCTAGATACCAGTTCTGCAGCTTTTCAAGTTGTAAATGGTGGCGCCACTGTATTTGGAGATGCTTTTGGAGGGCAGGTATTAAACCTGAGAGGAGCATATGGACTTAGTGAAATGCTTTATCTTGGCCTTGATTTTAGTTATGGCCTAAGCAATACGCTTGCTTTGAGTAGCGCCTTTGAAGATGCGGATGTTAGTTTCTATAGAATTGGGCCAACTCTTATTTTAGACCCACCACTTTGGCTAGTACCCCGTTTTTGGCTAGGATTTTACCAAGCTGATTTTACTGTTGAGCTCTTAGCACCTTTTGCTGATTCCGAAATTAGTGGCATTGGTTATAAAGTTGGGGTTGGCTTTGGCCTCCTTTGGTACCTCTCTGTAAATGTAGAATATTTTAGTACCGCTTTGTCAGGAGACAATGCTATTGGCGGTGATGATGAAGCTACTGAGAACAATGTAATGATCTCTCTAAGTGTTCCCTTGTCTCTGTAAAATTCACCGATTCCGACTAAAGGATTCTTAAGCAAGGCTAGTCTAAGACTAGCTTTTTTTTATTTATCTAGCTGCTCCCTTTTATTTCACTTCGGACGTCCGTCCGAGAGCAGCTAAGTAGACAAAATACTTCATCAATTTTGTCCGAGGGGACTTAAAATTTGATACATTTTCGAACAAGCATCCTAGGTTATTGAAAGTACAAAATGATTGGGTAAAAAAAGTGAAACAAAAGGGAGCAGCTAGTGGGCTTTCACTCTTGTAATAAATATATAGCTCTGAGATTCTCATTGTTTACGAGACATTCAGCTGCTTGATATGTCCTATGGAAGCCATTTCTAATTTTCTGTCTGCAACTGTTGATGTTGTTTGGGGTACACCATTAGTTCTTCTCTTAATGGGAGGCGGACTTTATTTGGTTTTTTTATCTCGTTTTATTCCTTTAACTGCGTTCAAACATGCTTTCTCGTTACTATTTGGCTATTTTCATCACAAAGATGACGACAAGGCAGAGGGGCAAATTTCTCACTTTAGAGCCCTGACCAATGCGCTTGCAGCAACTATTGGACTAGGCAATATAGCCGGAGTCGCTGTTGCCATTCAACAAGGTGGACCTGGTGCTATCTTTTGGATGTGGGTTGCTGCCATCATTGGTATGAATACCAAGTTCTTTGAGTGCGCTGTTGCTACAATTTATCGTGGCCACAACTTTAAGGGTGAAGTGCAAGGGGGAGCTATGTATGTGATTCAAAATGCACTTCCCAAATACATGAATGCTTTTGCCATTTTATTTACCATCTTTGGAATTATCGGAACTATGGCACTCTTTCAAGTCAACCAAATGAGTTCGTACACTGTTGACTTTGCAAAAACAGAACTCGGCTGGAATCTGCATCCGGCCTGGGTGGGTATTCTTTCAGCATCCGCAGTATTCTATGCGCTACTTGGCGGCATCAAAAGAATCGCCAGTCTCACCGCAAGTATGGTGCCTGCTATGTGCATTTTCTATACCCTATTAAGTGTTATCATAATAGCTATGAACATCGAAAAACTTCCCGATATTTTGTGGTTGATTGTTCATGAGGCTTTGTTTGCTTGGGAGGAGTCACTTTGGGGTGGCGCCCAAGGCCTTGGTGTGATTGCGGTATTACACATAGGTGTTAAAAGAGCCGCTTTTTCCAACGAGGCAGGTGTAGGAACCGCCCCCATGGCACACAGTAATGCGAAGACCTCTGAGCCAGTTTCTGAAGGCTTGATTGCTATGCTTGGGCCATTCTTTGATACCATTTTGGTATGCAGTATGACTGCTTTTATTATTCTTTTAAGTCTCGACCCTGCAGAGTTCAAAATCTACGATAACGGCATTTTGATTACGACAGCCGCTTTTGAAAAAAACTTTCCCAGCTTTGGCAAATACTTTATCGGCATTGCCGGTGTGATGTTTTCATTTACAACAATGTTAGGTATGGCCAATTACAATAGCAAATGCTGGGACTACTTGTTTCGCGGTGCCGGATTCTTAGGAAAGAAAGTCTCAGAGCAATTCTATGTAAGCGACCTACTCTTCTTTGTATGGTTTTGTGGAACTCTAGTTCTGGGAGCCGTTAGCGCTCAGGGTGATGTGGTAAATATTCTTGATATTGGTTATGCCCTCATGGCCTTTCCCAATATGCTCGCCACTTTAATTCTAGCTCCGAAAGTGATGAAATTATACCATGAATACCGCAGCAAATACCTCTAAAACTTGTTTTTTGTTCGATTTTGATGGTGTGCTCTGCGACTCTGAAGACAAAGCTCTAAGAATCATTCAAGAGCTTTCTCGTGTTTATCGTTACAAAAGAGTCGACAACCTCAGTAAGCTTCGAAATCTGGGGACGCAAGGAGTGATACGAGATCTTGAAATTGCAAAATGGAAAATTCCTTTTATCGTGATGCACGCACGTAAAAAAATGAAATCCTATGCCGAAGGATTAAATCTTTTTAAAGATATTCCTGAAATGTTTCATAGCTTGATGAATACAGATCTTGAATTGGGGGTACTTTCATCTAACTCAACAGATGTAGTTCAAAAAGTTTTAGCAGATAACGGACTAGCTGTAGACTTTATTGAAGCAGGTACAAGCTTGTTTGGGAAACACAAGAAATTAAAAAAGCTAAAACAAGGTAGAAAAATCTACTACTTTGGTGATGAAACTAGAGATATTGATGCATGTAAAAGAGCTGAAATATTTTCTGTAGCTGTGAGCTGGGGCTATTCAAATATTGATGTTCTGCGAGATACTGGGGCTGATCAATGTATTCACAGCCCCAAAGAGGTTCTCGATTTTTACTATTCAATTCGCTAAGAATAGTCCACCCTGTCCATCGACTAAAAACATATCTGTAAAGCTTTGCGTTTTTAGCAAAGTAGTTACTTTATTGCGAACATATATCTCTAATTCTGCAACTGGATTCTCTATGCTGCCGGTATTGACTGCAGGACCAACCTCAACCACAGAATTCAATTCAAAACCCATTAAAACTTTGGTATCTACAGGCAAGACTGCTAGCATACCAATGTATGAGCCGCTTCCCATATGATTGCCGCCAGTGCGAAAGCGAACTTGATAGCGATATCGAACTGTTTCAACCCCAAGTACGTTCCTCATTCGAAGTTCAAAAGTTTCGACATGAGTTCTATGCCAGCCGCTCAAGTCTTTCCACTCGGCATCTTCGGGAATCACACTCACATAGTGACTTCTTACATCTGTTACCGGCTTATTGCTTTTTAAAATATCCCATACCAAGGAACCTACGCGAGATAGATTGCCAAGAGTTGCCGCTGTTTCAGAGAAGCTTCCCCTGGTCTTTGCAGACTGTTCAATAGGCGCTTGTTCTTCATTTTTGCTCTGCATATAAAATGGCTCATCCGTGCTTTCTTGATATGGATTGACTTGCACGACTTCAACTTCTGCAATGCGATAAAAATCATGATCTGCATTGGCAAGACTAGAAATTGTAAGAACGAACATGGCTAATTTTAAAATTTTCATAGGTTCCCCTCCCCGATTTGAAAAAAAAATAATAAAATCGAAAAAGAATTACAAAACTGAATGTAAATAGTACTCTATTTTGTAAAATACAGCAGAGATTACTGGTGGCAAAAAGGCTCTGATAGTGAATTTTTTTTCAAAGACATTGGAATCACTTTATGTTTCGATAAGAAATAAATAAGGACAACATGACAGAACTTTGGGAAGCGCAAAGAAAGAAAAGACTTCATCTTCGAAATACCACGGCTAAAAACCGTATCTCCTGGTTAAAACAACTCAAAAAAGAAATACTTCAGAATCAAAAAGAGATCTATCAAGCCTTAAAAAAAGATCTCGGCAAACCTGAAGTTGAAACAGAACTCACAGAGATCTTTACCGTCATTCAAGAAATCAAGCACAGCATTCAAAATCTTAGTGCATGGATGAGACCCGAAAAAATTGCCACTCCCATTGCCTTTATTGGTGCTGATAGCGAAATTCGTATCGAACCAAAGGGTTGTGTATTGATTCTATCTCCTTGGAACTATCCCTTTCAACTCTCTATATTACCTCTTATACAAGCGCTAAGCGCCGGAAATACTGTTGTACTAAAACCTTCTGAACATGCACCAGAAACAGCTAAAATATTGCAAAAGATTTGTGAAGCCTGCTTTGCACATGATCACGTAGCAGTTGTTCTTGGAGATGTTCAAGTGGCCAAAGAACTTCTTGCTTTAAAATGGGACCATATCTTTTTTACTGGCAGCTCTGAAATTGGAAAAAGTATCATGGCAGATGCAAGTAAACATTTAAGCTCAGTCACTTTAGAACTAGGTGGTAAATCTCCAGTTATAATCGATGAAAGCGCAGATATCCCTCTTGCAGCGGAAAGAATTTCGTGGGGGAAATTTATGAATGCAGGGCAAACCTGTGTTGCTCCCGACTACCTTTTGGTAGATGAAAAAATTTATGATGCTTTTTTGAAAGAATTGAAAAATTCAATTCACAAATTTTATGGTTCAAAAACAGAGGAGCGAGCAAAAAGCAAAAGCTATGCTCGATTGATTCATGAAAGACATTTAAAAAGAATGCAAAGCCTTTTTGAAGAAGCCATCAATGAGGGTGCTCAATGCTTTTTAGGAGGTGAGAGTGATGCCTCTCAGAAATATTTTGAACCTACGGTTTTGACCCATATTGATTGGCACTTTAAAATCATGGAAGATGAAATTTTTGGGCCCATATTACCGGTTATCAAAATGAAGTCTCATCAAAGCTCTCTAGATAAAATCAACGAACGTGAAAAACCTTTAGCTCTCTATATATTTAGTAGAGACCAAAAGAAAATAGACTACTGGCTGCAAAATACCAGTGCTGGTGGAAGTTGTATCAACCAAATTGCTGCACATCTTGCAAATCCCGACTTACCTTTTGGCGGAACAGGTTATAGCGGTATAGGCAGCTATCACGGAAAACATGGTTTTTTAGAATTTAGTCACCAAAGATCTGTGATGAGGGTGCCAAAATGGGGATCTTCTCAGTTTTTACTCCCCCCCTACGAAGGCAAATCAGAAAAGTTTGTCAAGGCCATCCAGAAACTACTGTACTAGGAGTCAGAGTGAAAGAATTAAGACTGAGCGATTACAAAAAGCCTGATTTTTCAATCAAAAGCATTGAACTTGATTTTGATCTCTATGAAGAAGAATGTTTCGTCAGTGCAAGCATTCAGTTTCAAAAATCGACTCCATGCAAAGATTTGGTTCTTTTTGGAGATAAACAAGATCTGATATCACTCAAAATAAATGCTTCAGAAGTTACTAATTATGAAATCAAAGATAAAGATCTATATATTTACGATGTCCCTAATGAGTTTGAGCTTTATCAAAAAACGAGAATCGAACCACAGAACAACAAGAGTATGGAAGGGCTCTATAAAAGCAATCAAATCTTCTGCACCCAATGTGAGGCTGAAAGTTTTCGAAAGATAATTTATTACCTAGACCGCCCCGATGTTTTGGCAGTCTACACCACTCACATTCGTGCCGATAAAGAAAAATATCCTATTTTACTGTCTAATGGAAATCGAATTGCTACTGAAGAGCTTGAAAACAATCGACATAAAGTAACTTGGAGTGATCCTTTTCCGAAACCTTCGTATTTATTTGCATTGGTTGCAGGTGATTTGGCTTTACAAAAAGATTGCTTTACAACAAAGAGCAAACGCCAAGTATCACTAGAAATATACACCGAACATGGAAATGAAGATCGAGTTTCTCATGCAATGAAATCATTAAAAGAGTCTATGACTTGGGATGAGGAGAGATGGAATCTTGAGTACGATCTTGATAACTATATGATCGTTGCTGTGAATGATTTTAATATGGGAGCTATGGAAAACAAAGGCCTCAATATTTTTAACAGCAAATATGTTTTAGCAAAACCTGAAACCGCAACCGATTCCGATTATTACGGAATTCAATCTGTTATTGCTCATGAATATTTTCACAATTGGTCTGGAAACCGTATTACTTGCCGAGACTGGTTTCAGTTGAGTCTCAAAGAAGGCCTAACTGTTTTTCGAGAGCAAGAGTTTGCCGCAGATTTAAACTCAAGAGCTGTAAAGAGAATTGATGATGTCAACTTACTGAGAACTCGACAATTTTCAGAAGATGAATCGAGCAATGCTCACCCCGTAAGACCAGAAAGTGCCATATCGATTGATAATTTTTATACTCTTACCATTTATGAAAAAGGTGCTGAACTCATTCGCATGATGAAGCTCATACTGGGTGATGACAAATTTAATTCGGCCATGGCCCACTACTACAAAAAACATGATGGCCAAGCTGTGACAACTGAAGATTTTGTCGTTTGTATGGAAGAGTCAAGTGGAATAGATTTAAGTCAATTTCGCTTGTGGTACACTCAAGCAGGAACTCCTCAAGTTCAAGTCAAAGTGGAGCAAACAGAAGATCAACTCAGGCTTTTTTTTGAACAAAATATTCCCGATACAATAGGCCAAAAAGACAAAAAACCCCAACACATACCTATATTACTGGGTCTTCTTGATGAAAATGGCAACGAAATTCTAATTCCTGATTCTGAATTCTGTGAAACAAGAGATAACTCTAACTTGTTTCACCTCAAAGAAAGAAAACAAATTCTTCAGTTTGCTTTTAATAGAAAAAAGGTAGTACCGAGCCTTTTACGTGATTTCAGCGCTCCCGTTCGCATTCAATACAATTACAGCAACGAAGAAAGAGCTTTTCTTTTAGCCAATGATAAAAACTCTTTTACCAAATGGAATGCTTGTTACCAACTGAGTAAAGAACTGCTCTTAGATTATGTTGAGAACTCAAGGTTTAATAAAGATTTTGATCTCTATAAAACTGCAATTACAAAGAGTCTTCTTCATCTAGATGATGACCCTGCTTTTGTGTCAAAACTATTGGAGATTCCTGAAAAAGAATATTTAAACCAATTTCTCGACCCGATACCTGTAGAAAAACTCCATGAGGCGCAGTGCAGTTTTTTTAAAGGCCTATGTGATGAGCTTGAAGATTTACTTTATCAATCTTATCTAAGATGTAGAGAAAAAATTCCTCAAGTTGAAGCTGAAAAAAAAGCACCTTTTCGCCAGTTAAAGAATCGCATCCTCAACATACTTTGCTACCAAAAATCACGCCAAGAACTCGCTCCACAACTTTATTTTAGTTCAACAAATATGACTGAAGCTTTTGCCGCTATGTCAATTATCACTCAACAAAACATGCCAGAAAAAGAAGCTGTCTTAAATGACTTTTATAAAAAATGGAATAAAGACTCTTTGGTTATGAACAAATGGTTTCGGATTCAAGCCTCCGTCGAGGACCCTGATAACCTCTTGAATATTCAGAGACTGGCAAAAGATCCAATTTTTGATGAGCACAATCCCAACAACAACCAGAGCCTTCACTTTGCTTTTGCTACTGAATCAAGTCTTGGCTTTCACCGTAAAGATGGACTTTCTTACAAATATTTTGCAGATCAAATTTTGCGACTTGATAAGAAGAATCCACAATTTGCTGCCCACTTTGCCACCGCTTTTCGCAATTGGAAGAAATACGATGAAAAACGTAGACTCAAAATGAAGACTGAACTTGAAAGACTTCAGGCAGGAAATCTTTCACCTGTTACTTATGAGATAGTTGATCGGGCTCTTCGCTACTGAGTAAATTTAAAATTTTAGTATAGATGCCATCAAAGGAGCCATTACTCATAATTAAGATCGCATCACCAGCTTGCGCCTTTTTTTGAATCTCATAAATCACATGGTCTACCGATTCAAAAGCTTGTGCATTTTTGCCCAACTGATTTACTAATTCTTGAGTTGAAAAGCGATCATCAACTTCAATTCTACTTTGATCAAAAGGCTTTGCAATAAAAACCTCATCTGCATGAGCCAGGGCAAGAGCGTAGTCATTTTGAAAACCTTTTCTGCGGCTGGTAGCAGATCTAGGTTCAAAAACAGCAATCACTCTTGTAAATCTTTCTTTCACAGCTTCAATACTAAATTTTACAGCTGTTGGGTGATGAGCAAAGTCTTCAATCACAGTAATACCTTTCACCACACCTAAAACTTCTTGGCGACGTTTCACTCCTTGAAAACTTTGAAAAGCTTTAGCAATTTGCGCTGCTTGGTAACCCATAGCATGCATAAGAGAAAATACAGAGATTGCGTTTGATACATTGTATTTTCCAATCATTGGGAGTTGGATGATTTCACAAAATGAATTCTTATGATACACAGAGAACTGGAGTAAATCTCCCTTATAGTGTATTTCTCTTGCTTGGTAATCGGCCTCTTCAGAAAATCCAAAAGATAGCATTTTGGATTTACAATGAGGTAAAATTTTATCAATATTTTTATCTTCTGCATTGTAGAGTAATATTCCATTTGGATCTTGTTTTTCTAACAACAAACGAAAAGCAGATAGAACATGATCAAGATCTCGGTAAATATCCGCATGATCAAATTCAATGGAATTTAAAATTGTATAATAGGGTTTGTAATGAACAAATTTAGGAACCTTATCAAAGTAAGCTGTATCGTATTCATCACCTTCAATCACAAAATAAGGACCTTTTTGATAGGCAAATGAGGAAGAAAAATTCTTAGCAATAGCACCAACCAAAAAACTAGGATTTTGCTGCATTTCTTCTAAGACCCAAGCCATCATTGAGGTACTTGTACTCTTGCCATGAGTTCCAGCAATTACGATAGACTTTTTATCTTGCAGAAAAAACTCACCGATCGCCGAGGCCAAACTTGTATATGGAATTTGTAATTCACGCAAGGCGATAGCTTCGGGGTTGTCTTTACGTACTACATTACCAACAATAACATAGTCGGGTTTTGGCTTTAAATTTTCAGCTCGATAGCCATCTTGAATAGAGATTCCTATAGATTCTAACTGAGTAGACATTGGCGGATAAACATTTTGATCACTACCTGTAACCTTATAACCTGCTTGCTTTAACAAACCGGCAAGTGATGCCATGGCAGTACCACAAATACCAATAAAATGTATGTGTTTCATAACAAGCCTTCTTTGCTTAAATATTCATAGATCATATCATGAATCTTGGGCCTTAGGTAAACAAAGTCTTTATTCTCTCGCTTCGGATACGTTCTGTTGCTCAACAAATTTACCAGTAGATCTTTTTTAGGATCAAACCAAACACTTGTTCCAGTAAAACCCGTATGACCAAAGCTGCTTGGGTGAAAATACTGCCCTGAAGAAGATGAACCGTAAGTAGGAAGCATATATCCCAATGCCCAATCTGCACTTTTCTTTTTAGTAAATTTTCTTAACAGTTGAGAAGGTAGAAAAAAAGATTCATTGGCATAATATGAATCTCTCATTGACAAAGACCAGGCCGATAGAGTTTCTAAATCAGCAAAAAGCCCTGCATGCATTGAAACCCCTCCAAGTGAGTAGCAGTTTTCATCATGAACCTGAGCTTGGATTTTGTTCTTTCTCCACGAACAAATTTCTGTAGGGGCATACAAGCTTGAAGAATATTTTGCTTTATTTTCAGGATGAAAAAAGAGATTCTCGAGTTGCCATATTTCTTGCAACTCATAAAATTGCGACAATAAAGGTTTTTGCTCAAATTCTTCAAAAAAACATCCAAGAAAAAAAAAATCGATATCCGAATAGTTTGCTTGATTGGATTTAGATTGTTTGCAGTGCCGCAATTGTCGTTTTAACTTTTGCCATTGAATTTCAGGAATGTATCTTTTCGCTTTCAATTCTTTATAAAATGGATACCACCAATGAAATCCTGCCGAGTGAGATAAAAGATTTTCGAGAACCAGTTTTTGTGAAAAAAAAGGCATATAGGATTGTAAATCTGTTTTTAAATTTATTTTCTTATCGCGTACTAAAAATAAAACTTTAGACACACCAAAAATAATTTTCGTAAGTGATGCCAAATCAAAAAATTGATAGTCTCTGCCTAGCTTAAGAAAGAGAAGTTTTTTTCCTTGCAAATACACTGAAATTTGCAAAGCTTCAGTAGCACTCGAAATATTATGTTTCCATTCAGCGCTTAACTTTTTCTCTAATGATTTCATCGAAAAGAAACCTCTAAGCTTGCGCTCTTAGAGCCGCAATAAAGCCTGTTCTTAACACCAAAAACAATGGGCAACTGATATCTACCATGACCTGTTCTCAAGCCACAAAATGCCGGTATATTGATTTTCTCTAGCAAATGCAGCCAAGCCTGGCGAATACGGTTTTTGCCATCAGGGTCTTCAGAGTGTAAAAAATCAGCAAAAATAATAGCGCGACAGCCTTTGAGGGCACCAGAGTAATAAAGTGAACTCAGACACCGATCAACACGATAGGCTCTTTCACCAATATCTTCGAGAATCAAAATCTTAGACTGGGCTGAAAGCTGCCAAGGACTACCAAGACTCGCAGCAAGTGTTGTCAAATTACCACCTGTTACGGGGGCGTAAATCACTTGTTTTTTGAGCGCAGCTGCATTTAAAGGGCGTAAATTTCGAGCCGTGTAGCGATATTCAGGATCAATCAATAACTTTTCTGTATGCACTCGATCTCTGGCGCGACTTGAAGTCTTAGGTAGGCTAAACAGCACTCTTGCGTGCAAACTGGGACTATTAAATCTTTGACTCCAAGCAATATGTAAAAAACTGATATCACTTAAACCAACTAGTAGTTTTGGCTGAGGCAATTTTTTGAATCGATATAGATGCGGCATTAACTCTATCGATCCGCAACCACCTCTCAATGCCCAAAGAATTTTTGAATCTTTTTTTTGAAGTGCAGCTTTAAAATGCTTCCATCGAAAGTCATCATTCTTCGAGAAGTAATAATTCTTTTGCAAAATATTTTTTGGGTAACGTGGCCTTAAACCCCAAGACTCTAAATAGTCAATGGCCGCCAAAAATTCATCTTTCTTAGTTGCAAAACTAGGAGCCACAATGTCAACAATGTCACCTCGACTTAAACCAGTCCACTCGTACATACAAAAATCATACTAAAAAGAAAGTACAAATCAAATCTTCTGTGGTAGAAGTTTTCGTTTCTTTGCTAGAAACTGCTTTAAATGTTTATGAATTTCTTTTTGATGTTTTTTGCCGCTAAAAATATCTTGGATCTCTTTGTTTGACAGCAAACTTGATACTTGAGCATCGTTGACACAGAGATCATGAAGCTGCTCATTTTCTTGTAAAGAATGAGCCAATGACTGTACTTTCTTGTAAGCATCTTCTCGAGTCTCTCCTTTTTGAACCAAAGCGAGCAAAAGATGCGACGAAAACAGCATGCCTTGAGACAATTCCATATTTTTTCGCATTTGTTTTTCATTGATTTCAAGTCGATTTAAAACTTGGCTCAATCGATCCAAAGAATAATCTAGTAGAACAAATGCATCTGCAAATGACATTCTTTCTGTAGCGGAATGTGATATATCCCTTTCATGCCACAAAGCAATATTCTCTAAGCCAACAAGCGCAAAAGAGCGTAACATTCTCGCTTGTCCCGTTAAATTTTCAGAGCTGATTGGATTCTTTTTATGGGGCATCGCACTTGAACCTTTCTGGCCTTTACGAAAGCACTCGATGGCTTCATTTACTTCTGTTCTTTGTAAATGCCTCAACTCAACAGCAAGCCTTTCAATAAAACCTGCACAAAGAGCAAAACTATTTAAAACCTCTGCATGACGATCTCTGGGAACCACTTGGGTTGCAATTGCCTCTGGCCTGAGTCCTAATTTTTTGCCAACAGAAGTCTCTATTTTTTTACCTAAAAAAGAGTAGGTACCGACTGCTCCACTCAATTTTACCACTTGAAAATTTTGAAGAGCACAAAGCATTCTCTCTTGGTTGCGGTACCATTCCGACAAAAAACCTGCCATTTTAAATCCAAAGCTAGTTGGCTCAGCATGCATACCGTGTGTGCGTCCAGCACAAAGAACAGATGAGTGCTTTTCAACCAGTTTTCGCAAAGATTTTTCAAGAGAGATCCAAGTGTCTCGCAAGATCGGATAAGATGCCTTCACCTGTAAACTGAGAGCAGTATCTAAAACATCAGAACTCGTAAGACCATAATGAATATAGCGCCCATCCTTGCCTACATTTTCAGCCATATTGCTTACAAAAGCAATTACATCATGACGGGTCACTTTTTCGAGCTCTAAAATTCTATCTATATCAAACTTGGCTTTTTTTTTGATATTTTGTGCCGCTATTTTAGGAATCATCCCCTCTTCTGCTTGAGCTTCAGCAACGGCAATTTCTACATCTTTCATAAAACGAAAACGGCTATCAGAGTGCCAAATTTCTTTCATTGCAGCACGAGAATATCGGTCAATCACAATTCTACCTCATAGGATTCAGTCTCTTCTTCAACCCATTTACGACTTTTTTCTAAAAGACGCAATTCCTCTTCCCAAATAGATAAAATATCGAGTCTTGATCGACTTTCAACACCTGCAAAATGAAAGTTGCGAATCTGTGGTTTAGGAAATGGCTTGATATCCTTTAAAAAATAAACAGGAAATCGCACCGGACCCAGTTGAGAAAAGTCATACTTATATTCTTGCGGAAACTGTAACTTTTTAATTTCAGAATCTGGAAACTTATTCTGTAAAAAAATTTTTAGTTTTTCTTCAATCGCTTCTATCGCCATTTTGTCAAAACGTGAGCGATGAGGATAGCGAATCCAAATATCCATTTCAGATTGGCGGTAATTTTTAATCAGAACAGCCATATTGTCATAAGCCCAAGGCAGTTCTAAATCGAGTATTGAAACGCAATGAACTGGAAGTTCTGAAAGCAGTTCTTCTGGGCTCAATTCAAAACGAAACCGAGACCAATACCAGGCAGGTACTATTTCAAAATCACCGAAAATTTCTTTTTTTGCTTCTGAGTCAATAAACTGCCAATCTGCCATAGATAAAAACGAAATGACCTGATCACATTCTTGTAGCTGGGCTTGCTGTCGGACTTCAATTTCAATTTTTTCAATCTTCTTGCGAACTACATGCAGCTTTTTCCAAGTAAAGTTTTGAAAGCAATGTACCCCTTGATCAATTAATTTTTGAAAAGCATCTGCGAGTCCACGTCGCGATGGAGATCGATAGAAAAAAGAAGAAAACAAAGATACGTGAGAGTTATTCGCGGTAATTGCATCGCAATTTTCACCATATGAATTCGAGGCAAATTGGTGAGAAAAATAAACCGGCCATGCAGAACGGTATGGCAAACTGTCCACTTCTACCTGCAGATGACGCTTTTCTTCTACTGATACATGAGCTGCATTTCTTAAATAATGCTCGACATCGGGGTGAATCAAACGACTGTTTTTTGAGTAACGATAGAGCGGCCCCTTTAGCTCAAGAGGTCCTTCTGGCAGCCAAAAACAAAAGCCGCGCTCCGACTCTTCGACACTTTCACCTTCAAAAAAATGAGAAACTTGTGAAGGGTTCACACTTTTATCGCGCAAGAGCCCAAAAGGACCTTCCCAATCTTCAGGAGTCCATTGACCAAGAAGGTGAGAGAAATCATAAAAGTAGACCGTAAAACCTCTTTCTCTCAATTGAAGAGCCAGCCAGTCTCCACTGCCAAATGAACTCAAAATAGAAATCTTATGATGCATAAGCCTAGTATTCATTAGCTCACTGCCACAGACAAGGCATTTGTTTTCAAATAAGACTTGAGGTAAAAATAAGAATGAATAAGTTTTTGGTGATACGTATTTCCAGTTTTGGAGATATTTTACAATCTCTGGTTATTGCCAAACATATTAAATCGAAGTACCCCCAGTCTGAATTGCATTGGCTGGTGCGAAAAGACTTCGAAGATCTTGTAAAAGCACATCCACAGATAGACAAAGTCCATTTAGTTCATCGAGAAAAAGGATTGCATGGGCTCTACGAGCTGAGTAAATCTCTGGCTCAAGAAAAGTTCACCCATATTTATGATGCTCACAATAATTTAAGGTCAAATCTGTTGAGACTCTTTATGTTTTGGTCCAATTGTCTACATTCTACAAAGTACTTGACCCGGTCCAAGCAAAGGATTCGCAAATTGCTTTATTTGAAATTTCATTTGGCCTCACTTCCTGACCCCTATATTGGCAGTATCTCTTTCTTACAACCTCTTGAAAGCTGGGATGTAAGCAGCAAAAAACTCATTTC
>CAZZCP010000020.1:24640-31222 GCA_964653235.1 uncultured Pseudobdellovibrionaceae bacterium | reverse complement strand
TGTTGGTTTTAACTTAGGAATGTACCTAAAAGATAGAGTTTTTGCCGACTTTTTACCTGACAATTCTCGATTTGGAATCATGCAATTTTGGCGTAAAGATCTAGAGAGAGTTTTTTCACAATTTGACGGCCCTAAGGTTTTATTTGGTTTTTCTAGCCCCATCGCTGCCTCTATTGCTGCCATTGCGAATAATCCAAAGTTTGATTTTATCGGTGCGATTTTTGATAGTGGACCTTATATGGACACCTTGAGTTGCATTGCCAATCTAGTTCGCAAAGAAGATAAAATCGAAAACCCTATTCTAAGATATTCCAAAGCTTTTTATAAGATGAGCTTTTACTCCCCCTTCAATGCAACGAATTTACGGAATGACCTTAAAAAACTTCCAGAGAATTTTCCGATTCTCTCGATTCGAGGCTGGAAAGATCCATTGGTTCCACCAAAATCGATAGAAAAGGTTTTTATCGATCAAGATCATCTCGATCTACAAGTTCTCTCACTACCTGAGGGCGCTCATTTGAATGGCTTGAAAGACTTTGCCGATGAGTACAAACCGAAGGTAAAGAGTTTTTTGCAAGAGATCGCTGCCTCAACTAAACGGCCCGAGATTTTCGCCAAAGCTCCATCTGATGAATTAGGCGAATAAACATCTGATCTACAACCTTCATTTGCCAATCTCGATCTGAAGTATCGCACTTTTGCGGGTCAAGAATAATTCTGGCGTTAAAGCTTGTACCAAAAACCAAGAGTTCAATCGCAAAGTAAAACTGATTGTCGCGCATTTGTTTGCAACTGGCTTTGTAGCTCGATGTATTAGGAATATTCTCAACAAACCTTTCTAAACATAGATTTGCTTTCTCTGCAAAACATGCTCTTGGAGTGAAGTTAATAAATTCAAATTGGCCAGATTTAGACATCATGTACTCCTATCGGCTAAGGCGCTTATAGACATTATATTTCAGTGTTATCGACAATGAAAAACAATCTTACTTTGAGACAATTTTTTGGTTTCTTTTTTTTCAATTTTTGAAGAAATTTTTTTCACCCGCCCAAGACGATTGTTTTAAATACAACATAAGTATCACGACCTAATACCAAGTTTTTATGAGCTTTGTCTGTAGACCTTTAGCACCTCTAGTCCTTGATCGATAAGCCCATTGGCTTAAGGAGGTCTTGCATGCTTTCGAAAATCGGATTCGCGATCTTAGTTATTAGCTCATTGGTATCTTGTGGAGATGTAAATCTCAAAGCACCAGATGAACCTGTAATACAAGCAAAATCGAAGGGTGAATTTTGCACTTTTAATCCCGAAGAAAAGAGCGGAAAACTGATCTATATGTTTATCATTGATGTCTCTGGAAGTAACAAATCTAGCGGAACAGACTCGAATGGCATGAGAATTCAAAGGGCTATGCAGTTTTTAAGTGACAATCGCAACGACTCGTCTGTGGGTTGGAGTCTACTTGGCTTTGATGGTTCGACACACAATTATGTGGGCGACCCAGAGTATGGAGATGTGACTTTTGATCCCAATCGTATGCAAAGCGCACTTGATGCTATGATAGGCAATCATGCAAGAGGTGGAACCAAATTTAAAACAGCTCTTGAAGGAGCAGAAAGTGTAATCGAAACCCACATTGCTCTGCCAGAGAGAAACAGTGATAAATTTATGGTTTTCTTTTTGAGTGACGGACAACCCTCGGATATTTCAAGCCCCTCTGGTGTGCATGGACCGGTACAAAGTCTTTTAGAAACACATCCCGGAAAAGTAAAGTTGAGCTCTGCATTTTATGGTGGATTCGGATCTGGCGCTCGCAGAATTGTAGAAGAAATGGCTAAAGTAGGTGGTGGTGAGTTTAAAAACTGGAATGATGTGAACGATGTCGATTTCAATGACCTATTGCAGCCTGATGAAAAATTAGAGGCCTGGAAGATCAATAATTTCTTGGTTTACAATCTGAACTCAGCCATTTGTAGCGACAATTATTATGGTCTCGACTCAGATGCAGATGGTCTTTGTGATCAGGATGAAATTCAATTTACAAAAGACTTTCAAGATAAATTAGCCGAGTTGGGGGCCGATTCTTTTGACCCTGCTCGACGCAATTCAGTGATTCCAGGAATTGCCGACTACTTTGTCTGGATGCACTTTAAAAACAGATTGGGAAGAATTGAAGAATGTCCTATCGAAATGCGTGTAGATGCTGATCATGACTTCTTAAATGAATGTGAAGAGAATCTGATCGAAAATTTCTTTCCTAACGGAACTACTTGGACAACAGCCAATCCCAAAGACCCTGACACTGACAATGATGGAGTTTTAGATAGCATTGAGCAGTGGATCTTTCGCGACCGCATGACGAGTCCTTTGAACAACCTCAATATTTTCGGTGCTTTTTATGACCAAGAGAATGTCAATGCCGAACAACAGATTTTAGAGCATCGCAATCCTCTTTACCCTGATGAAGATGCACCCAAATACGACACCCGCGTAAGAAAAACAGATGAACTTGTGTCAGGACAAATTTGTTACAGCTTTGAACAAACTCAGCTGGAAGTCTTTGAAACATTAGAGGTGAATGATATAGAGAACCCGCATTTCAGTCATAAAGCCGGCGAGAATATTATTTTAATTTATTTTTTACAATCAAAGACCAATAACAACCATGAAGGCAAAGGGATTTATATGCGAAGTCTGCAGACGCTGAATTTTCAAAATGGTCTCTACAATGGCTTGGGTTTGAATGTGAATGACGATGCTTTTACTCCCTATATGGTTTATGAACAAGTGGATGTCGTTACAATAGAGTAATCATTTTTTAATGGCGATAGACAATCCCTCTTTAAAGGGAAGTAAAATCGAATCAAATTTTTTTGTGTCGGCAAGCCTTTGATTGAATTCACGCATGGCTTGCCACATTTTCTTTTTTTTGGGACTCACCTCTTCTTCTAAAACTAGCCCATTTAGCAAAGTATTATCGGCCACTATCAATCCACCAGTTCGAATATAGTTCTCCGCCCAATCAAGATATTTTGGATATGCAGCTTTATTGGCATCAATAAATACCATATCAAATTCTTCATCTAAGTCTTGCAACAGCTCAACAGCATCAACATTTCGAAGCACGATCTTGTCTTTCCATGGCTCTAAATTCTCTTTGGCGATCTTATAGAATTCTTCATTTTTCTCTAGACTTAAGATTCTTCCCCCTTTTGGTATGGCTTGAGCCATCTGACTTGCAGAAAAACCATAAAAGCAACCGATTTCTAAAATATTTTGAATCCCAAATGCACGAATTAATATTTGTAAGAACTTAGACTCTACCGGCGACAAGGCTTGTCCCGCCTTAGGATGTTCTGCCATTGAATTCAATAATTTTTGTGTGGAGTCATCCTGCTTTATGTATAAATTGGCAATGTAATCGTAAACTAGATCATTGATCTCGCGCATAAGGACTCCATTTCTATTTGCATTGCTCTATACTAATTAGAGTGAAGCCTCAAGAAAAACTACTTATCTTTGATCTCGATGGAACTCTAATTGACTCTGCAGAAGCGATTCACACGTGTGTTAATGATACTTTAAAATACTTTGAACTCCCCTTGATTGACCGTGAATCCACTTCTCGCTCGATTGGCGAGGGCATGGAGCCACTCTTTCAAAAAATCTTTTCTGAAGTTTTAAAAGACCCAGCTCGCAGTAAAGTTCTTTGGGACTACTTTTATAAAAGATATGAAGAGCTTTGCAACGAAGATACGAAGTGTTTTGAAGGAGTCTTTGAATTTTTAGACAACTGTGACTATCAAATTGCAATTTGCACCAATAAGCCCCATCACTTTGCCTTACAGAGTATCGATCATGCCGGTTTGAGTAAATACAATTGGGTTGATATTGTTGGTGCCGGAAAATTGGAACAAAAAAAACCAAGCCCGATTGGCCTTCAGCACATTATGAATTTAGCAAAACTAGGACCAGAGCAAACAATTATGATTGGTGATGGCTTGCCCGATGCACAAGCTGCTCGAGCCGCAGGAACCAAATACATTGCTTGCACTTTTGGTTATGCCAAGACCGAACTCTTACTCGAATACAAACCAGAGGGCTGTCTTGAGAACTACTCCGAACTCCATTCCTTGTTAGAGAATATGTAAATGATGCGTGTTTTATTGATCCTGTGCTTTTCATTCTTCAAGTTTGCCCATGCTGAGCAACTCAAAATTAAGATCGGTGATACCGCAGATCAAGTTTACAATGCTTATGGTAAAGAAAATGCGAAACTGGTGGATTTATACGGTGAGAATATGTTCTCTCCAGCTCTGGATGTCTATAGAGAGAACAAGCTAGGCCTGCGCTTTTCGCTTGGCCCCAATTATAGCGTTTATCAGATTGAAGTTTTCGTTGAAGAAATTCGACTTAAAAATAATTTAGGGGTGGGCTCAAGCATGGCGCAGCTACGTAAGGAATACCAAGACAATGCCATCGTCAAAGAAACTCATTTAGGAATTCTGTTTGTTCCTAAAAAAGAAAGACTCAGTTTTATCATTGATCCAAAATTTTTAGAACAGGATCCTAAAATGAATTGGCAACCTAGTCTTGAGGGTATTCCCAATTCTGCTAAGGTACAAAGTTACTCGATTCGTTGATTACATCGAGAGTTCATTCTGCAAAGAATGGGGAATTCCCTTTGGAATCGCACTTAAGAGCTTTTGCGTGTAAGCATCTTGCGGGCTATCATAGATCGCTTTGGCATCGGCATATTCAACCACTTTACCCTTGTTCATCACCGCGATTTCATCAGAAATAAATTTTACAACTGCTAGATCATGAGAGATAAAAATATAAGTCAATCCAAACTCTTCTTGTAAATCAAGAAGCAGGTTTAAGATTTGCGCTTGCACTGAGACATCAAGAGCTGAGACAGATTCATCACAAATAATAAAGTCGGGTTTTACTGCAAGGGCACGAGCAATACAGATTCTTTGTCTTTGTCCACCCGAAAATTCATGCGGATATCGATTGAGCATGCTTGCGGGTAAGCCACAGCGTTCAATCAACTCCCCTGCCAATTGCAAACGCTCTTTTCGATCTTTACCAATTCCATGAATCAACATCGGCTCCATTAAAGTAGAAGCAATCGTCATTCTTGGATTCAGAGATGCATAGGGATCTTGAAAGATAATTTGCATCTTTTTTCGCATCTCACGCATTTTGGTATTATCGTATTTCACAATATCCTCACCCTTATACACAACTTCTCCTGAAGTGGGTTCAATCAGTCTAAGAATTGAGCGACCAAGAGTAGTTTTGCCACAACCCGACTCCCCCACTAAACCCAAGGTTCGTCCTTTGCGAACTTTTAAAGTGACATCATCGACTGCTTTAACCCAAGAAAGAGTGTTGCCTAAAAAACCCTTTTGCAGAGGAAAATGTTTCTTTAAATTGCGAATTTCTAAAATCACAGGATTTTCTATCTCGTCAATAGGCCGAACTTCTTTGGCCAAACTAATCGCTTCTAAATCAAACGCTTTTTCTTTTCCTTCATCGGTCATAAAGTCACTGACCGTAGGCAATCTTTCAGGATTTTTCTCAAGAGATGGGCGACAATTGATAAGACCCTTGGTGTAAGGATGTTGTGGATTATCAAAAATCTCTTCAACTGTGTTTTGCTCAACAATATCTCCTCGATACATTACGATGACATTGTCAGCAATATCGGCAATCACCGCCAAATCGTGGGTGATAAATAAAACACTCATACCATATTTTTTTTGCAGATCTGCCAAGAGCTCTAAAATTTGCTTTTGAATGGTCACATCCAATGCTGTCGTTGGCTCATCTGCAATCAAAAGATCTGGTTCACAGGCGATGGCCATTGCAATCATAACTCTTTGTCTTTGTCCTCCTGACATTTCATGTGGATAAGACTTAACACGACTTTTAGGATCAGGAATTCCGACTTGGTCTAAAAGCTCAATGGCTTTGTCCATCGCATCTGTTTTCGAAAGTTTTTGATGGAGCATAATGGTTTCAATGATTTGATCGCCAACGGTAAACACCGGATTGAGGCTGGTCATAGGCTCTTGAAAAATCATTGAGATTTTGTTGCCGCGAATCTGGCGCATTCGTGCTTCGGGAACATGTAAAAGGTCTTCACCATTATAGAGAATCTTGCCATTGGTTACTTTACCTGGTGGATTGGGAATCAGACCCATTATGGCAAGAGAGGATACTGATTTTCCCGAACCAGATTCGCCAACTAGTCCAATGGTTTTGCCTTTTGGGATTTCAAAACTGATGTCTTTCACTGCAGCAACAGTTGCATCATCGGTTTTAAATTCGACTCTAAGGTTCTCAATTTTCAGAAGTGTATCGCTCATATTTCCCCTCGATCTAAAATTCCCTGTTTTTACATAGCGAAAACCTAACAAAAAGACCATGAAAAAGTGGCACCACTAGGCTCTATCGACATGAAATAGATAAGAATTGCAATGCGTTGCCCATAGGCAGGGGCAAAAAGACTTGTTCTCTGAGAGCAAAATGCATAGGCTCGCTCTATGTTAGATCTCAAAGGCAAAAAGGCA
>CAZZCP010000020.1:10788-24630 GCA_964653235.1 uncultured Pseudobdellovibrionaceae bacterium | reverse complement strand
GCAGTCTTGCATGGGGTATCGCGCAGAGCCTTCATCGTCATGGTGCAGAATTGGCTTTTAGTTATTTAAACGAAAAATTAGAAAAAAGAGTTCGCCCCCTGGCCGAGTCGGCTGGTGCAGATTTTATTGAAGAACTCAATGTGAGTGATGATAGCAGTGTCGATGCATTTTTTGCTAAATTGGCTGATCATTGGCCTGAGATGGATATTTTGATTCACTCGATTGCCTTTGCTGAGCGAGATGATTTGAATGGTCGCTTTGTCGATACTAGCAAGCAAGGCTTCTTAACTGCAATGGAGATCAGCGCCTACTCTTTGGTTCAACTATCGCAAAAATGTGAAAAGTTGATGCCAAATGGCGGTAGCATCGTCACTTTGAGCTATTTAGGCGCCAACAAGGTGGTTCCAAATTACAATGTGATGGGTGTTGCGAAAGCGAGTCTAGAGGCTTGCGTTCGTTATCTTGCGAATGATCTTGGACCCAACAAAATTCGCGTAAACTCGGTTTCGGCCGGCCCTGTAAAAACCCTCTCTGCATCTGGCGTAAGAGATTTTCGTTCGATTTTAGCAAAGGCAGAAGAGAGTTTTCCTCTTCGTGAAAATATCGATCAACAAGATGTCGGAGAGATGGCTGCCTTTTTAGCGAGCCCCTACTCAAAACATATTACTGGTACCAACATCTTTGTCGATAGCGGCGCTCATTTGTTGTGAGCCTTGTTTGGTGACCGTCACTTTTTAGTATCTTGGTGTGTCAAATGACCAGGCCTTCGGACAAGACTTCAAATCAGACAAAGAAAAAATGAATTTGCATCATCGGCTATGTGACCAATCGCGATACTAAAAAGTGACGGTCACCAAACTAGAGTCTCGTATTCAACAGAGATTTTCGTATCTGGCAGAGGAGCTTTATCAAAAATGATACTTTTATCTTGAACTTTCCAACCAATGTTTTGCTGCGGATCAAACACAACTTTTATACTTCCAGGCTTTGGTGTATCGCTAAGTTGCACCGACTGAATCAAATCTCGAACATTTTGTCCTATATCTTTTAAAATTTTCGTATAATCTGCAGAGCAAATGCTCCCTGTCGTACCACCCGTGAGTTGAACTAAATCAGCAATTACATCTCCATAGTTAGCAGTGCCATCTTCTTTGAGTTGAGTGTCTAAACAAGTAAGATCATTCGGCTCAACAATAATCGAGTATGCAAATAGCTTCTTGGTATTACCAAAAATAGAATGAAATTTATCGAGAACTTCTTGTGGCTGAGTGATATGATTCCCATCACTACTTTCATCTTCATCAGACAAAATTAAAATTACCAGATCTGTATTGGGCCGAAAAAAACCTGCATTGTCGGTTTGGTGTTTTTCCATTGCCTGAATACTCGCTAGTAAAGGCATTTCATATCCGCTCGGTGGTTGTGGGCAATAAAAAACCGAACAGTATTGATCTGTTTCGGGCCTTTGCACAGTATCTTTAAAAACCTGCTCATAATTCGGAATGCTTTCATCGAGTATATATGAATTTGCTCCTGTAAGCTGAAGAAGACTGCCTTTTAATCCATAGGCTCCATCACTCACATCGGTAGTTGTAATTCCAATCTGCCATTCTAAATCGCCTAGACCATCTAAAAAGCTGGGAAATCTGTCACCCATTTTGGCTTGTTCAGTCAGCATAGAAGTTGAGTTGTCTACAACAACTAGAATATCTACCTGTTGCACTAAAGTATTTTGTGTAAAGCTCTCTTTTTTTAAAGTCGTCGTTGGCGGAGCCGGAGGCTCTTCAATGCGAGTAAAATCGGGTGTTTCTTTTCCGGCAAAATCAATAGATTCGGCAGAACAAGCCGTGATGAAAAGCGCGGACAATAGAATTATGACTTTTTTAATCACTCTTCCCCCTTTGATCGTTTAAAATGCAAACTCAGGGCCAAAGTCGGGATAAGCTGAAGTCATTGAAACTCATCATGATTTTTAAAAATCATAAGTTCATTTTTTTGTTTGAATTGATAAATTGAAAAGTCTCTAGGCAAAAAAATAAATATTTTGGTATTTTGGTGACCGTCACTTTTAAGTATTGCGATTGGTCAGAAAGGCATTGATGCAAATTTAAAACAAGATATTTAAAGGCTCAATTTACTCAATACTGTCTATCCTATAGTCTATAAATTGAAAAACAAGAAGATGAGATTACTTCCCATCTTCTTTTTTGAATCAAAGCTCAATTCTGGTTCCGTCTTCTAAAACGATAGCATAGGCATGAATCTCGAGATCAAAGTCTTCATCTACCCAGCCTTCAACTGTAAGTAAATCTCCTCGTTTCACTGATAAAGAAGGCTCAAAATAAACCAAAATACTCCCAGTTTCATCAGTCAAAACAAACTCGTCATAATCAATCACCAGGCTTACCTCTCCTCGAACAATTACATCGGTTTGAAGTTTTACTTCTGCAATGGGTGTGATTGTATTTGAAAATACTGGAAACGAGCAAAATAGAATAAAAATTAAAGCAAATGCTTTCATAGAACCCCCTTGAATAAGAAAAAATTTAGATAATACTTCTATATCTCAATCTGAAACGCAAACTTAAGAATTTTCTTCATTCGTTATACATCTCTTGAATTCGTATTCATATAAAACACAAAATCACGCCCAGTTCAAAACTCAAGACTTTGAACAAAAGTCCTAAAGTTTCGCAAATGCTTATAAATACAGCTAAAAATGCCGATTTATATACATAAGGTGCAATTGCAGTGTTAAAAAGACTTAATATTTTCTTACTATTATTTCTCAGCATGGTGCTGATGAGCTGCTCGGATGGCGAGGGAGTCGATGATTTATTTGGAATTAACGATCAGCCTCCAGCATCTGATAGTGGTGATGTTGGTAACTCTGCATTTTCTTTCACCCCAAATACCTTTGACTTCGGTGCCGTTCTTTCTAGCTCTTCTTTTTCAGATACCACGATTACTGCAACCAATACTTCAGATGAAAATGTAAGTGTCACATCTGTTGGCGGAGCAAACTCTCATTTTTTGATTCAAGCAACAACTTGCAATGGGCTAAAGGAACCCAATGAGAGCTGTACGATCACAGTGCGGTTTCAACCGCAAAGCATTGGCAACTTTGGCGCTACCGTTCAGCTCAATTATGAAAGTAGCCGAAATACTGGCTTGGTCTCACAAATGGGAGTGGAAGGTTTGGGCGTTGGCAATTTGGTTTTTTCGGGAATTGACTCGATCGATGATCTGCAAACTCGCTCGGTTCGAATCAATTGGACTCACGACCCAAGCGCTGCCAACTATTTTGTTTTTGAAATTGTCGGCGGTATTCCGAATTTAATTCAAACTGTGGCAGCTCCAACCGCAACTTATACTGTTAGCGGCTTAACACCCAATACCACATACGAATATAGAGTTCGCGCCCAAGATTTTTTTGGTAGCCTAGAGAATAATACCAATGATGTGTCGACAACGACTTTGCAAGTGCCCAACTTGACTAGTTTGGCAGATCTTACTTTTGCTGCAGGGGCCGAACACGTTTTAGGTTCTGCCATTGCCTTAGATGTTGATAATACAGTGACCGGCAATGATACCAATATCACCTACACATGTACTTATGATACGGTAATTGATGACAATGTAGCTGCAGGGGCCGATTGCAGTACTTTGCCTGGTACTGTGAACACCACCAATCTTGCAGCTGATGGCCAATTGACCTGGTCTATACCGGCTCTTGGCAACTATGAGCTTCGTTTTGAAGGTAATATGCAGGGTGATACGGGCGAGGAGATTGTCGCCATTCAAGTTCGCTCAAACTATGATCAAACCAATCTACTAATGGATTTCAATGCTTTGTTTGCACAAAGAGACCGAGTCGGCGCGAATATTCCCTTCGATACAAGTTTTCTTAATTTGACCGATGCGGGTGCTTTGGTCGGAGTGAATGCCAGCTTGAACAACTTTGCCGGTACCACAGCAAGCGGCTGGAATGGTGACGGCAGTCTCTTAACTCCCTATTCGCTGCAGTTTGATGGCACAGGAGACAATTTAGATCTGGGCAGTGGCTTCAATGCCAATACCAGCCTCTACTTTCAATCCTGGTTTCAGTTCACTGATGCAAGTACTGCGGGACAAACACTTTTTGCAAATGGTGGGCTTGATCAAAATGGTTTGCAGGTGAGCATATCAAATACTCTCGAGCTGGAGGCCTTAATTGGCAGTTATATCGGTGTTGATCATGATTTTGTCATCTTGGCATCAAGTCCAATTGCTTACTTTCGCTTTGATGGATCTGCCACTGGAGTTGGTGCACTTGTCAACGAGGGCAGTCTTGGTGCTGCTGTTGATGCCGAAATTCAAGCCACAATGAGGCAGTATCCTATAGCCACCGATACAGTACAATCTTATTCAGCAAGTTTTAATGGAAGCTCAAACTACGGCCTTGTTCCATCAAATAATGCAATCAATAACAATGGCGCTACATTCAATGAAAAGACTATCGAACTTTTTTTCAATGCGAACGATGTAAACACGCAACAAACCCTGTATGAGCAAGGTGGTAGTACGAATGGCTTCGCCATTTATTTAAGCGGAGGGAATGTCTATTGCCAGGCTTGGAGTATTACACAAGGTTGGGGAGATGTTCCAAACTTAAAGTTTATCTCAAGCCCCGTCAATGTGAACGAAAACTATCATGTGGCTTTGACTTTTGATCATCCCAACCAAGAGTTCAAATGCTATCTCAATGGCTCTCAGATACTGCCAACTGTAACTGGGTTTGGTTTGATGAACACACACAGTGGTGATATTAGCATTGGTCGATTTGGTGATAGCACCTTCGACTTTAACGGTGCCGTCAACCCGGGTGGGTCGGGACAATATTACAATGGCAGAATCGATGAACTCGTACTTTATAATTCGGTGCTGAGTGCAGCAACCATTGCAACTCACGCCAATCTAGCAAGCCTTAAATATTGCCGAGCTCCAACCAGAATTCGAAGTCACAATTTTTTTAACATTGGTTTTTATACTGATGGCTCCACGGCAAGGCTCTATCTCGATGGCTCAGAAGAATGTAGCTTTGATCATTCTTTGGCAGCTTTTTCTCCAGCAGCAGCCAACTTTCGAGTGGGCTCAGATTCCAGTCAAAACAATGAGGCCACAGGAGAGCTTGCGCATTTAGTGATTCACTCCGATGCTCCAACTGGAACTCCTGCAACCGATGCTAGCAACTATCATACCGCTACTTCAGGCAAGTTTGTAACAGCTCCCAGCGGTATTGCAGATTTGGATTATTGGTTCGATCCCACTCGGGACCTCACTCTCGAAGCAGGAAACTTAGTTTCTTCGTGGCTGGATCAATCGGACAACAACTTCCATGCCGAACAAAGCACTGGCGCAGAACAACCTACCTATGTTGCCGCTGCTCTCAATGGGGTGGGTGGATTGCGATTTGCCGATGCTCACTATTTTGCGATTCGCGACTTAAACTATTCTGTAGTTGGACAAATTTCAGGTATCACCCTTGCTGCGGTTATAGAGCCAACTGCAGATGGACATATTATTTCATTTGATCGAAGTGAAAGTTTTCGCTTTTCGATTGCAGCCAGCGCGATCAACTGGATGACCGCAGATTCTGGAGCTACAATTCATGACTTGATCGAGACCACAGATGTAGTGGATGGCAATCCTCACCTTTTGATCGTTCGCTATGATTCTTTGACTGGTTTTAAAGATGTTTACATCGATGGCAATCGAGTGCAAACCGATGTGGTCGCCTATGCGCCAGGTACCAATTTGGTCGGAATCTCTCCTTCAGGAAGTCTTCCCCGATTTGGATTTATAGGTGTTGGTTCAGAAGCTACTACTTTTGATGGAACTATTGGCCCCTTGGAGTTCTTTGATGGTGATATGGGAGATATTGTACAATACAACCGAGCACTAACTCCTGCTGAAATTGATAGCCTCGAAAATTATTTCAATGAAAAGTACAATTTGGGAATCACGCCTTAGTTTGGTGACCGTCACTTTTTAGTATTGCGATTCGTCACTTTTGCTCATAATTTCTTCGATAAAAAACCTGGTCTTAGAAGGAATCATAGACTTAGGGTAAAAGTTTTCTATAATTTGAAAAACATCTTCTGCTTGTTTTAGTTCTAAGTATTTCATCAAAAAAATTACATCGTCTTTATCATTCGAATCCCATCTTGCGCTTATACATTTCATAGCAAGTATATATCTTGGCTCTGGAGCCCATACCAATAGATTCGAAAGATGAAGAACTTCTTCTCTTTGAAAGCCAGGCTGAATAAATGCTTTTGCTCCATCATTTAACCAACTCATTGGTAAAGATTCTTCTTCAGCAATTTCAGCCACCAGTCTGCGAATAATTTGAGAAGGTTCAAAAATCGCATTTACTTCTTTTGTCGAAGCTCTGGCTTGATATACCAAGCACATTACGGCTCCACCAACAATACCTATTTCACCTCTCTCATTTCTGCTTTTTAATTTTTCATTGAGCTTTTGAAATAATGATTTTATTTTTTTATGACTTAACATTTATGCCCTATCTAAAAAATTACTCAGTACAAAAATATTCTTTGATCTAAAGCCGAAAGAGGACTCTAAAATAGCAGATGCCTTTAAAGATTCGATCTCGGCTAAAAACCACGGCTGCTCTAAAGCCTTTGTTTTTTTAGCCCAATTCGGAGCTTTTAAGTTCACTTCTTGGCATAACTCTAAAACAGTTGATGCTATGAGAGCCTTGATTTTTGGATGACAAGATGGCTCCGGTGGAAGCAGAATTAGTCTCTCATCTTTTGTTCTCCGAAACTCATCTACCATATTCATTAGGTGAATTTTCCAAGATGAAAAACCATCTCTTTCAATTCTAAAACCAGTGGCAAGACTCGTGCAATCTGGTTGATGATCTTTAGGATATGAAATCAATTCAACTTGTCTTTCAAAATAATTAGCAATTCTTTGAAACGTAGAGAGCTTGACACTTTGACCACACTGCTTTGCCTTTCGAAGCGTACTTCTGGATATGCCTAGTTTTTCACTCAATGTTCTTTCTGAAATATTTGTTTCACATAGGATCATTAATTTACTCCAAATTGGTTTAAATAAATATACCATATTAAATAAGAATAGCAAAGTCTTTCTTAAAAACTGCTCCCCTTTGTTGCGCTTCGAACATAGGTACGAAAGGGGATAACTATCTAAAATGAATTAATTATTTTACTTTCAATTCTCGAAATATTGGTGCTGTTTCGGACCAATACCCTAAATCATTGAAATTGGGATTTTATTTCTAAGGAAAAGTGAAACAAAGTGGAGCAGCTTAAGAGTTATTGTCTTTCCGCAGTACACCAAGTGGAATACCAACTTTCTTCAGGAAAACGAGTCTGAACATGCAAATGCTGAATCGTTCCTTTTGTTGCATCAGCTGTGCTGGCTACAGTGCCATTGGGCGGTGATTTTTCACATGCCTTTTGTGCTTCTACAATTGTATGGCCTGCAATTTGCATAACTCGATACACATTAAAAGCAACATTTGGATCTTGAGGCGAAGGAGCAAGAAAGTTTCTTTTATAGTTTTGAGTTCTTGCTTCTGCGAAGCCTGCACTAAGACTGGATGCCAGAAAAAAAGCAATGAGACTTAAAGTCTTCAGCGAATTGCACATAAATCCTCCCTTTCATCTAATAATTAAGCAATTTGGATGCCACAAAGACCTACAGAAATACCTGAAATTATTCGATATTATTTTGAGACACTGTAAATGATTAGAGAATCTGTAAAAGTGCTCTACAAGAATTGGATTAGCTCAAGCATTCAAACTTGATTGTTTTAAAAAAACTATTACCCTGTAAATCTCTTGATCAGTTATCTTCGATAAACTACAGTGTATCATTTTAATAATCAATAATTTCAATATCTTGAAGCTTCGCCCCCTGGCACCTGATTTGCTTTATAGATCAGTGTTGTGAGCATCACAATAATTAAACCTTTGGGGAGGAAAAATGAAAAAACTAATGATTATTAAACTCGCTGTTTTAGGACTTCTGTCTTTTGGAGTTATGACTACTTTTAGTAGCGAAGCAGAGGCAAGAAGAATAGTAGAAAATCCACATCAAAGAGATCCAGAAACTGGTCTTCCGGTAGTTTATGCAGAACCTAGAGGCCCTAGCAGTTATATTGGTGCCGGTGGTCCTCGTGACTACAAAGGCAATTGTGTAAACATGTGGGGCACTTGCCGGATGAACTAATATGATAAGCCCCTAGCAATAGGGGTATTTCTTAATATGTGGGGGGGAAAAATGAAACAAGGAATATTAGTCGGATTATTTTTACTTGGTGGAATCTTTTTTTATGTATCACAAGAGCAAAACGAAGAAAATCTAAATTCAGAAATAGCGATAGAAGAAGAGTATACTGGGCAGGTATTCGCAGAAGAGACAAGCGAAATCTCAGAAGCTTCTGGTAATCAAGAAAAAGAAAATGCTAAACCTATCATTGTAGATGAAAACGTAAATGCAAACGTCGTGAGAACCAGAGAGCCCGCATCTGTTGCATCGAATGCGCGCAAAATCACGAAAAAACAAAAAAAAGAAATTGCTGAAAATGTCGATAAGCAGTTTCAAGAAAGACTTCAATTTTTAAAAAATAAATTTGCTTATAATGATGATGAAGCTATGGAATTTATTGATTACTTAATCGATATGCACAATCGAACTTCTGAAGCTAAAAATAAAGATCAAAATCTTTTTGATGCTCTTTTGGCTGAAAGAGAAAACCGCTTGATTCAAAGCTTGGGTGAAGAAGGCTATGAGGTTTACATGCAATATGAATACGCTTTGGGTGAGAAGACCTTCAAACAGTTTCAAGCAAGTGGAATTCAAGAAGATCAGATGAAGGATGCAATCAAAGAATACGACCGTATTCTTGCCGAAAATTCTTTTAACTAGTTTGGTAGTTTGGTGACCAATCGCAATACTAAAAAGTGACGGTCACCAAACCAGTCACCAAACCAAACTAAGAATTCAAATCTAAAAGCGTCTTTACAGTCTTGAGCAATTCATGAATATCAAAGGGCTTCTTAATATAGTCAGAGGCCCCTACTGCAAAGCCTCGCTTTACATCTTCAAGATCAGTCTTACCCGACAAAAAGATCAGTGGAATCTGATTGAGATCGCGATTTTCTTTCATCATTTCGGCCAATTCAAAACCATTGATCCAAGGCAGCCCTATATCGAGAATAATCAAATCGACGGCGCGATCTTCAATCACCCGAGCTAGCTCGCGAGCATCTTCAGCCAGCAATACTTTGTAGCCTGCTTTTTCTAATAGCCTTTCAAGTGAAGAGCGAACCACTGGGTCATCATCAATCACCAAAATACAGGGAATATACTGCTTTTGATTCATTGATCGAAAACTATCTAGCTCAACCACAGAGGTTTGGCGAATTCGCTCTTTTGCCAAAGATTCTATTTTTTGAACAAAATCCTTTGTATCCATCTTTTTCGTCATCCTGACTTAAGATACTTACAAACCTTTTGCTTCAAGCCAACGTTCAGCATCGATCGCCGCCATGCAGCCAGTACCCGCTGCGGTAATCGCCTGCCTGTATGTTTGATCTTGTACATCACCACATGCAAATACACCTTCAACATTGGTGTAAGTTGAGTCGGGCTGAGTCTTAAGGTAACCATTCTCATGCATATCTAGAATACCTTTAAAGATATCTGTATTCGGTTTATGGCCAATGGCTACAAAAGCACCCTCTACATCAATTTTTAAAGTATCGCCATTGACTGTGTCTTTGAGATTCAAAGCTTTTAGGCCAGTTTGGTCGCCATCATAGCTATCGACCACTTTGTTCCAGAGAATCTCAATTTTGTCGTGGGCTTTCACGCGATCTGCCATAATTTTAGAGGCACGAAATTCATCACGTCGATGAACCACGTAGACCTTAGTTGCATAGCGGGTAAGAAAAAGAGCTTCTTCCATAGCCGTATCTCCACCTCCTATTACGGCTACATTGACGTCGCGAAAAAAAGCTCCGTCGCAGGTTGCACAAGCACTTATGCCCTTACCCCAATAGGTTTTCTCTGACGGAATATTCAATAGTTTTGCTGTGGCACCTGTAGCAACAATGACAGACTCTGATTGATACTCTTCATCGCCAATCCAAACTTTAAAGGGTTTCTGTGAAAAATCGACTTTGCTGACAAACTTAGAAATATAACGAGTTCCAAAACGCTCGGCTTGTTTGCGAAAAATATCCATCATTTCAGGGCCAGTAATTCCATCTTGGAACCCTGGATAATTTTCTACATCGGTAGTGGTCATCAATTGCCCACCAACTTCTTCTCCTTGAATCATAAGAGGCTTAAGATTGGCGCGTGCGGTATAAAGAGCTGCTGTATAACCTGCAGGTCCCGAACCTATAATTATCACTTTTTCTACTGACATTTTTCCTCCCAGAATTCTAAAGAACTATCAGATTTGGTTGATCCCTTGTAGTTCTCTCTATGCTAATACACTGCGTCCTGAGTTGGAAAATCCAGCCGAGAAGTATAGAGCAAAGAGATGCCTAAAGTTTCATTTGCCAAAAACTCAAAAATTATCGAAGTCGAAGCGGGTTCCAATCTCATGCAGGCTTTGGTTGACAATGGTATTCCTGTAGCTAGTAGCTGCAAAGGGCAATTGGTCTGTGGCAAGTGTGCTATTGAAGTTGTAGACAATTCTTTTCACCTCAGTCGCCCCTCTGAAGATGAGCGCGATATGGCAGAGATCAAAGAGCTAAAACCAAATCAGAGATTTGCTTGTGCTTGCCAGATAGAAGGCGATATCACTGTAGATGCTCCCTATTGGTGAGGCTTTTTTTCGAGTCGCAACATATGACTTTTTAAGCCTTTTGAAGTCCAGAGTTTCTCAAAGTGAGTTTGAAAGTTTTGTGATGCCCATTCTGAATTGTGCAAATCAAAGGTCTTTCGAGTTACAATATAAGGACTCCCTTTTAGCTCTTGTAAAACAAACTCAAAATACTCCTGATGGTCGGTTTTAAATTCAACAAAGCTACCAGGCCTTTGCAAACGATAAAGACTTTGAAAAAAGCAGGCCTGTAATAGGCGATGTTTTTGCTGTCTCTCCTTTCCCCAAGGATCTGGAAAATGAATAAAGACATTGTCGAGCTCTTCATCAGCAAAAAGATCTTCAATATAATTGGCCGAATAGCGAAGCATGCGAAAATTTGTAGAAGCATTTCGCAAACAGCGCTTTACACTTTGAATTAGAGGTTTGTATTTAAGCTCAAGCCCCAGAACTCTACGATCGGGATTTTGCTGCACATAATGGGCAAAATGAAAGCCATTGCCTGTGCCAATTTCTAAATCCATTGGGGTATCTACACTTACGCCAAAAGACTCTTGCCGCCACTTCGCTTTAAACTCTAGGCATTTTTCTTCATCGTAATTGAACTCAAGATTCTCATTGATCAGAGCTTTTGCGTAGAGATTAGGCTTTGGTAAATCGCGGGTGCGGCTGACTTTATTGGTGTCGAGTTTCATGCAATGCTCCATAGCAAGAAAGAGCAAAGGCTTCAATCTTGTGATGTAGACTTTCAATCTGTTAGAATTGCTTGTGAAAATATTGTAAAGTGCCGAGATCCTTGGGCTGTATTGAGTTTTCATCTTCGTTAAAAGGGCTTAGAGCTCGCTTTTATTTAAGAATAGTGCAATTTTGAAACTCTGAGATTGGCCAAAGCCAGCTCGCAAAAGCTAAAAATCGAGCACATCTTAAATGAGGGATAAGCTGCAGGTCGTAATAGAATAGGAAAGCTCAACATGCCATAAACAACCCACTATCTTTACAAGAAATTTCACGTTATACTTTTTAAATGGGGAGGAATTATGCCTGATTTTCGTCCAATGTTTCGCGAATGGCGCACTAAAATTAAAGAAAACAAAATAGCCAAAGATATTTTAGAAATGGATATCTCTCAAAAACTAGATCCCAATAAACTCAGAAAAAATGTGATCGATGCTTCAAAGAGTCTTGTCGACAACCGCAGACAGATTGAAAATAATTTACGTCAGTTTGCAAAAACCACTGTCGATAATCCCATTGTGCAATCTTACGTCAAACAGGTTTTGAATCATAAAATCACCGATCAAGTTTTCGACCAGCTCAAAGAGGTTCCCAATACAAAATTTACAGAGCAAGTTGAAAACATTGATAGAATGAGGCGAGATTTTCTCAAACCAAAAGAAACTCCCTCCGAATCGCAAGAAGATGAATTTGAATCGGCTCCTTCTCTACTCGAAGAAGAAGAGGAAGATGATATAAATTTCACAGCGGCCAATGTCGAAGAAGCAACTGTGGTTCAAGAAGAGCAAGATGTTAAGAAAGCATCAGAAGAAGATGCAGAAATTTTAAGTTCTGCGGCTCACAATGTTTCTGAAAAAGCAAAAGCGGCTAGTGCGAAAATTGCTGATTTCGATTAATTCGTGACTTTAGTTGGCGAATTTGTAGACTGGGCCTATGAAAATCATAGGCCTTTTTTTATTTCTTTACTCTTGTTTTTGCTTTGCTGTTAGCCAAAAAACCCAAAACATGATGATTTCGCTAGCCTCACCCTATGCCGTAGAAACCGCTAGGGAGATTGCTAAAGAAGGGGGAAACGCTGTCGATGTATCCATTGCTGCGGCACTCGATATGGCAGTGACCAACCCATACTTTGCCGCCTTGGGTGGAGGTGGTTTTGCCTTAGTTCGCATCAAAGACAAAGTCGAAGTCATCGACTTTCGCGAAACGGCACCCAAGAAAATGAACAAAGACAGTTTTGCCGGCAGAGATAGTCAGGACTCTAAAGTAGGTGGCCTATCGATTGGTGTACCCGGAATTCCCTTGGGACTTTACGAGCTTCATAAAAAATATGGCAAGATAAAGTGGAGAAAAGTCATAGAACCCGCCATACAGAGAGCCGAAAATGGCTTTGCCGTCAGTGGAGAGCTATCAAAAAGAATTGAGCTCAAAGACTCTGAGTTTACGACTGCTGCAAAAAAGTTTTTCTACAAAGACGGCAAAGCTTACCGACCGGGCGATATGTTAAAGCAACGAAAATTGGGCTTTGTTTTGCGACAGATGCAAATTCATGGACCAAAAGCCTTTTATGAAGGAATTGTGGCAAAAGACATCGTACAAACAGTCAGTGAAAGCCAAGGTTTAATGAGCTTAGAAGATTTAAAAACCTATCAAGTAAAATGGCGAAAAGCTTTAGAAAAAGAGATCTTTGGCTACAAGTTCTATAGCATGCCTCCGCCTAGTAGTGGCGGAGTCGTTCTCTTTAATGCTCTTGATTTAACTGAAGTAATGAATTTAACAAAATACGAAGCTTTGAGCGCTACCGAAATGCATTTGATCGCTGAAATTTTATCTAGAAGTTATCGTGGCCGAAGTCTGCTAGGTGATCCCGACTTTCACAAAAACCCTCTCGATATGCTCTTATCAAATGATTATATTGATCGTTTAAAAAATAGTATTTCTCTGGCAAAAAGTCTTGAAATCAAACCTCTGAAAGAAGCCCAAGCGGTTAAAGAAAGTACCGAAACCACTCACCTTTCTGTGGTCGATAAAGAGGGAAATGCCGTCAGTATGACAATCACTTTAAATGGTAGCTTTGGTTCTGGTGTTGTAAGTAAAAAATTTGGTATCGCCTTAAATAATGAAATCGATGATTTTACTACACAACCAGGTGTTGCCAATCAATTTGGCTTGATACAAGGCTTAGGAAATGTGGTTGAAGCCGGCAAAAGACCACTGAGTTCGATGACCCCCAC
>CAZZCP010000020.1:0-10778 GCA_964653235.1 uncultured Pseudobdellovibrionaceae bacterium | reverse complement strand
AGATGGAGAGACTCGTTTAGCCATTGGCGCTCCAGGGGGCCCCATGATTATTTCGGCAGTTTACCAAACGATCTATCGCTACCTTTTAAGGGGATTTAGCCTCGATGAAGCAATTCAGGCTCCTAGAGTGCACCATCAATACTTGCCACATCAAATTCGTGTTCGGCCCCATCGTATGAGTCCAGAAGTCATAACGGCACTAAAGAGAAAAGGACATAAAGTCGAGGTTTCAAAATATTCGGCTCGAGTCTACGCTGTTTCAAGAACCGAAGAAGGACTTTTAGAGGGAGCCTTTGACAATCGTGGTGAAGGCGCAGCCGGAGGCCTATAAGTTTTTTTGCAGCCACATAAGAAAGCTTGGCCTTCTCTCTGAAGTATCAAAGTGTCCGCCTTCAAACTCTTCGTAATGATGTTTTACTTTGTGTTTTTTGAGCATTGTTTGAATTTGTCTTGATCCCATTTGCAGTGAGAACTCATCTCTTTTTCCTACTTCTAAAAAAACTCCTTTTAGCTGCTTGAGTTTCTGCGTTCTCTTGCCCAAGAAAACAACCGGATCTTTGTCTTTCCACTTCTTCCATATATTGTTTCTTATCAAACCCGTAGCTAAATCAATGGGATAGTGAAACTCTCCCTTTTCTCCTTGTGGAGAGTAACAAGCTGACATACCAATCGAATTGATCAATGCGTGTCCATTTTTTCGATTTAAAAGTCTGCCTTCTAAATGAAGGTTTTTAAGGTATTTGAAGCTTTTCCCCTCTAAAAAGGGCGAGCTTTGATAGAGATCGGGTAAATAATTGGCCTCAAAAAAAGCATCGGGTGCAAGAGCCCCCAAATAGGGAAACTTCTTAGGGTATTTACTACACAAATGAAGAGCGCCGTAGCCACCAGAGGAGGCGCCAAAAATAGCAATTGGCCCGCGAGATACATGTTTGCGAATCAATTGATAGAGTTCATCTTTGATAAAATCCTCATAATTTCCTACAGCCTTTGAATTTACAAACTGCGAGCCACCCCAAAAACTAAAGGCATCAACAAATATATAGTAGGCATGCGGGGCCTGTTCTTGTTGATAGGCTTGGTCAATTTGTTGGGCAAAGTTCTTTTCAAAAGAGCGAGCTCCAAGATACTTAGGGCCATTGCCAGTAAAACCTGCTAAAATGAGAACCACTGGTGCATTGAGAATTTCTTCTTTAGGAACCAACACTGGATGATAGCGCAAAGTGGGGTCTTTGAGTGGATTTTTCTTTAAAGCCTGGCTTTGATGTTTGAGCTCTCGAATTTCAAAGTTTACCAATCGTGGAATCTGTTGCTCTACCCAAGTCATATTTCCCCCTAAGAGTAGATATATTCTAGGTCTCCCCGACAGGTATGAAAAGTTTTTTCAGCCAGGTGCTTTTTGACTGCGTATAGTGCATAGGTTAGTGTGTCAAAATTCAGGAGATCAGGAATGAGTTACGATCACAAGTCGATTGAGCCAAAATGGCAAAAAAAGTGGGAAGAGGCAAATGTCTTCGAAACAAAATTGGATAGCTCAAAACCCAAATACTATGTGCTCGACATGTTTCCCTACCCCTCTGCTTCAGGTCTTCATGTAGGACACCCCGAGGGATACACCGCTACCGATATTTTGGCTCGCTACAAAAGATGCAAGGGATTTAATGTTCTCCATCCAATGGGCTTTGATGCCTTTGGACTCCCTGCCGAGCAATATGCCATCAAAACAGGTGTTCACCCCGAAGTTACCACTTATAAGGCGATGGAAAGCTTTCGCCGCCAGCTCAAAGCTTTAGGTTTTAGCTACGATTGGTCGCGTGAAGTGGTTACTTGCGACCCTAAATTTTACAAGTGGACTCAGTTTATTTTTAAAAAGCTCTATGAGCGCGGCCTTGCCTACCAAAAAGAAGTTCCTGTGAACTGGTGTCCTGCGCTCAAGACGGTTCTCGCCAATGAAGAAGTTGTTGATGGCAAGAGCGAGCGCGGTGGCCACCCTGTGGTACGCATGCCAATGAAACAGTGGATGCTAAAAATTACCGATTATGCCGAAAAACTTTTAGAAGGCCTCGACAAAATCGACTGGCCCGAACGCACCAAAGAGGGCCAGAGAAATTGGATTGGAAAATCAGTAGGGGCTGAAGTTGATTTTGCCATTGAAGACTTTGAGCAAAAGATTCGTATCTTTACCACTCGCCCAGACACTCTCTTTGGAGCCACTTTTATGGTTCTTGCTCCAGAGCACCCATTGGTGCTCAAGATATTGAAGCCAGAACAAGAGGCAGCCGTTAAAGAATACATCGATCAGAGTTCAAGAAAGTCAGAGATTGACCGTCAAGCCAATCAAGACAAAACCGGTTGTTTTACTGGGGCTTATGCCCGTCACCCACTTAGCAATGAAAAATTACCCATTTGGATCTCTGATTATGTTCTTATGGGATACGGAACAGGAGCCATTATGTGTGTTCCTGCTCACGATGAAAGAGATTTTGAATTTGCCAAGAAGTTTGATTTGAAAATTCAAAGAGTTTTAGAGGGAGGCGAGCTACCTTTTACCGAAGATGGTAAACTAGTAAACTCTGAGTTTCTCGATGGCATGCAAAAACAAGCGGCTATCGACAAAATGATATCGGTGCTCGAAGAAAAGAATCTTGGTAAAAAATCGATTCAATACAAATTGCGTGATTGGCTCTTTAGCCGTCAAAGATTTTGGGGAGAGCCTTTTCCGATTCTTCATTACCCAGAAGGAGACCTCAAGACGGTGCCAAATGATGAACTCCCAGTTTTATTGCCAGAGGTTGCCAACTATGAACCTTCAGATCAAGGTGACTCTCCCTTGGCCAATAATAAAGAATGGTTAAACTATAAAGACAAAGATGGCAAAACGGCCCTTCGAGATACTGATACCATGCCTGGTTCTGCTGCATCTTCTTGGTATTTTTTAAGGTATTGTGATCCCAACAATGATGTAGAAGCCTTTTCAAAAGAATCTCAAGACTATTGGATGCCTGTAGATCTTTATATTGGTGGGCCTGAGCATACCGTTGGCCATTTGCTCTATTCACGCTTTTGGCAAAAGGTTTTATTTGATGCTGGTATGGTCAGCCACGATGAGCCCTTTCAAAAACTCGTACACCAAGGAATGATTTTAGGCGATGACGGCGAGAAGATGTCTAAGTCTCGCGGCAACACCATCAATCCCGATGATGTGATCGAGGAGCTCGGAGCCGACTCATTGAGAATGTATGAGATGTTTATGGGTCCTTTAGAAAAAGACAAACCATGGTCGATGCAAGGAATTCAAGGCGTTCGCCGTTTTTTAGACCGCATTTGGCGCTTGCTGATCGATGAAGAAGAGCAAGTCAAGGTAGTCGACAAGGAGCCCACAGAAGAGATTTTAAAGCTGCTTCATAAGACAATCAAAAAAGTATCTCATGACATTGAGAATTTAGGATTCAACACCGCCATTTCGCAAATGATGATTTTTATTAATGAGATGTACAAGCAAGAACAAGTCCCTAAATCGGCGGCTCTAAGCTTTGTACAAGTCTTAGCTCCTTTTGCTCCCCATTTTTGTGAAGAGCTTTGGAAGCTTTTGGGGCAAGAGGGCTTTGTATCTGTTGCCAAATGGCCTGAATTCGACGAAAAGTACTGCCAAGAAGATGAAATAACGATCGGTGTTCAGGTCAATGGCAAAAGGCGCGGCGAGATTCAAATCGCCAAAGAAGCGAACCAAGAACAGGCCATGGCCAAGGCCGGTGAAGTGGCATCAGTACAAGCAGTAATTTCTGATGCTGAAATTCGCAAAGTCATTTATGTACCAGGTCGGATTTTAAATATCATTGCCAAATAGAGGTTTTAAGATGGCAGAGTGGTCTACAAAAGAAAGCGAACGCACCTATGGTATTCGAGATTGGGGTGCCGGCTTTTTTCATATCAATGATAATGGAAATGTCACAGTTTGTGCAAACAGCAAGTCTGAGGACTGTGATAAAAAGTACAATGTCGACCTTCATGAGCTCACTACCGAATTGATGGAAAGAGGCATTCGACTGCCCCTTTTGATTCGCTTTCCTGATATTGTTCGTGAGAGAGTAAACCTGCTCGACAATTGCTTTCGCAAAGCCATTCAAGAAAACGAATATCGCGGCGACTACAACGGAGTCTTTCCGATTAAGGTCAATCAACATCGCCAGTTGCTCGAGCATATCGTAGAATATGGTAGTGATAGAAATCTTGGTCTAGAAGCTGGAAGTAAACCTGAACTCTTGGTGGTCTTGGCCCTTGCGAAAAAGAATCAATCACTAATAATCTGCAATGGCTTTAAAGATGAGGAGTACATTGAAACTGCTCTTTTGGCCCAAAAACTGGGTAAAAAAACCATTATTGTCATCGATCGCTACAGTGAATTGCCCATGGTTTTAAAAATCGCCAAAAAACTCAATATAAAGGCCCATATCGGCTTGCGCGCCAAACTTTATTCTCAGGGAACAGGAAAATGGATTGAATCTTCTGGAGCCAAGTCAAAATTTGGCCTCACTCCTGAAGAAATGTGTCAGGCTGTAGAACAACTCAAAATAGCAGATTCTCTTGATTCTCTACAATTGGTCCATTTTCACATTGGCTCGCAGGTAAAATCGATTCAATCCATCAAAGATTCTCTCAAAGAGGGTACCCGCTATTTTACTGAAATTTTTAATATGGGCGCCAATCATCTGATCTATTTAGATGTTGGTGGCGGACTGGGTGTCGACTACGACGGCACTGGTACCAGTGATAGTTCTATCAATTACTCTGAACAAGAGTATGCCAATGATGTGATTTACCATGTTGGACAAATTTGTGATCGCCATAAGGTGCCTCATCCTAATATTATTACTGAGGCAGGTCGGTCTTTGGTCGCTCACCACTCGGTTTTGATTTTTAATGTTCTTGGAAAAAATCAAGTTCGAAAAAATTCAAATAGCGTTCAACTGAATAAAAGTGACAGCCCACTTTTGCACAATTTAGATGAAATTTATCAAGCCTTGAATCTTAAGAATCTCAACGAGTCATACAATGATGTATTAGAACTAAGAAATGATGCTCTAAAACTCTATACACTTGGATACCTAAGTTTAAATGAAAGAGCCAAGGCTGAATCTTTAGTTTGGGCCAATTTTACGAAAATTTATGATCTGAGCAAAGAGAACGATGATTTTGAAGAAATCACTCTCAAACTGCAAAGTCAGCTCTCTGACACGTACTATTGTAACTTTTCAATCTTTCAATCGGTACCAGATGCTTGGGCCATTGATCAGTATTTTCCGGTTATGCCGATTCACCGTCTGGCAGAAGCCCCGAGTTCAAGGGCGATTATCGCCGATCTCACTTGCGACTCGGATGGAAAAATGGATCAATTTGTTGAAGACTACCAAGCCACCAATTCTTTGCCCGTGCATGATCTTGAAAGCGATAAAGACTATATTTTGGGGACTTTTTTAGTAGGGGCTTACCAAGAGTCGCTCGGCGATTTGCACAATCTTTTTGGCGACACCGATTCGGTAGATGTGCAATTGCATGAAAATGGCTATTCAGTACAAAATGTGGTTGAAGGTGACACTGTAACTGATGTCTTGTCTTATATTCAATATGAACGCCGTGAGTTGATGCAAAATATTCGCAACCAAACTGAAATGAGTATCTCAGAGCAGAAAATCACTCGTGATGAGGCCAAACTTCTTCTTCGACACTATGAGGAAGGCCTATCCGGATACACCTATCTTGAGTAAGCTCAAAAAATGGCAATCAGTATATTAAGCATTTCTCTTTTGTTTTTTTTGGGGCACGCTCTTCGCTGGGTTTTTATACGAACCAAAATTCCTGATCTGTTGTTTTTAATGCTCCTAGGTTATTTAGCTGGCCCGGTTTTCGGCTATGTAAAGCCCGAGTTCTTTGGCAAACTGGGAGAGGTTTTATCTACTTTTGCCTTGGTAGTGATTCTCTATGAAGGCGGTCTGACTCTTCGGGCTCGAGATTTGGTCTCTACCTCTTTGCCCGCACTCAAAATCTCTTTGCTCGGCTATTTTTTAGCTATCACTCTTGGCTTTGCTCTTGCCTTTTTGATTGCCGGCCAGACCCGGGAAATCGCCATGCTATTTGGCTTAGGCATAGGCTCTACCTCGAGTGCCGTGGTGATTCCACTGATTAAACATCTTGAGGTCAAAGATTTCACCAAAACCACTCTTTCATTAGAGTCGGCCTTTACCGATGTTCTTACCATTGTGGTTTTTTTGGTTATGGTGGATGGGGTCAAAACGGGTAACTTTTCTTTCTCAAATTTGCTCATCGGCATCGGCCCCAAAACTTTGTTGGCTATTGCACTCGGACTATTGAGTGGACTTTTGTGGGCCTTTTTACGCAAAAAGTTTAACGAGCTGACTAGTATGACTTTTGCCGGTGAAGCATGGGCACTACTTGTATATGGTTTAATGGAACTTTTTGAACTTAATGGAGTGATGGGGGTATTAGCTCTGGGCTTTATCTTGGGCAACCTTGATTTAACCCCAGCCTTAGGTAAAAGATTTTTCAGCATGGTGCCGATCAGCTACAAAGACCAAGCCCTACTTGGGGAGCTGACCTTTTTACTCAAAACCACATTCTTTTTGTATCTTGGTTTGATTTTAAAACTCGACAATTTATGGATCATTCTCTTTGCCGTCTTGGTTGCAATTGTTATTTATATCTCTCGCTACTTTGCAACTCGCGCCCTCTTCTCTGCAGAACAGATGAATCGAAAAGAATCCATTACCTCTATCGCCATGGGGCCAAGGGGGCTGGCCTGTGCTGTGCTTGCCACCATCCCCCTGCAAAGAGGAATCCCGGGGGCAGAATGGTTGCAGGCCGCGATGTTTGCTTTGATTCCATTTAGTATTATATTTACTGCAGTTTTGGTATTTTTGTCTGAAAATAAAAGCTTTCGTATGAGTACACAAAAGATACTGGCAAAGTATCCTGAAACTCCGCTCGAGCCAGCAGCGGCTGTGGTTCCTCTTCAGTCTGACAATAGAGAAGATCAAGAGTGATGCAAAACCAAAGCAAGGTCGATCTCCCTCTAAGCTGGAAAGAGCAAATCTTAGATGAATTTCAGACTGAGCATATGCAAAAGCTCAAAGCCTTTTTGCAAAAGGAATTTGAGGCAAAAAAAAGAATCTATCCGAAATCAGCTCAGATCTTTCAAGCTTTAAAGGCCACTGACTTTGAAAAGGTCAAAGTCGTCATCTTGGGTCAAGATCCCTACCACGGCCCGGGCCAAGCTCATGGTCTATGTTTTTCAGTGCAAAAGGGAGTGCCCGCCCCACCTTCATTAAAAAATATATTTAAAGAACTGCAGTCTGATCTTGGCTTTGAAATTCCTTCGCATGGCGATTTAAGTGCTTGGGCTGAGCAAGGGGTTTTACTATTGAATGCAACTCTCACTGTGGAGGCCAACAAGGCAGGCTCTCACCAAAAAAGGGGTTGGGAGGAATTTACCGATCGGGTGATACGTGAACTCAATGAAAAAAGAGATAACTTGGTTTTTCTACTTTGGGGAAGTTATGCGCAAAAAAAAGCGGCCTTTGTCGACCCGAAGAAGCACTTGGTTTTAAAAGCACCTCATCCTTCACCACTGTCGGCACATCGAGGCTTTTTGGGCTGCCGTCACTTTTCAAAGTGCAATTCCTACCTCAAATCAAAGAATATTCAGCCTGTAGAATGGCAGATTTGAGCTTTATTTGCTCTATTTCTAAAACTGCTCCCTTTTATTTCACTTCGGACGTCCGTCCGAAAGCATATAAGTATCTAGAATATTTCATGTATTCTGTCCAAGGCGGTTCAAGATTTAAGACATTTCCAGACAAGTATTCTAAGTGATAGAAAATTCGATTCAATTTTGACTAAAAGGTGAAATAAAAGGGAGCAGCTAATATATTTCTTACAAACATAGCGTCAATTCTTGCCATTTGCTCTGCAACTCCATATGACAGAGCGCATGAATTTTGTTCGAATTCTAATAGGTAGCGGCCTGGCCGTTTTGCCTTCTATAGCCCTTTCTCAGGTTTTTACTTGTGATATGGAAAAAGACCAAAGCCTGCGCATAGAGGTCGAAGTTGAAAATGATGACCAGCGGGATATGCGCTTTTCCGTTTCAGATGCTGGTGGAAATCTGACTTGGGAAAAGAACTTTGTTTTTGTAAAGGACGAATTCGAATTCATGATGGGACTTCCCGTTGAGTTGCGTAAACAAAGAACTGGCCGCAAAGATACTGGTCTTGATTTTGTTTATGATCTTGTGGAGAAAAAGGGGCAACTAAGTGTTGTTGAAACCTTTGTTTCTTACTCTGTCTATGGTGGCCGAAGACGCGATTATCTTGAAGTGAGAACACCTGTTGATAGTTCTCTCGAAAACTGCGAACTCGAAGTTTTACAGACCTTATCTTCAGCTGATTCTTTGCTTTAACATTGGTTCAGTTCATTTTATGAGCTACTGCCTTGTATTTCAGTTTTTCCTCTTGCTTAATTGAAACTTTAGATGATTTTTGATACTTGTGTGAAGCTGCACCAAGTTTTCAACAAGCTAAGACTGAATACACTTAATCTTATGCACTTATTTGTACTCGGACGGACGTCCAAAATGAAAAAAAGAAAGCAGTTTAGTCGTTTTAAAAAGTGTGGCCGTCCTTGGCTTATCGGGGGTACACCGACTTCTTTCGAAGTCTTATTGGTTTTGATTCATAGTTATAGTTGTATTGTTGGGTACTGTCGCTGGCACATACTCTTGTACTTTGACCATGCAGTAACCTAGCTTTTGTCTTTGCACCCATAGGCGCAAATCATTGCCTTTTTTGTCTTGGCTTCGGGCGAGATGATTGTCTTCGTTTATCGACCAAAACTGATGACTTTGCATTTGATTGAAATCGGGACTTTCAGCAAGTTTAAACCACTGGCGATGGTTTTGCTGATTGGCTTTGAATTCAAGGTACAAAGATTTTTTTCCAAGACGCATAATGCAGTTGGTTTTCTTTTGTTTATATGAGTAAGAATCAGCAGATGTGTTCTCATAAGAGATATAGCAGCCGCGTGAGCATTTGTTGGTTCCAGCCTTTGCTTCAAGCGCTCCGGCAAAAAAAATCAATTTTAAAATAAAAAAGAGACGCATTCTCTACCCCGTTAATTGTGTCTAATTCTTTAACTTGCAAGTGTGGGGCCAGTTATTGTGCTCTATATGTTATAATTTTTGATTTATTTTAGGTACTTAGAAACTTCTCAAAATTGAGCGCTGTAAAGACTTTTGATAGTTGTTGCTCCAGCTTAGCGTCTCAAAGTGAGATTTTGAAAAAGCTGAGTTTTCTTGAGAGCTCAGCCCAGATTGTCGTAAAGTGAAACGTTTTTCTGGCCGATAGGGCTATATGAAGTTTCTTTTGGTTTTTTTACTTTTTTTAAGTTTTAAAAATGCAGATGCAGATTCCCCAAACTGCTTTATTACACCAGATATAGATGAATGTAAGATTCAACAAGCTGCCTTAAGCTATCTAACTATTGCTAATGGTATAATAAGTCTTGAATACAGATCTCGAGAAGAAACTTTGCGGTCACGAAGGGAAGCTGAGGCAGCCGAAAATAAACTCAATCAAACTTACACTGAAACTCAAAAAACTTACAACCAATGTCTAATTCAGATATTAAATAATGGACCACCTCCACCTGGAGCATTAAAAGATTGTATGCTGGATCAAAGCCCAGGTTTTCGTGATTTGCCCAATGATGTTCAAAAAGCAGTACGCGCTTGCAAAAGTTCTGGTAGAACTGCAAGTTGGTCCTGTGCAGCCCAAACCTTCGCACCACTTGCCAATGCTGTAATTCAAGGCGTGCAATCTCGTCCCACCCAAAGAGAGCAATGTGAAGAATCACAAAAACTTAATAATTTAATGGGTGGCCTAACTGCTGCCATGGGCGGGATTTGTTTGTTTGCAAAAAATAAATGCGAGAAATCTTGTGATAAAGCGGATACAATGTTTGGACAATTAAAAGATTTACTTGAGTCTTTAGGTAATCATGCACAGCAGCACGATGGTCAATTTTCTCAATACGTCACTCAATTGAACAAACAGATCGAAGATGGAAATAAAGATGTAACCAAAGGTAGCGACAACTGCGAAGCCTTCGGCTTCAACATCGCAACGGCGCTGACTTCTGCCGGGCAGTTTTTGCAATCCAAAGCTCAATCTGAGGCTTGTGTGGCGGCTCTTGAAAACCAAGATTTGAATCAAGAAAATGTTTGTGCCGACTCAACTCAATGTCGCACCAATCCAGGCTGTGCGGCCTGTTTTTGTGCGGTCGACTCCAACCGTGGGCATCCTGTTTGCGGAGCCGTGGCAACCTGTTCAGGTGCCGATGGCTCTTTTGACCAAGCTTGTATTTGCCGCTTAAACCCTGCCGACATCAGTTGCGGCGGCGGCGGTGGAATCGGCGGTGGAAACCCGCTTGTGGGTGACAACCGGCAAGCTGATACAGGAGACATCGAGATTGATCCCGACTTGGTAGATACCAACAACCAAGATGCGATTCCAGGTGCGGTAGTTGGTAATGATCTTGGAGTAGAGAACCCCAATCAAAAAGGCGGCGGCCTTGGTGGCGGCGGTGCCGGTGGTGGTTTTGGCGGCGGCGGCCCTGGCGGCGGCAGTGGCGGTCAAGGCGAAGGCCCTTATGATACCAACATCAATGGCAAGCTCTCCAGCGGTAGTGGCGGCGGCGGATCGGGCGGCGGC
>CAZZCP010000019.1:0-33399 GCA_964653235.1 uncultured Pseudobdellovibrionaceae bacterium | reverse complement strand
GCCAAGCCTAAAAGATCATAGGCTAAAACCACATGCTCAGGCCGAATGCGAGCATGTGGTTTTAGCCTATGATCTTTTAGGCTTGGCTCATATTTCGAGTATTCACTTGTTTCAAAACTCTATCACAGTCACTCAAGATGGTGAGGCCGATTGGGACCATCTCTCTTGGCTCATCAAAGCGGTGATTGAGACTCGCATGCCGATTCACAATGCTGATTTTGAAGAGAAAGTGATCAAAGCCAAGCCCAAACCCAAAGACCCAGAGATTGAAAAGATTGATGCAATTTTAGATCGCACCATTCGTCAAGGTTTACAGATGGACGGTGGTGATGTTGAAATTCTATCTTTAAAAGACAAAGTCATTACCATTCAGTATATGGGAGCTTGCGGAACTTGCCCGAGCTCAACCATGGGCACCCTTCATGCGTTGACTTCGATTTTAAGAGAAGAGTACGACCCTGAAATTTATGTGCAGATAGCTTAGTTATGTTATTGCAGAATTTTTTGCCCTTGGCCTTCGGCATTTAAGAACTCCAGCTGAGTGCGTTTGCTCAGCTTTTCATACATTCTTTCTTCATGCTTTTGGGTGTAAAAAGTTTTTATCTTACCTATTTTTCCACCCAGCTCGTAGGTGTAGACTTCAAGTCGCACGATTCTATCTTCTTGATCTAAGACAGACAATTCTACTTCTAAGTCAACAAAGCCATTGATAAATTCAAGATCACCTTCCAGACTGCCTGAGGTGAGTTCGACCTTTTCGGGAAGGATCCATTTGAATTTGGCATTTTGCACGCCCAATGTATTTTTAATGCCAGCCTGTATTTTGAGAATACCCTCTGCATTTGGTTTTGCATTTTGAAATTCGACCGAAAAACTACTTCTTGCCTTTTGCATCGGCAAGCTGTGCTTTGAAGCCAAGGTTTTGATTTTGTGATTGTGTGTGTTTTTAAATTTCTTCAGGCTCTGCAGTTGCAAATGATTGTTATTTGTTGAGCTACTGTAGGCCAAACAAAACAAAGTCAATACAATGGCTGGTATGAGTTTGATTAAGGTGGACATATTTTGTTGCTCCCACTGCTATTGGTAATTGTTAAGTCATAGCCACTGCTCGGCCAGGGCTCTGGAGTGCCGGCAAGATTCCCAGTAAAAACCATTACATTGATCATATAGGTGCCAGCAGCAAGGTTTGAAATACTGATCGTTTCTGAACTTGTGTTCTCTTGCAGACTGCTCCCCAGCATAGTTGAACTTGAACCATAGGTGTAAGCATTGGCATAGAGAAAGAGGTCAAGATCTAGAGTAGTGTTGCCATTGAGTAAAATCTCTAAGCTTCCACCGGGGTGGGTGTAGGCGTAGAAATCATTCGAGGCCAGTTGATTGGAGTTGGCAAAACTACCATTTTCAGAATTCGAATTATCACTTGATGGTTGAATGGTGGCAGTGTCGCTACAGCCATTACCAACATCAGGAGTTGCATAGTAGCGCAAGAATTGATTGGGGTTAGATACACCCCCTGAGGCTGTCATGCTCTCATCGAGTCGAATGGAGTCCCAGTCGGTTCTGCCAGTGAGCCCATCTTGAATTTGCAAGAATTGGCCCATATTAATAAAATTCAAAGCATTGATACCATCACTACTTGCAAAAACTGTCCAAAACTCATGAAAATCACTGTCAATGTTTTCTCCAGACCCAGGATTTGTTGAAACCACAGCATCCACATCGCTGTCCATTGCATCAATCAATCCACGAACCACAGAAAATTCACGAAAGATACCCTCACCATCATCGATGCTGTAAGAGGTAGAGCTGGGATCTCTTCGAGGAGAATTGGTTTCTAGGTTGATTTTTGGAAATTCATTTCCAGTACTTCCATCAGAATTTCCATAGGTATCAACATATTGATTTAAATAATTGGCTGTATCATTGTCAAAGACGCTCGTATAGTTGGAATCCGCTGTTACTTGCAGAGCTAAAAAAGTAGCAAAGCCTTCACTCCATGCAAGTCTTGCATCTAAAATAGAGTTGGCATCATGGGCTCCACCGGGAGAGCTACTACCAGGGTACATGTCTTCTAAAAAGTGACCGTACTCATGAATCACAACAGTGCTGTCAAAATGATCGGTATCACTAGAATTGACGTCGTTGTTATCGCCGCCAAGAATATACAATCTTGAAGTGCCAGAGATATAAAAGCTAACGGGTCCCACCCCGTAGTAATCTCCAGGATTAAAACCCGGACGCCATAGAACTTGTACCTTGGGAGCAACAGTAAAAGGGGAACAGGCTGTGATGGAGCCGCTAGATCCATCGCAACTCGTGGTTTGAGCTCTTAAAAATTCGTTGGTTCGCAAAATATGGTCTAAAATAAAAAAAGCCCCACCAATGACTTGGCCATCGTGAGCCGCAATCAGAGTTCCTACTGATCTATTTGAGTCTGGAGTGAAGCTTGCAGATTGAACTGCATAGTAGGTCATATTGTCGTGGCGATCAAGGACGCTGACTAAAGCTTGGCTACTATTGCTGATTCTCGAACGAACTTGAATTCTGTAGTTCGCACTGCTTGACTCGGGGACACTGATGGAGAAATTGCCAGATGCATCTGTTTCTCCACATTGGATTTCACTTCCGGTGCTATCGAGCACTGCAATTTCGGCATAACGAATAGGGTAATCATTGGAGTCAACCCCACCCAAGCCCGAACTTAAATAAAGTCTGCGTTTGTAAACTGCAGAACCGGTAATGGTAACACTAGGTGAGAAGCTATTGATAGTGCTACAGATACTAGGCTCATTCGCACAGGGAGTATTGTTACAGTTGGTGGTGGTGCCACTAGGTGCATCATCAGATCCGCCGCAAGAAGAGAGTAAAAATAGAAGCGCCAGTGAGAAAAGAAAATTAATGCTTGAGCTCATAGGTATTTATCGGAAAAATACCCCTTAGGTTTTAAAGAAATAGGGTATAATCTTGCTTGATTTCTCAAAATAAGACGGAGTGAATAGTGGAAAAAGGCTTTAATTCCAGCATAACTGTCGAAGGTATAAGCTATCATGTTCAAACAGAAGATTGGGGGGAGCAAAATCCCTTTTTGGTAACCCGAATTTTCAGAAATGGTACAGTCGTAAAATCCTATAAAAGCTCAAGGGATGATGCTTTACAAAAAGGGCCAGTTTCTGAAGGGCAAGCCCTACGTCTTGCGATGAAAGATCAGCATCTACAAATTCTAGACCTGCTCCATTCTGGTCAATTGGATTTGCTCTAGATACAATGAAAGAATGATTGAACTTTCTCATTTATATAAGACCTACACAGGTCCGGTGCATGCATTAAAGAATGTGTCTCTAAAAATAGAAAAAGGTGAATTTGTTTTTTTAACTGGTCCAAGCGGAGCAGGTAAAACCACGCTTTTTCGAATGATTTCTGCTTTTGATTTACCTACCTCCGGTGATATCCGTGTTGCGGGTTATGGATTAAAAGAAATGCCAAGCTCACAAGTTCCCCTACTGAGAAGAAAAATTGGTGTAGTCTTTCAGGACTTTAAACTTCTAAAAAACCGCAGCGTATTTGAGAATGTCTCTCTTCCTCTAGAGGTCTTAGGTGAGTCTCAAGGTTTTATCAAAAAGCGAGTCTTTGAAATGCTCGACCAAGTTGGTTTGGGTTCAAAAGTTTATTCGCTGCCCACATGTCTTTCAGGAGGAGAGCAGCAAAGAGTTGCTATAGCCCGTGCCTTGATTCATCGACCAGGATTATTAATTGCGGATGAGCCAACAGGAAATTTAGATCCTCGCATGAGTTTAGAAATCATCGATTTGCTTGATAAAGTCAATGCTCAAGGGACAACCGTTTTTGTCGCAACTCATGATCACGAAATTCTTAAGCGGCACAATTGTCGAAAGCTTGAAATTGAAGCAGGATGCTTAAAAGAAGTAGGAGGCTTAAATGAATCAATGGCAAGTTTTGATTCGTAACTGGCGCTCTCATTTTTCAATGCAAGCCTTTACAGTACTAGTGCTCTCTCTTTGTTTTTCTATCATTATTAGTTTTCAAGTTTTTGTAAAGAACGCAGACACCGTTTTTTCTCGCTGGGGAAAAAACCTCGAAATGACACTTTATCTGAATGCTGAAGTTGATAATAAAATAGATTTACAAAAAAAATTGCAAGCTAAGGCGAAGTTTCAAAGCTTCCGCTGGGTTTCTAGCAAAGAAGCAAAAGAAGACTTTCAGATAAAGATTAAAGAATATATGCCAGAACTCTCTAAAATTGAAGATCTAGCAAATCCATTTCCGCCAAGAATTGAAGTTCGATTAGATCAATTTACCAACATTGCGGCTATTCCTGAACTATTAGAAAGTCTTAGCAATGAGTTTTTAAAAGAAAAAGAAATTATTGAAGTTGGTTATGGAAAGAAGTGGATTTCAGAATATAAAAATTTATTCATGGCGATTCGGGCAAGTTCTTTTAGTATTATGATAGTTTTATTTTTATGTTCTCTGTTGGTGATAGGAAATGTGATTCGTATATCTATTCAAAAAAATCGAGAAGAAATTGAAATCTTAGAGCTCGTTGGTGCGAGCGCCGCCGCTATACGTAAACCTTTTGTAGTGAATGGTGCATTTTTAGGAGGAAGTGCGGCACTTTTATCTCTTGCACTCAGTTATGGACTTTTTTATTTGGCGAAGTACTCATTTCGTTCTCATTTGAATATGATGGGAATCTCGAATGAGATTCAGTTTCTTCATCCTGTTATGATGGCTTTGATTGTATTGCTAGCTATTATCATAGGTGCATTGGGATCTTATTTATGCGTAAGAAAAATTAACAGTGGGTGGGCCGCAGGTGAAGCCAGCAATGTTTAAATGGCTTCTTTTTTTCTTTTCTCTTTCATGTTTGGCATCGACCAAGACAGATACTCTGTTAAAAAAAATTGATGATGTAGAAAATAAATTTGTACTTACAGACGAAAGGCAAAGGAGCTTACAGGCACAAATTTATAGAATAAAGAATAAAATGAGGAAACAGCTCAAAAAGCAAAAAGACTTGATATCAGAGATACAATATCTAGAGAGAGGCACAAAAAAATACATCGATTTGGTGATAAATTCAAAGAAATCCTTGGCCCAAAAAGAGAAAGCATTAAAACAGAAACTCAACTTCTTAAATACCTGGAACCAATACGCAATGATGGAGCACTTGTTATTTGCCAAGAGCATTGCCGAGACTGATCGCTTAATGAAAGATCTTCAGTATTTTGCCAAGCAAGATGTAGAACTTTTGTTTCAGTACAATCAAGAAAAGAAGAACTATGAACAGAGCAAAATAAAGTTGAAGAATAAGGCAGAGCTCTTATCAAAGAAGCGAATAGACCTTGCTAGAAATTTAAAATCATTGCAAAAAATCGAAACCCAAAAAGATTTATTAGTAAAAAAATTAAAACGTGCTCAAAAAAGACATCTTTTGACTCTGCAGAAGTTAAGAAAAAAGGGTAAGAGCCTTTTAGAAGAAGAAATTACCAATCCAAATCTAAAGTTTGTTTTTGATAAATCTTTTTTTGAGCAAAAAGCCTCATTGCATCACCCAGTCTCAGGTAGAGTTCTCAGTCATTTTGGAGTTGAGAAAGATCCGAAGCACAAGTTTAAAATTTTTAATAAAGGAGTCTATTTCTCGACAGAAAGCGGGGAGAGCGTTTATTCGGTGGCAGCAGGAACCTTGATTTTTGCTCAAGATTTTTTAGATTATGGTATGACCCTAGTGATTGACCATGGCCAAAACTACTACACGGTTTACTCTCATCTTGAAGAAATACAGCATAAAGTCGGGGATAAAGTCTTTGCCAAGCAGAAACTCGGAAAAGTAGGATATATAAAGGGCCAAGATCAATCGGGAATTTATTTTGAAATCAGACATTTTTCTGATGCCATCAACCCCTTGAAGTGGTTTTTGCCAGAGGCAAAACGAATCACAAAGAGAGAAATCTAGGAGAGAAGATGAATCGTCGATTTCGTAGCATGGGATTTTTTATTATTCTAATTGTCGTTGGTTTGGGTGGAATTTTATCTGGTGCCTTAAGCTCGAATGCGGTATTGGCTGTAGCCAAAGAGAGGTACACTGAATTACAAACCTTCTCTAAGGTTTTAAATCTAGTACAACAATACTATGTCGAAAATGTCGATACCCAAAAACTCATTAAAGGTGCTATTAAGGGAATGTTGCAAGAGTTAGACCCTCATACCAATTATATGAATTCAGAACTTTTTAAAGAATTTCAAAATGAAACCAGCGGCGAGTTTGGCGGGCTAGGAATCGAAATCAGTATTCAAGATGAAATTCTAACAGTGATTTCACCAATTGAAGACACTCCAGCCTATGAGGCAGGGGTTAAAGCGGGTGACAAAATTGTCTCTGTTGATGGTAAAAGTACCAAGGGCCTGAGCCTGGTTGAAGCGGCACATTTAATCAAAGGCAAGAAAGGAACTAAGATTGTACTTGGTATCTATCGAGAAGGATTCGAAGAGCCAAAAGATTATACTATTGTTCGCGGTACTGTAAAAATTCGTTCTGTGAAATACACTGATTTGGGTGATGGCTATGCCTACTTTCGTTTGACTAGCTTTATAGAAAACACCACTCGTGATTTAGAGCGCAAGCTCAAAAAGCATATGGAGAAGAAACCAGGAGTAAAAGGGATTATTCTCGACTTAAGAAACAATCCGGGAGGACTCTTACAACAAGCTCGCGATGTTTCAGATCTTTTTATTGAAGAGGGTATGATCGTAAGTACCATAGGTAGAAACAAAAAAGACAAAGAAGTTCTCTATGCCAAAAAAGAAGGAACATACAAAGACTTTCCTATCGTAGTTTTAATCAATGAATACTCTGCCTCGGCCAGTGAGATTTTAGCAGGAGCTTTAAAAGACAATCAGCGAGCACTCATTATGGGGCAGCGGAGCTTTGGTAAAGGCTCGGTTCAATCTGTTGTCAAACTCGGTGATGGTTCAGGCTTGAAACTAACGGTTGCTCGTTACTACTCGCCTAGTGGTCAATCCATTCAGGCTTTTGGAATTACTCCCGATATCGTGGTAGAAAATGTTGACCCTGAGGCCTTTGAAAAATCGATCATAAAAAGAAAAGTCAAGCGAGAGTCAGATATTGCAGGTCATTTGAAAGGGGATCACGAAAAAGAAAATAAACCAGCAACAGAGTTAGATCTGACTTGGTATAAGAACATCAAAGAAAAAGATCCCGAGAAACTTTCCCCAAGAGATAAATTGCTGCGACAAGATTTTCAAGCTCTGCAGGCCTACAATTACTTGAAAGCATACAAAGTTTTTCAGAATTAAAATATGGAACTGTTTAAAAAGAAAAAACCAATACCTCCACTTAGAAAACGAATGCAATTGCTGCCCATTGAGCATAAAAAAATCAATGCAGAGACACATTTTTTTATTGGCGGGAGCGGAAATTTTTTAGTTCTAGAGAAGGAAGATGAATTTCTTTTTGTCGACTGCTTTTTAAGCTCTGTTTTGCCTGAGATAAAAAAGAGAATACCCCAAGCTTTTGAGCCAGGTGCAAAACGCAGTCTGATTCTCAGTAATTTTGTAGAGCATCGAATGGAAGCTGTATCTGAAATTGCTTTTGCAGAAATCTATGCCCCTGATTGGGGTGAAGCCTATGATAGAGAAATCGACTTTTCTTATAATGCCATCGAAGAACAAGAGAGCATCGAATGGCTGGGCTTAAATGTTGAGTTCCTGGCTTTTGGTGGGCCAAGTTTTCGAACTCTAACAATTGATATTCTTGATTACCATTTATCTTATTTAGGAGATGCGTTTTTCAATGGCTATTACCCTGATATGCAAAAAATATTAGGTCTTTCTGTAAAGGATTGGATTTACAACTTAAAGCAAATCGATAAGGCCTATGCAGAGAATAGTCTTTTTCTTCCTGGCGAAGGCGAAATTGGCAACAAAAAGATGCTCAAAGAATTTCAAGACTACCTAATTCAATTAGAAAAAAAGAATGATCTCTCTAATTTGAAAAGCTTCTCGCTAAAAGAGATCCCCAACTACACTTCTTTAGAATACAATCTAGAGGCCGTGCAATAGCAAAGCATCTAGGTATTGGTTCTGTCTGTGCTAAGCTGTTCGGCGCTAACTTCTTCGATTTCTGCTTTATCTAAAATGCTTTGAATGACTTTTTCTTCAAGCAACTGATAGTTCAAACGTTCCATCGCTTCACCTTTATTGTAATATTGCAGCAGTTGATTGAACTCAATGCCAGAGTCTTTTGCATAGCTAGAGAGTTTGTTTTTACGATCTTCCTCAGTAACTTCAATTTTATTTTTGTTAGCAATCTCATTGACCAAATAACCACTCTTTACCAAATAGTCGGCGGTTTCGGTAAAATCAGCATCCCACTTTTCTTTGTATTCTTGATATTGTTGCTCGCCCATACCTTGCTGACTCATTTTATCTTGTGTATCTTGCAACAAGAGCTCTTTTTGTTCTAAAACTTGCGACTCAGGTACCTCAATGGGGTTGGCCTGAACCAAGGCTTTTAAAGTACGACTCTTCAGGTCTTCAAAAATGCGTTTTTCTTCTTGCTCGGTCAGCATTGTGCGAACCTTGCTTTTAAGATCTTCTAGATTTTCATAGTCACCCATCGATTTTGCAAATTCATCTGTCAACTCAGGGAGTTCTCTTTTTTGGATTTCATGAAGTTTGATTTTAAACAGGGCAGGTTTACCTGCTATTTCAGGGGCATGGTACTCTTCAGGAAAAGAAACATTGATATCTCGGTCTTGCCCCGGTTTCATGCCAATGACCTGTTCTTCAAAACCAGGGATAAATTGGTTTGAACCAACTTCTAGGGGGTGCTTCTCTGCTTTTCCACCCTGGAGGGGTTCGCCATCGACATAACCATCAAAATCAATTAGAGCAATATCACCCTCAGCCACTCCGCGATCTTCAAAAACTGTGACATTTTCAGCTTTAGACTCTCTCATGCTTTCAACAACTTGCTCTACCTTATCATCTGCGACTTCTATTTTTTCTTTTTGGATTTTTAAACCCTCAATTTTAGTGAGCTCAATGTCAGGTCGAATTTCTACCTCAGCTGTAAAGTGAAAGTTTTCCTCTTCATTAAAAGTCTGAATATCAATTTTAGGCATTGCTACGGGTTTAAGGTCGTGCTCTCGAATGGCTTCAACAAAAGCATCTTGTACCAATTGGTTGGCAACATCTTGCAATACATGGTCGCGATATTTTTGTTTGATTACGTTTAGAGGTACTTTTCCTTTTCGAAAGCCATCAATTTTTACTTGTTTTTGAATTTCTTGATAGGCCTTTTGAAATTCTTTTTTCACAGTGTCATTTGGTACTTCTATGCTTAATTTTCTCTCGAGCTTGGATTTGTTTTCGAGATTGGATTTCATTCTGACTCCTTATAGATTGGCAGCTAAGGGATGCGTGATTTTTCAACAAAATTTGGGCTAAGCTATGAGAAAAGCTAGAGAAAGGCAAGAAAATTGTGCAATACAGCAAGGTCATTAGGGCTAGATTTTCTGAGCTCAAAGTTAGATAGTAGGCACATGGTTTTAGGCGATCAAAAACTCCATATTGTAAGTGGCAAGGGTGGAGTTGGAAAATCGAGTGTGGCAGCAGCTATGGCTTTTCGACTGGCTGAAAAAGGCAAAAAAGTTCTTTTGGCTGAGCTGGGTGAGAATAGTTTCTATGCTCCCTTTTTTCAGCTCAAAGAACTTGATTTTAAGGGCCAAGAATTGCGACAAAATGTACAGATTGCGAAATGGGACTGGCCTGACTGTCTACAAGATTATGTAAATCACTTTATAAAAATAGAAACCCTCAGTCGCATGTTTTTTAAAAATCGGGTGATGAAAAACTTGATGGCGATAGCACCTGGATTACCAGAGCTTTCGGTTTTAGGCAAAGCGACCAGCCATGTTCGTGATGTTGGGCCGAGCATGGACTATGATACGATCGTATTAGATAGCTATGCCACGGGGCACACATTGTCGCTGGTAAGAGCTCCATTGGCCATGAGTGAGAGTATTGGAGTTGGCCCCATGGGAGTACAGGCCAAGGCCATTCATGAAACTTTAAGCAATCCCGAGATCACTTCATTTACTTGTGTGACGACAACAGAAGAGCTTCCAACGGTCGAGTCGATTGAGTTTGTACAAGAGCTTTTAGATGAATTCGGTATTCATACACAAATTGTTGCAAATCGTCTTTTAGAACCTCCTTGTAGTTTAGAAGAAATTCAATCGGTTCTAAATTCACAAGATCAAGGCTTAAGAGATTTTTCTAGCTACTTAGAAAAAAGTCTGCAAAGGCAAAACAAAAACTTAGAGCGCTTACAAACAACAAGCGATAAGGTGGCTAAATGCCCCTTAGTATTGGCAGGTGAAACAAAAATGCAAATCACCGAAAGGCTATCCGAGTGTTTTCACTAGAGAAGCTCATAAATGAAAAAAAGGTTTTGATTTGCGCAGGAAGCGGCGGCGTTGGTAAAACAACTATCTCAGCAAGTCTTGCAGTCGCAGCAGCAGAGATGGGTAAACGAGTCTTAGTTTTAACCATTGATCCCTCTCGAAGGTTAGTTACTGCTTTGGGATTAAAAGAATTGAGTTCGAAACCCGAGAGAGTATCTGTTCCGGGCGCAAAAGGGCAGCTCTCCGCTGCGGTTGTAAATGCCGATGAAATTTTTGATGATTTCGTTCGGGAGGCATCGAAAACGCAAGAGTCTGCCGATAAGATTTTAAAAAACCGACTGTATAAAAAAATCAGCACCAGCCTAAGTGGCTCGCAAGAATTTACCTCTTTGGAGATATTGCATAAGTCTTTGGCTAGTGGCGGCTATGATCTTGTGATTTTAGATACCCCTCCGGCCAAGCATGCTGTGGATTTTTTGCGTGCACCTGAAAAGTTCTACAATCTCTTTGATGAAAATATTCTGACTTGGCTTAAAAGTTCAGAAAAAGAGAAGCAAGGTTTAATCAAAAAAGTCTTACATCGTGGAACTCAAAAAGCCATAGGTATTTTAGAATTTCTGGTGGGCGAAAGTTTTTTAAAAGAAATGTTTGATTTCTTTGATATCATTCACGATTTAAGCTCTGTAATTCAAGAGAGAAGCATTGCGATGCAAAAGCTTTTAACGAACTCACAGACTTCGTTCTTGGTTGTAACCAGTTACGACGAGGTAAAAATCCAAGAAGCAAATGATTTTTACAAAAGCCTAAGGCGTGAGGGCTATCATCTTTCAGGAGTTATTCTCAATCGATCTTTTCCATTATGGCTAAAAAACCAAAGTCCACAACAAGACATTGAAAAAAACGAAATCGAAAATAAGCTGTTTGCCTACTACCAAGAAATGCTCAAGTACATTCAAAACCAACAAACGGCCTACGAAGCAATGAAGAAAAATGTTCCTGATAATGTTGGTTTTGTTGCTTTGCCAGAGTTTTTTGATGACATTGCCAGTATTGAGTCTTTGCAAATGATCAGTGCCGAGCTTTTAAAACGTTCTAAAGAGGAAAGCCTTGAAAGTCTCTCTACTGTTTCTGCTTCTTATTAGTTTTTCTTGTTCTTATGTAGAAGAACTACGACCGCTTGCTAGTAATATTCCAGCACCAGAGAAAAAGGCATTTCGTCAGGCGAAGTCTCTTTTAGATGAAAAGCGCTATCTTATGGCAAAAGAAAAGTTTGATGCTTTTATCAAGCAATATCCGGCAAGTCTTTTAAGTGTTTCGGCTGTTTTTCAATTGGCCAAGGCCTATGAGGGTTTAGAAGATTTTCAAAATGCGGCGAAACACTACCGTAATGCTGCTGAACTGTGGGCCGGTAAAAAGCCAAAAGACCGAGTGCAAGCACTGTATCGACTCTCCATTTGCTATGAGAGACTTGCAGAAGACGACAAGATGCTTGGCGCCCTTCTTGCAGTTTCAAAAGATGAAGTCTACCTTAAACGAAATGTTCGAGATATTGAGCTACCTGCTCGACTTGCTATAGGATATGCACGAGTTGGTAATGTGGAGCGCTCAAAAAGTTATTTTGAATTGGCAAAGTTCAATTTAAAGAAATTTTTAAAGCGTCAGGATAAGGAATCTAGTAAAGAGTGGATTGCAAAAACACTTTACTCTATCGGTGAAATGTCACTTCGTGCTAGTGAATCGAGAAGTTTTGAAGATCACCTAAGAGCATTAAACGCCTCTCAAACTTATTTACTGCGTTCTTTAGAGTATGACCTATCACCCTGGTCTGAGAATTCACAAAATCTATTGCAAAGTAACTATAAAACTCTGTTTTCAAAGCTGATAGCAAAAAACAGCCGCCATCCTAAAGACACTTCAGATCGGCAGCAGATGGATAAAAATAAAGTCAATGCCCGCAAGTTAAGTACAGCTTTAGAACAGGCAATTTTAGAGTTCTCACCAATTTACATAAACAAGCCAAGCGTGAAGGCATTTGAGTCTTTTGCTACAGCCTTGGATAAAGACATTCAAAGACTCTATTTGTTTGAGCCAGGTGAAACTCTGACTCCTGAAGCGCAAAAATTACAATCATTGAGCCGTCCAGGAAGAGTTTATGATAAAACTGGACGAGTTGAAAAAATCACTCCACAAAAGACAAGAAAGTTGCCAAATAAAAAGAATGAAAAAAAATAAAGGTTTTTTCTTAGGCTTTCACTCAGCCATACAGGGTTTAAAACAGCTAGCTACAGATTCGAAGCTAAGAATCTATGCTGTTATACCCTTGATTATAAGTGTCTTTGTTTTATTTGGCTCACTGTTTTTCGGACTAGGAGTGGTGCCAGGTTTAATTGCTGGTTTTTTGCCAGATCCTACGGGTTTCTTACTATCTGTTTTGTACTATCTGGTTTATTTTTTGGTAGCCGTTTTGGGCGGCGCTCTTATGCTTTTGCTGAGTATGCTTGTGGCGAACATAATTGCCATTCCGTTTAATGCGATTTTGGCTGAAAAGGCTTATGAGAAATTTAAAGGTGAAAAAATACCGAATAAAGAGTGGAAAGATTTTTTAAAATTTACTTTTCGTATGCTGCTGGTTGGTTTGGCAAAAGCTTCATTGGTATTGATGATTACAGCAATCACTTTTGTTTTTTCATTTTTTCAGTTTTTAGCACCAATTGGAGCCTTTATTGGCTTTATGATTCTTGCTTCAGACTGCACAGATATGGCGCTTGAATTAGAAAACTACGGATTGAAGCGTAGACTTCGATTTTACAAAAAGAACTTTTGGGAGCTTGCTGGTTTTGCCAGTGTCATAGGTTGCAGTTTCTTGCTTCCAGGATTAAGCTTTTTACTCCTTCCTGGCTTTTTTGTGGGAGGTTCTTATCTGGTCAACCAGATCTTAGAGGGCAAACAAAATGATTCAAGAAATAGTTCACCAAAAAATAATTGAAAATATTGAGAGAATCCAAACTTGGTTTGATGAAAAAAGTAAAAATTTAGCACTACCGATTTACACAAGTCTTGATATTCGCGATTCGGGTTACAAAGTCTCCAGTATTGATGCAAATGTTTTTCCCGCAGGTTTTAATAACATTTGTGATGTCGACCAAGAAAATGCGCCCGAAATTTTTAAACAATATCTAGATACTCACTATGATACTAATTTGAAAAAAATTTTATTGATTACAGAAGAGCACACGAACAATTCTTACTATTGGCAAAATATTTATTCTCTTTGCAATATGCTCGAAAAAAGTGGCAGAGAAGTACGTTTGGCCATGCCCAAAGAAATGGAAAGTATTGAAGTTGAAACCGCTTTTGGCCAAAAATTAAAAGTCTATGGCGCTAATCGCGAGGGAGATCACATAGAGCTTTCCGATGATTTTGAGCCTGATCTTGTGATTTCGAATAATGATTTCTCTCTATCATATGAAGATTGGTATCAAGGCTTAAATTTACCTTTAAATCCGCCCAGAGAATTGGGTTGGTACCAGAGAAAAAAAAGCACTCACTTTGAATTTTACAACGAACTTGCCAAAGAATTTGCTGAATTGATTGACCTTGATCCTTGGGTATTTCAAGTTGAATCAGAGCTTTTCTCTGACTTCAATATCAATAGCGAAGAGAGCAAGGCTGAGCTGGCTGCAAAAGTAGATGAGATGATCGAACGAATTCGCAGTAATTACGCTCAGCGAGGCATCAAAGATGAGCCGGTCTTGTTTATTAAGAACAACTCAGGAACTTACGGTCTTGCTGTAACTCCAGTGAAATCAGGCAAGGCAGTTTTAGACTGGAACTACAAGACTCGTAAAAAAATGAAGGCGGCAAAAGGGGGGCGTGATGTTGAAGAGTTGCTTTTGCAAGAAGGTATTCCTTCTATTGTTAAGACCGAAGATGCTATCGCAGAGCCAGTTTTGTATTTGGTTGGTAGGCATTTGATTGGTGGTTTTTTACGAACCCATAAGAAAAAAGGCGAATCAGAAAGTTTAAACAGCCCTGGGGCTGTCTATCAGCGAATGTGTGTTACAGATTTAAAGATAGACCCGCAAAACTGCCCGCATGAGAATGTATATGGTTGGGTAGCAAAGCTTAGCGCGGTGGCAACAGGTCTTGAAGCAAAAAAAATGCAGGTTGAATTTAAGAACTATCATTAGGCCAATTTGCCTTAGAATATCTGTTAAGACCTGATGAGCTTTGGCCACATACCAGAGCTTCAAATCTGGCTTATTCTAGTCTTGCCGCTGCATTGAGTCTGACCTTTAAACTATTAAAATTTCTTATTTAGGCATAAACAATTTGAATCAAATTTGGATCTGATTGAGACAAATAGAAAAAAAATTCCTTCTGGACTTGTGTCCATGAAAAAAGCTCAGGATAATTTAAGTAACAAAGAATACTTTGTCTTTAAGGAGGTGTGCTTTCCATAAGACTCAACCACAAGCATTGGTACTCAATGCAAGCTATGAGCCTATAAAAGTTGTCTCTTGGAAAAAAGCTGTGGTTTTATTCTATCAAGCAAAGGTAGAAGTACTCGAACACCACGAAGTCTATGTTCGCAGTATGCACAGCAATCATCGTCTTCCCTCTATCATTCGCCTTAAAAAATTTGTTCGCCGAAAACCACAGCTGGTGGCGCAATTTACTCGTCACAATGTTTTTCGTCGTGACAAATTTATTTGCCAATACTGTACAAAAAGCTACGGGGCGAAAGACTTAACCCTTGACCATGTTCTACCTGTATCAAAGGGTGGCCAGAAGACGTGGACGAATATCGTTACAGCTTGTCGCAAGTGCAATCAAAAAAAGGGCAACAAAACTCTTGAGAGTTCAGGGATGCAGTTATTGAATAAGCCCTATGCTCCAAGGTGGAGACCCGACCTTAGAGTAGATGATGCAAACGATGACATTCCTTACTCTTGGCAGGTTTATTTAAAGTATTTGCTCGACCAGTAAATGGTCGTAATTTTTCATTATTACTCTAGTTTTGTCTCAAAATAGACGAATTAAGAGTATGGAGAAAAGACAGAAATTAAGATGGTTAACAATTTTTAGTGTTGCCCTCGCAATGGGCGGAGCAACCTATCTCTCCTATCTTCTCAATCCCAGCAATGAAAGAGATCCTGCAGCGATTTCAAATTCTTACAAATATGATTTCTCTACTTTAAGAGGCCGTGACCTAAAAGTGGAGTCAGCAAAAGCCTTGATTGAAGAGGCTCGAGTAATGAAAGTGGCAGAGCGCTTTGGCGTAGTACTAGGCAACTTTTTAATTACCGATGAAGAGGGCAAAAAGCGAAGTGCTTGCTCTGTCTATGATCGTGTTCAACTTGAATTTACTGCTGAGGGTATGGCAATAAGTGGCTCTCGGCCTAAAATGGAAATTACTGCCTACTGTGAAGAGGGCAGAAACAAAAATCGACTGCAAACACTTTGGATTCCTTATCGAGATTTTTTAAAAGAAGAGCCGGGTGAGTTTGAAGTTACGATGAATCAAGAAATGAAAACACATTTTCGTTTTGTCGACTTATCTTTAGAATGGCCTGACCAATGGGTATTAAGCAAAGTTCGTCTCTACAATGATGCTGATAGCAGTCAGCAAATCCTTGTTGATCAAGAAAATATCAATCGTCTTTCTGGGGCTCCGGTGAGTATGCTTTGGATGGAGTAGTAGGGTGACGGTCACTTTTTAGTATTGCGACTGGTCATAAAAGGATTTGTGGTTAGACGAGCTCAACTACAGTCAGTCTTCATTTTCTGAGCTATTAGTTGAAGCCTCAAAGGGTTCCGTTAAAAAATCCACGATGCAAACAAAGCTTAATGAAGTTATCTCTGGAAAGAGGGCAATGAGTACTGAATTTGCTGTACTCATTAGTAAGGTTTTAAAAACTGATCCCAAAATGTGGATGAACTTACAAGTACAACTAGATATTTGGGAAGCTGAAGAAAAGGCAGCATAATCTTATATGTACGTATACAACGAGCACTTGGGAAACTACGGCCCATAGGCATGCTTAAGCTGTGCAAGCCATCTGACACACTGAAATACTAAAAAGTGACTGTCACCTACACAAGCTCAACAAAAGTTCGAACCATAGCTCCGGTTGCACCAAAACTACGATGGTAAGCTAGGCGGCCGCCGGCACTAAAGGCAGTTCCTGCAACATCAAAGTGAGCATAAGCAATATTCTCGGGGACAAACTCTTTTAAGAAGGCAGCTGCTGTAGCGCTGCCTGCTTTACGGTTTTTGCCGATGTTTTGTAGGTCACTGTACTTTCCTTTGATATCATCGCTATGCTCTTTGGTAACGGGCATTCTCCATACCAACTCTCCAGACTTTTCGGCAGCCTTATTGATTTTTTCGGCAAACTTATCATTGCTGGTGTAGAAGCCAGTGTGAACATCTCCAAGGGCAATCATCATCGCCCCCGTTAAGGTTGCTGCATCGATGATCCAACTTGGTTTTTTCTCACTGGCGTAGGCCAAAAGGTCGGCCAAAACCAAGCGCCCTTCAGCATCGGTATTGATAACTTCAACGCTTTTGCCATTGCGACCAATGAGCACATCTCCGGGTTTGGTTGCAGACGGGCCACTCATATTTTCGGTACAGCCAATCATGGCAAAAAAGTTCACTTTTAATCCAAGGTCGGCAATACAAAGAGCAGAGGCCAAAATATTGGCTCCGCCGCACATATCATATTTCATTTCTTCCATGCCTTGAGCTGGCTTTAATGATGTTCCGCCGCTATCAAAGGTAAGTCCTTTACCAATCATTGCCACCGAGTTTTTGTTGTTGGGATTTCCCTTGTACTCAAGGTAAATCACTTTCGGGGGCTGCGATGAGCCTTTTGCAACTCCAAGCATTAGTTCCATTTTCTCTTTTTTGATTCTCTCTGTAGACCAAATGCTACACTTTAATTTGGTAATCTCTTTGGCTGCCTTTTGTGCCTCTTGGGCAAATTGAGTTGGAGTTAGTAAATTGGCAGGTGTGTCTCCGAGTCTGCGAGCAAAATTCGCCCACTTGGCTAACTTATGGCCGCGTTTTGCTCCCGCTTGAAGCTCTTTGAATTGCTTTTCATTTCCACTTGCCGTGGCAAAGAGAATCTCTTTATCTTTTTTTTCATCCTTTTTTAGTTCGGAATATTTGTAGCCAGAGAGGCAAAAACTTTCACATGCTGTTGCACCAATGCTTTCGGCTTTTAAAGCTGAAAAGGCAGCTTGAAATTCAACCTCAACAAAGTCGAGTTTTTGTTTTTCAAGTTCACGGTAGGCCTTGGCCAGCAATTGACGAAAAGCTTCTTCTTCATACTTATCTTTACCGATACCTACTAAACAGATGTTTTTGTATCCACCTATATGAACCGAGCGGTAAAATTGGATTTCATTTTCTTTGGCTTGAAAGTCAGAGACATCTTGAACAAAGCGAGCAAGATCTTGGTCGAGCCCTTTGGGCACATGCGGCTTTTTATTTTTGTCTTGGGACAGAAAGAGAAGCAGGGTTTTTTTAAACTTTGATTCAATTTTCTTAGTAACTTTTAATGCCATATCTTGACTCCATGCAAAATAATAAGAGAAAAAAAGCAATATAGAGCCTTCAAGTTAAAAAGTCCAGTCTAGTAGGTGCTTAGGGAGCAGGGCCGTTCTGCAAGACACATTGAAAACTTCATGAACTGGTCCTTGTAATTTCTTCGAAAGCTGCCGACAAGCTATTATAAACGGGTCCAATGACTTAGGCTAAATTCTGAGTCTATTTTAGCTTGTGCATGGGTAAACATGATTGTTCTTAATGTTATGAAGTTTTATACTTAAAGGTACGGCAGAGGGGTTTCTATGGCTTTGATTCCAATGGTAGTTGAACAGACAAATCGCGGTGAAAGAAGTTATGATCTTTATTCAAGATTGATGAAAGATCGAATTTTGTTTATTGGTGGGCCTGTAACAGATGATTTAGCCAATATTGTCATCGCCCAGCTTTTATTTTTAGAGATGGAAAATCCAGATAAAGACATCCACATCTATATCAACAGCCCTGGTGGTAGCGTAACTGCAGGCCTTGGCATTTATGATATGATGCAATTTGTAAAGCCAGATGTTGCAACTTATTGTACTGGTTTAGCTGCAAGTATGGGGAGTTTGCTTTTAATGGCAGGAACCTCTGGAAAAAGATATGCTTTGCCTCACTCTAAAATCATGATTCATCAGCCTCTCATTGGTGGAGGCTTAAGTGGCCAAGCATCAGACATCGAGATTCACGCCAAAGATTTAATTGAGACTAAAAAAATGCTCACCAATTTGTACGTAAAACATTGTGGAAAGACTTTTGAAGAATTTGAGCAAGCAATGGATCGCGATAATTATATGACTCCAGAAAAAGCGAAAGAGTGGAACTTGATTGATACAATCGTAGAATTTCGTAAAGCGGCGCAATAAGAAGGATACAATGGCCAAAAAGGACAATTACAATTCGCTAGTTTGTAGTTTTTGTGGAAAATCACAGAAAGAAGTAAAAAAGCTGATCGCAGGGCCTGGAGTTTATATTTGCGATGAGTGTATTGATCTTTGTAATGATATCATTGCCGAAGAAAAAGAACGCGAAGATGCAGTCAAAGCAAGTGCTTTTAAAGTTCCTAAGCCTATTGATATCAAATTGCATTTGGACGAATACATTATCGGGCAAGATGGCGCCAAAAGAGCTTTGTCGGTCGCGGTTCACAATCATTATAAAAGAATTACTGCTCGCAAAAAGAAAGACGATGTCGAGCTGCAAAAGTCTAATGTTCTTTTTATTGGTCCCACAGGTAGCGGAAAAACCTTGATGGCGCAAACCATCGCCAAAACCTTAAATGTTCCTTTTGCCATGGCCGATGCAACAACCCTTACCGAAGCAGGCTATGTCGGAGAAGATGTAGAAAATGTGGTTTTAAATTTGCTTCAATCGGCAGATTACGATGTCGAGAAATGTGAGAGAGGAATTATCTATATTGATGAAATCGATAAAATCACTCGCAAATCAGAAAACCCTTCGATCACTCGCGATGTCAGTGGCGAAGGAGTGCAGCAAGCGCTATTAAAAATTCTTGAAGGTACAGTCGCAAACCTTCCTCCCAAGGGTGGAAGAAAGCACCCACAACAAGAGTTTATTCAAGTTAATACGTCCAACATTTTGTTTATTTGCGGAGGAGCTTTTGCTGGACTCGAAAAAATCATTGAAAATCGAGTGAGTGCGAAAATGATGGGTATCGCTGCGGATATTCGAACTGAAGAAGAGAGACAAAGTGAAATTTCAGAGTTATTACAGCAAACACAGCCTGAAGATCTCTCGCGCTATGGTTTGATTCCTGAATTCATAGGTCGACTACCGGTAATTGCGGTTTTAAATGAACTTACCGAAGAAGCTCTTTTGGATATACTTGTCAAACCTAAAAATGCTTTAACCAAGCAGTATCAAAAGCTTTTTGGATTTGACAATGTCGAGCTAACATTTACCGAAGCGGCACTAAAAGCCATTGCTCAGCTAGCCATTGAAAGAAAGACAGGGGCGCGTGGGCTTCGAGGTGTTATTGAAGATGCAATGCTTGATATCATGTTCGAAATTCCTTCCAAGTTAAACATCAAAGAATGTATAATAGACGCAGGTGTAGTGCGTGAAGGTAAGCAGCCCAAACTTGTATATCGAACCGAAGAAGAAATGAAGACGGTTCTTGCACAAGATAAAGAAAATTCATCTGAGAGCGCTTGACATCTAGAGCAAAACTACCAGTTTAATAAAAACCCAAGGAGGCGGCTCTATGAGTAGCGACAAGTCCAAGACTCTTCCCCTATTGCCATTAAGAGATTTAATTGTCTTTCCACATATGATGATGCCTCTTTTTGTGGGTCGAGAAAAATCGATCAATGCCCTTGAGCAGGCAATGAACCAAAAAAGTGAAATTATATTAGTAGCTCAGAAAGATGCCAAGACCAACAATCCCGAGCCTCAAGATATTTATGAAGTGGGTACTCTTGGCACTATCATTCAACTTTTGCGTCTTCCCGATGGCACAGTAAAGGTCCTGATTGAAGGAAAAGCAAGAGTTCGTGTTGAAAAGTACCTTGAAAATGAAAGCTACTACGATGTTGAGTACAGCATGCTTGAAGAAGGTGTGGCCAATGAAATCGAAGCCAATGCTTTGATGAGATCGGTCAAATCAACTTTCGAAACTTATGTGAAATTGAACAAGCGTATACCTCCAGAAATTTTAATGCGCGTATCTACCATCGAAGACTCTGGAGAGCTCTCCGATATTATCGTGGCTCAATTGAATTTGAAGCTTGAAGACAAACAAAAAATTTTAGAAATTGCCGATCCTGTAGAAAGACTGGAAGAACTACTCAATTTGATGACCGGTGAGATTGAAATTCTCGAAGTTGAAAAACGCATCCGTACTCGCGTTAAGAAACAAATGGAGCGCTCGCAAAAAGAGTACTACCTCAATGAGCAAATGCAGGCGATTCAAAAAGAGCTGGGCGATAAGGATGACTTTCAAAATGAAATCAATGAGCTCGAAGAGAAGTTGAAAGAAAAGAAAATGAGCAAAGAAGCGCGCGAGAGAGTGAAAAAAGAAATTCGCAAGCTTCGTATGATGTCACCGATGAGTGCTGAGGCTACGGTGGTTCGCAACTACATCGACTGGATTTTGTCACTGCCTTGGTTTGAATATTCTAAAGTGAGCAATGATGTGATTCGTGCAGAAGAGATTCTTGACGAAGATCATTATGGCTTAGAAAAAGTAAAAGAACGTATTCTTGAGCACCTTTCTGTGCAAAGTATTGCCAAAAATATGAAAGGTCCTATTATCTGTTTGGTTGGTCCTCCAGGGGTTGGTAAAACCTCTTTGGCCAAGTCTGTTGCTCGCGCTTTGAACCGTAGTTTTGTGCGTATTTCACTTGGAGGAGTTCGTGATGAGGCTGAAATTCGCGGTCATAGAAAAACCTATGTTGGAGCTATGCCAGGCAAAATCATTCAGGCTTTGAAAAAAGCAGACTCGGGCAACCCACTCTTTTTGCTCGATGAAATTGATAAAATGGCCTCTGATTTTCGCGGTGATCCTGCCTCAGCAATGTTAGAGGTTTTAGACCCTGAGCAGAACGCAACTTTTGCAGATCATTATTTAGAAGTTGAATATGACCTATCTAAAATTCTCTTTATCACAACTGCAAACAGTCTTCATACGATTCCAAGACCACTTCTTGATCGAATGGAAGTGATTCAATTGAGTGGTTACACCGAATCCGAGAAACTAGCGATTGCTGAAAATTATTTGGTTCCTAAGAAAATTGAAGAGCATGGCTTAGATGAATACCAAGTGAGTATTCCAGATACCGCTTTAAAGACAGTGATTCGTCACTACACCAAAGAGGCTGGGGTGCGAAATTTAGAGAGAACCATTGCTACAATTTGCAGAAAAGTAGCTCGGTTTATTTTAAAAGAAACGACAGAGGCAAAAAAGAAAGTAACAAAAAAGAAAGTGACTTCAAAAAAAGCCACTGGAAAGTCTGATGAGAAAACGATTTCTTTAAAGAAAACCGCCAAAGGCTATATAGTAAGTCCAAAGATTGTTGAAGAGCTTATAGGGCCGCAAATCTTTAAGTATGGTAAAGTCGAGAGTAAAAACGCAATTGGCATGACCAATGGTCTTGCCTGGACAGAAGTGGGTGGAGATCTGCTTACAATTGAAGTCTCTGCGGTTCCTGGTAAAGGCAAGTTTTTAATCACGGGACATTTGGGCGATGTGATGAAAGAGTCTGCAACAGCAGCTATGAGTTATGTTCGCTCACGTGGCCCACTTTTTGACATTGATACTGAGGTCTTTCAATCGACAGACATTCATATTCATGTTCCCGAAGGTGCTATTCCTAAAGATGGACCATCTGCTGGTATTACCATGACCACAAGTATTGTTTCTGCTCTTACTAAAACTCCGGTGAAGAGAACCGTTGCGATGACCGGTGAGATTTCGCTTCGAGGTCGGGTTTTGCCTATTGGTGGCCTTAAAGAAAAGATATTGGCCGCTCACCGTGCCGGCATCAAAATGGTGATTATCCCCAAAGACAATGAAAAAGATTTGCAAGATGTTCCCAAAGAAATTTTAAAAGACTTGAAAGTGATTCTTGCTACACACGTTGATCAGGTACTGGTAAATGCATTGGATGTTAAAAAAGCGACAGATCTTTTTAAATCGCGAATCTCACGTTCTTTTGGGGTCAAAGCAGAATACACTGGGCACATTCACCACTAAGTCTATTTTGATTCTTATCGCGCTTCTTGGCTCGGCTTGCAGCCATCCGCCAGAGGAGCGCACAAACCTTGAATATAAGAAGCTTATAGTTGAGAGAAAGTCCAATTCTTGGGCGCGTATCGAAAAACCGCTACCAGGGGTCTCACAATCCATTGGTCGCCCCAATGGCGGTTGTTTGATTGGAGCCCAAGAACTTGATCTTAGCGGCAATACTTGGGAGCTAATGCGGCCGCAGAAGCGGCGCAATTTTGCTCACCCAGAACTGATTGAGATCTTGAAACAATTGGGAGCTCACATTCAGTCTAAATCTGTTACGAAGACCGAAAAGCTTTTGATAGGCGATCTTTCACAAGCAGCGGGCGGCCCTTTGCCATTTGGAGACTCAAGTCATCAAACTGGTTTGGATGCAGAAATTTGGTGGATGCGGTTGTCTCATTTTCCTTATGTCCTAGACAAAGAAAATAGAGAAAAACTAGAAGCAAAAAGTATTTTGCATGCGGATGGACTATCTTTAAATTCGTATTGGGATGTTCTGACTCAAGAAATGCTTCTTTGGCTTGCAAGTCGAGGTGAAGTGCAAGCCGTCTATGTAAATGCAGCGATAAAGAAAAAGCTTTGCTTAGAGATGAGTTTTCATCCTGGGCACAACAAAATATTTGCTGATTTTGGTCATGAAAAAAGTTTTCGACTGCGGCTTCTTTGCCCTGAGAACAGCAAGTACTGTACTAATCTTTGGGAAGATGCTTCGGCGAACTCTTGCAATGATGATGATTTAGAACAATGGTTTCGCCCCGAAATTTTGGCTTTAAATAAAAAGAAAAGTCTTGATGGCAAACAAAAAGTTTTTTCGTCTCTTCCCAAAGCTTGTCTTAGAAAAATAAGACGCGATCTGCTTTAGCTTCGAATTGTGGACGAATCTGTGCATAAGTGCTGTATATAATGTATTTGCTGGTTTTTCGATTGACCTTAAGAGAGTACTTTGACAAAACATAAGCTCGAATTTGCTATGGGGGCAGTAAGGGGTGTTGCAATCGAAATTAGAAATAGGTCAGCTTTACGCACAAACCGGTAAAATTGATCTTGCGATTCTACACTTCGAAAAAGCCTCTAAAGATTTTTTGCAAAAAAGAGATTTCGAATCTTACTTTGATTGTCAAAATAAGCTTCTTGAAATCTTTGGTGAATCTGGCAAATTTGATCGAATTGACGAGATCAAGGAAGAAATTCAAAGTCTTGTCTTAAAAGAGGGAATTGAGTTTACCGCAAAGACCTATTCCACGCTTGGCATATGTTCTATTTATAAAAATAATCTCGAGTTGGCCATGGATTACTTTCAGAAGTCCTTGGCCTTGGCTCTTTCTCAAGATAGCAAAGAAGAAATGTGCTTTGGAATTTTTGGCCTTTCTCTTTGTTATTTTCATCAAAATAAATTTGAAGATGCTTCTCGAGAACTTTACAACCTAAAAGTGTTTTTTGAGGTCATTGATCTGCCTGAATTGAAAGTGAAAAGTCAGATTTTAAATGCCGAAGTTTTGATTCAAATGAATCAATACGACCAAGCAATACACTATTTTTGGGAGAGCTATGAAGAGCTTAAAAAGGGGCAGGATATTTTTCTGTTGGTCTCCTGTCTGTTTGGAATTGGCCTGGCCTACTACAAGTCGGGCAATCAAGACCTGGCCAAGCTTTACCTACAAATGGCCAAAAGAAGCGCTCATCCGCGCTATTTTCAAAAGATCAACAAAAGGCTCGATGAGATGCTAGCTCAACTCGGTGCCAGCCTGGAGCAAGAATTTGATCTTATTTTTCATATGCAAAGAAACTACTTGGTAGAGAGAAAAAAAGGTAAGATTGATTTTAACAATCAGTTTATCTTGCTTGAGCTTTTGCATTTATTCTTAAAACAGCCAGGCAAGATCTACACCAAAGAAGAATTGGTGCAAAGAATCTGGAACCAAGACTACAACCCCAGCGTTCACGACAACAAGGTCTATGTAACCATCAAGAGGCTGCGCAGGTTGATTGAGCCCGATTTTAATAAGCCTATGTATATTTTTCGCGCTAAAAATGGCTATTATCTCAATAAAAGGGTACGGGTGAGTTTTGAGAGCTCCTCGGAGCTCAATCTTTAGCTTTTGAGACTCATTTGGGGCTCGACAAAGCCCCGCAAATGCGTTAACTATCCAGAACTCAAATTGATTTAGGGCCATAGCTCAGTTGGTAGAGCGCCACCCTTACAAGGTGGATGTCATCGGTTCGAGTCCGGTTGGCCCTACCATTTTTTGGTTTAAAGGATCTACTCACTCAACTGCATATCACACCACGCAACCTAGAAAATTCGCTCACTTAGAAGCCTAAGTCGATAGTTGTTAAAGTTCTTATATCCGTAACCCCGCTTCTGTACAAGCTTTCCAACATTATTCATCGCCTCAGTAAATGCGTTTGTCCAGCGCTGCTCAAAGTATTTTAAAATTTCATGCCTCCACTTGCGTAAAGTTGCCCTCTAAGTAATATCGTAAAAAACGCGGACCAATCCATACAAACAACCAGCGAAGCTGTCTTTAGTAAAATTTAAATTTACAATTCAGAGTGGCTAACTCTGTATAATACCTGTTTTATCCACTTGAACCTTGTTTTCTGAAACTATCATCTGATGATTGTGATGAGTAATGTTTACACCTAAAGCTTTGAGTTGACTCACCAGCGCACGAACTTTGCGTTCATGGAGATCTCCTCTCATATAACCAATCTCTTTATAAGTGTCTCCAGCCAGTATTTTATAAATGGATCTGGCTATTCGATTAGCTATGGCCACTTTGGCCTTATTAGCGGACCCTAATCTATACTTCAATTTATTATATTTAGCTCGGTAGAATGAACCTCTTTTTAGTTTTGCATTTTGAGCAATTTGGATCAGGATTTTGCGTAGATGGGGATTGCCCTTTCTACATTTTGATCTTTTTTTTTACCTGCCGATTCATTGTTGCCGGAGGCAACTCCTGACCATGCGGAAAATCTTCTTTCATCCTCAAAACGAGCCATATCTGTAGTCGCTTCGGCTAATACTCCAATGGCTAAGATCTCATCTATCCCCGGCACCTCTTTTAATTTATCTACTACCACGATCTTTTTCATAAGCAACTGAGCCTTTAAAGTATTTGGGTGGCCAAACTGACACCTCTGTTAGAATTTCTTCAGTGACAATATGCCTTTTTGACAATCATCATGAAGAAAAGCATAAATAAGAGTCTACGGGGGTTTTATGAAAAAAACCATTTTAGCCATGATCTTTGTTGCTCTTGCCACTGTCTTTGCCAATGAGTTGGTGATGGAGAAACCTGCTGAAACACAAACCATGGCTTGTGTTCCTTGCGGCACTAACTAATTTTAAATAGGTCGATGTTCATACATGCGACCTTTTCTGACTTACCTAGTCCAAGTATCTTTTGCGCTTTTATCAATGAGCAAAGAGAGCTGAACTGCTCGTATGAGCCATCTGTTTCTTTTCATCACGATTTAGACAGAGAAAACGATCTATCAGAACTGTACAAATAAGTGCATAGCATACCAGAGCAAATTGCTTTGGTATGCTCCCAATTCTTACAATATCTATAAGTTTAAAACGATAATTTAGAACTCATAGACATAGCGAATGTCTAAATTCGAGAAAAATAGATTTTGATCGCCGCTAAAATCTTCGAAAGTATAAGCTAAATCATGCGATTGACCATACCAATAAAGCCCCAGAACGTGAGACTGATAAATTTGATACAAAACACCAACAGAGCCATCAAAAGACAGGCCGGCATCGATATCAAAATTTTCACCCCCAGAAGCTGAGATTGGATGTTGGTATCGCATAAAAATCTCAAATCTCATTTTGGTGCTTAGCAAATAATGTCCGCCAAAACCCAAGGCAGCCATCAATACATCATTGTTCGTGATGCTTACTAGGCTATTGTCGATGCTTAAAAGGGGCATATTGTGTGATACCAATCCCAATCTTGAATATATACCCCATTCTTGTTTTTCGACCCAAGTTCGCAAGTAATCGGCCTCTAGAATCGACCAAGTATAGGTCTCGATGGCTTGTCCGTTATCGGTATTGTCAACTTCTCCTTTGCTGTTGAGGTAGGAGAATGAAAATCCATTGCGGCCAAAGTATCCTCCCAAGGAAAGCTTGATACTGGGGGGAACCAAGCTGTTGTAAGCCAGATCACCACTGGTTACTAAGGGATTGGTCGAAACGATTGTTTGATAGTAGTCCATAAAGCTAATGCCGAAGCCAAGCTGAAACCAAAAGAGAGGAAAGAGGGCAAGGTCAAGATTGTTAGGCATTGGAGTCTCGGGCTGCTCGAGACTCTCTTCTTCGTCAATAGATTCGCTAATTTCAATTTGCTCTTCATTTTTAACAGCAATCGGCAAAATCAATTCTTCACCTTGATAGATGAGATCGCCATTGCTTGCTTGTTTATTGGGATTGATTTCTAAAAGCTTTTGCAGTGAACCTCTTTTTCCATATATGGGAAAGAGTTTGTTTGCCTCCAGTATTTCTGAAACTGTATCACCCTCAAGCACTTGATGTCTTTTGTACTCAAGATTTGCCCTTGCAATTAAGGGAAAGAGCATGAGTTGTAATAGCATCACAAGAAGCAAATTCTGGGCAGACATATCTATAGTATATTTGCTTATTAAAAAGTATAGCAGGTCGAGCCAAAAGATTCAGACAAAGAGCTAAGCTTTTCTCAAATTGTGCGCCTGACATAAGACCTGTAGGTTTTCGGGGCTTGCTCCTCCGCCCTTTCGGACAGGAATAATGTGATCAATTTGCAAAAAGTGAGTGGATTCACAATTGGGGTGCTCGCATTTGTAGCCCGCCCGTTTTAACACAGCATTTCGCAGGCGCCTGCCCACATAGCGAGAATTTTTAGACCGCGAGCTCTGCATAGACTCGCCCGCAAACTCGCGCAAAAATTTATCAAGCAGGGCCTCAAACAAAAGTTCGGCAGAACCTAGATGTGATTTTAAAGCTTTGAGCTTTTGCCATTTCTTGGCTTGCGCTGGTGACAACTCAAGTCGCAAAACAGTTCGGTCTTGGTACTCGGTCTCGCGAAGTTTTACTGGCTGTGGCTGGGCAAGCATCTTTTGTACTTCTCTAGAGCTTTTGCCCTCAATGCGCTTGAGGATTTTTCTTTGTTTAGATGGCTTTTCTTTTTTGATATGTTTGTAGGCTGCAGATACAGAGGCTGCACTTAAAGCCCCCGAATCGATCTGGGCTTTAACCTCTGGCAGCTGGCGAGTCAATCGAATGCAGGCCTGTCTTTGATAAGCGGTGCTTTCAGAATAACCCAAAGCTCTGACCAAATAATCAAACAGAGAAGAAAAACCAAGATCTAAATACTCTCGCCCCTCTTCAAAAACTTGCAGGGCTTCTAAAATTTGTGAGGTGATTTTCTTTTCTTGCAAGCGTAAATCTAAAATCTGTGCGTGTGTTGACATGCAGGCAAGCTAGCACAAGCAATGCCGAAAAGCATCTCTCAGAGCCCCATTCCGAGATTCGGAAAATTTAAGACCACTGCCTAACATACTCAGAAATCACCACCGAAAAAGAAGTCGCAACATTTAGAGAATTTTTTTTGCCTCTCATCGGTATGCGCAAGATATGATCGGCCATCGCAAGGGCCTCTTGATCGAGGCCTTTTCGCTCATTGCCCAAAAGCAAAACACAGTTTTTGGGAAAGGAAAAATCGTAGAGATCAACAGCATCTGCCGCAGTCTCTAGAGAAATCCAAGCTGCACCTTTCTCTAAAGAGTTTAAGTCCGAAACTTTTTCCCACTCGATCATATTTTCGCTGCCGAGAGAGGTGCGCGGATCGGGCGAGGGGCTAAAACCGGTAAGCCAAACTTTGTTTGCACCAAAAAACTCTGCTGAACGCATTACACTCCCCACATTCCAAGTAGATCTAAGATTGTGGCAAATCACCTCGATGGGCAAAATTTCTCGATCGCGATGTAAATCATCGCCCTCCAGCAGCTCAATAAAATCGGAATCTTTTTGTGAGCGGCCCAGCTCCCCTTCTAAAAAAACCAAAAAAGCTTCGAGCACACCCAGTTCAGGAATCTCATCTCCCCAAACAGGATGTTTTCTTAATACTTGAACATAGTATTTAAGCTCATTCACTGATCCGCTTTGTTCGGCTAAAATGGCTTGCTTGTATAAAAAAGAGAGAGCCTCCTCCTTGCCCAGAGCTAAAACTCTTCTCTCTGCAAGTCTCATTTGACCCTATGACCGGCTTTGGCGCCAGAATCTACAGTCACCAAAAAGGGGCCACCTTCACCGCCGCCAGCAGCAAGCAGCATGCCCTCTGACAAACCAAATTTCATCATTCGCGGCTTTAGATTATTGACCAAGATAACTTTCTTGCCTAGCAATTCTTCGGGAGCATATTTTGATTTAATTCCGGCAAAGACCTGCTTTTCTACATCGCCAACACTCACACGAATTTGCAAAAGTTTATCAGCTCCTTCGACATGGCCGGCTTGAATCACTTCGGCCACGCGAAGATCGACTTTGCTAAAATCATCAATTGTTATGATACCTTCTTCGTTCACTTCCACTTGCTTTTCCTTTTCAACTTCTTTGGAATTTTCGATCACCGCTTGAAGTTTCTTCTCATCCAGTCGCTGAGCCAAATGCACAAAAGGACTTAAAGTTCCACTTTCTAAAACTTTCTCTACATCAGACCACTGATACGAAGACTCACCAAAGAGATTTTCTACTTTTTCTGCATAAGAGGGAAGCACCGGTTTTAAGTAAATCGCCAAAACACGAAACACATTCAAGGTTGCCGTTAGAACTTTTCGAGTCTCTTCGGGCGAAGTTTTGATCTGCTTCCAAGGTTCTTTTGAGTCAAAATAGCGATTGGCCTCATCGGCCAAATTGCGAATTTCAACGATGGCTTTAGAATACTCGCGGGCTTCAAAATGCGCCGCAATCCTATCTGATTTTGACTGTGCAGCTCGAAGTAAAGTTTTGCCTTCTTGATCGAGTGAGCCCAACTGATTGTCAAGACGTTTTTGCAGCATCTGTGCTCCGCGAGAGGCCAAGTTGGTGATTTTGCCAATCAAATCAGAGTTCACTCGGCTGACAAAATCTTCGAGATTGAGATCAAGATCTTCACATCCGCTACCCAATTTACAAGCATAGTAATAGCGCAAATACAGTGGTTCAAGCTGCTCTAAATACGTGCGCGCCTTGATCGAAGTGCCCTTTGATTTACTCATTTTTTCACCATTGACGGTCAACATGCCATGAACAAATACCTGTCGGGGCAAATTGTAGCCTGCGGTTTTGAGCATGGCTGGCCAAAACAAAGCGTGAAAGTAAACAATGTCTTTACCGATAAAGTGATAGATCTCGCAATCATCCTTTTGCCAGTAGTCTTGATAGTTTTTACCATTGGCATCGCACCACTCTTTGGTGGCGGCAATATAGCCAATGGGAGCATCGACCCAGACATAAAAATATTTTCCTTCAAAACCAGGAATGGCAAAACCAAAATAGGGTTCATCGCGGCTAATATCCCACGCGCGCAAGTCTCCCTCAAACCACTCCATCAATTTTTTACTCATTTCTTTTGAGTTGTGTGCAGGAACCCATTCTTGCAAAAATTCTTTAAAATCATTCAATTTAAAAAACAAATGCTCAGAGTCTTTGGCCACCACCTTCTCACCAGAGATAACAGAAGTTGCATCGGCCATATCAAGAGGTGAGTAGGTTGCGCTGCACTTTTCGCAAGAATCTCCATATTGATCGGGCGCACCGCAATTGGGGCAAGTGCCCTTTACAAATCGATCGGGCAAAAAGATATTTTCTTTCGGATCAAAAGCCTGCTTTACCGTTTTGATTTCGATATGACCATTTTCTTTCATTAAGGCAAAGATCTTTTCGCAAAGCTCTCGATTGGCCTCGGAATGTGTGGTCGAAAAGTGCGTAAAATCGATTTCAAAATCTTTAAAATCTTGAGTAAACTTTGCTTGGCTCTGCCGAATCCAGTCTTCTGCTTTTACACCAAGCTTTCTAGCTGCCAACATAATCGGGGTGCCGTGAGAGTCGGTCGCACACATATAGTGGCATTCATTGCCGCGCATTTTTTGAAAGCGAACCCAGATGTCGGTTTGCGTGTATTCAACCAAGTGACCAATATGAATATCTCCGCTGGCATAGGGCAGAGCTGCTGTGACTAGAATTTTTCTCAAAATAGACCTCTTTGCCCCCATATTTATGCATAAGCCCGCAGCAACTGACAAGCAAAAGCGAAATTATTGAAATCACTAGCAAGAGATTCTCACTTTGGCTCTAAGGCCAGGCGTCAAGAAAGCCGATAACTTTAAGGTTGAACGTTAGGAAGTTTATGAAAATTTTAGGCATTTTGATTCTATCAATTTTTTTAGTATCATGCACGCGAGATGCTGGCTCTGAATCAGAAAATGGCCGCGTTCAATTTCAACTTCCGCAAACTGCTAAACCCTTAAAAACCAATGCTTCAACATCTGCAACCAACACAACATGGGGCATGAGCCAACCTAGCAATTTTTCTGAAATCAACTGCTATGCTTTGATGGTTGCAGGGCCCGATATACCCAATGTGATTTGCCGAGACTCAACGGGATTGGCGGTCGAAGAGGCAGCAATCTTAATTGGTGGTTTTCCGGCAGGAAGCTTGATCGATGTTGAACTGCCATCGGGCGAAGCAAGAAAATTTTCATTGGTTGGAATGTATGCCGACTCTGCCGCCGCCTGTAGCGATCTCTTTTTTGGAATTCAAAAACCCATGCTCTCTGAGCCCATGATTGTCTCGCAAGCCAAAACCGATCTGCCCTCTGGCGGGGTGGTAGAACTCAATATGCAGGTCAATGTCAATCCGAGCTTGAGCTTTAAGGATTGCGATGGCCCGATGTTTGGCGAAGAAGCTTCAGGTGATGGTGGAAGCCAACCCTCTCCCCCTATCTCTAATTTTCAAATTACCAGTCCTAGCCCAGGAGATTGGATCACACCTGGCAATCGCGGATCTTTTCTCATTCAGGGCAGCTGTGTTGAAGATGAATCAAGTGTCGATCTCACGCAAAATAATGGAATCAACAACGGATATACAGAGAGTGTCCCCTGTACAGGTGGAATTTTTACTTTTGAACTTGATCTCAACGCAGAAACTACAGATGCAAATGACATAGAGTTTTGCCTTGACCATGCGAGCGAAACGCAAGTCTGCGTAATTCTTAATAACGATGCTTTTGCTCCAAATGAACCAAGTAGTGCGACTTTTCCCAGCTCTCCAAGCAATGACACCACACCAGATATAACTCTAATGGCAGACTCAGGAGATACGGTACGTCTTTATAGTGACAATATATGTTCTACCGAAATCGGAAGCGCTGTTGCGGTTTCATTCTCAGCGACTATCACTGTGAATACTGCCTTGCCTGAAGGAAGCCCTGCTATTTACAGTCGTGCTGAAGCGCCCAGTGGATTACTTTCAAATTGTAGTTCTGACATCAATGCTAGTGCCTACACAATTGATACAACTCCCCCTCCGCAAGTCACAATTCTCGGAATTTCTGGTACTACTACAGATGACAATGCAATGGATACTACTTTGTATGGTTTCGAAGCCATTGTTCATTGGAACGATGTTGCTGGCGCAACAAACTACAGCGTTAATTTATGGAACAGCGGATTTACAACGATTCTATGCACTATGAATATAAATTCAGGTGTAGGTAGCGCTGCTCTGACAGATAATGCATGCGAAGTCGATCCGGGCTTTTATATTGCCGAAGTGCGAGCCAATGATGCTGTAGGAAACTTTAGTTCAGAAACTCTTACTTTTAGCGTACAAAGCCCGCAAATTAGTATTACTGATAAATCTGTGATTGAAGGTACAACTGCCAGTGTTGACATCACTTTATCGCATCCAGCAAAAAGCAATGTAACAGTTCAACTTTCTACGGCAGATAATACAGCACTTCAAGTTGCTGATTACACAGCTAAAAGCCAAACGGTGACATTTCTTAAAGGAGTTAAAACACAGACAGTGAACATCACAACCAATGATGACTCTCTTGATGAGCCAAATTCAGAAAGTTTTTATGTGAATTTAACAAGCCCTTCAGCAAATGCGACAATTTCAGACAATCAGGCTGTAGTTACTATTACAGATAATGATACTGCTCCCACTGTCACGATCGCTGGTGGTCCTTATACAATTGGAGAAGACTTTGGCGATGCGAATATTAGCATCAGTTTGTCTGCAGCCAGCGCCATGAATATCAGCCTTGATTACAATACAGCGGATGGAAGCGCGATTGCCGGAACCGATTATACCGCAACTTCTGGAACTCTTAATTTTGCTCCTGGTGAGACTTCAAAAAACATTCCTATTCCTTTAATTAATGATTTAATTAGTAATGGCTCAAGAAGCTTTAGCCTGAGTATTAGTAATTTTGTAAATGTTAGTTCCGGCGGCGTCACTACCGAAACGATTACCATTGCAGATGATGAAGCCCTCCCCACTATTGGCACTTGGGCTGCACGAAGCACCGGCACCCCTGCGGCAAGAACCAAAGGAACAAGTGTTTGGACC
>CAZZCP010000018.1:0-34753 GCA_964653235.1 uncultured Pseudobdellovibrionaceae bacterium | reverse complement strand
CTTTCGGACAGAGGTCCGAAGTGAAATAAAAGGGAGCAGTTTGAAAAAGCCAATAAAGACATTCAAGGCTTTTTAGAAGATCTTATTAAAAAACACGTAATCCCTATCGTGATTTCACCGAAAGGTGAGTTTTATGTCACTGATGGCCACCACGGAATATATATCAATTTAAAACTTTTAGGAACAGATGCAGACCTCACCTACAATGTTCGAGTTTTAAAAGACTATCGACAAATCAACCCGCATACCAATCAAGCCTGGACTTACAATGATTTTATCACTCACCTTTTGACTCCAGTAGCAGAAGGAGGCTTGGGAAAGGGCCAATTTACGGCTGCAATTCGTGAGTTACCACCGATTGAAAGATTTAAGTACCTTCCGAAAAGATTCAGTGATATAACCGACAACCCCATGCGGTCACTGGTAGGAGCGGCTTTAAAAAGATACGGAGTCATACGGGCCAATATGATTGATTATGTAGAATTTTACGTCGGAGATATGATTTGGAGCCAAGGCTAATCTCGATTCAGACTCGCCTTCACAAGAGCGAATATAAAACATGTTGCCAATATTATCTTTACAAGCAATGAAATTCTAAGATTCCTCGAAGACTCTGCAATAGAACCACATCTTAGACAAAAAGTAGAACAAAATGCCCGCGAAGCTTATTTGAAATGGAGCCGTGAATAAGAATAGTCTTTTTTCTCATCACTCTTTTTTAGCAACTAGGGTGGATGTTTTCAGCGGGGCAAAATACAATTGCATTACTGGCTAAAGATTTGACAAATTTGCTTCTTTTTACATTTGAAGTTGCATGTATTGATTTTTAGAAAAGTAAAAAAGAATATCTATATGTGCGCAGCTTTTTCTTTTTCTTTCTTTTATTTTCTAAGCCGATTCTTGCAATGAATATAGAACTTCAATGTCAGTTTAAGGACTATATAGAAAGGCTCAGAGGAGTAGAAAATTTTATAAATCTTGAAAAACTTCCCAGTCAAGAGAGCTTTGAACTCAGTTTAAAGAATGAGATCAAAGAGAGCATTGATGAAGGTATTCGTCTCTTGCAGCCCCTGAATCCTTCACTGACTTCGCTCATGCAAAAGCGCCTCGTAGAGCGAGCCTGGCGAGTACACTGTAGTCCTGATCTATTTACGAGAACATCAAATTTGGCCTACGCCGGTCTCGCAAGTCGAGGTACGTATTGGAATAATAAATATGTAATCGACATTGGACACTTTGGTTTCGTACATCTATTATACTCATTTTCTGAAATACGAAAAAGGCGGATAAAATCAAACATAGATCAAGAGCGTGAGAAAAGTTTTTTTCAACAGATTGTATTTCATGAAGCTTTACATTATTTAAGCCATCCTGATACTCTTCTCCCGCACTACCATACAACGAATCTATTAGCTCTACAGGGCGACCTTGTACAAGCCTGTGCTCTTTTAGCCTTTCCCCTCAACTTATCCAGGAATACGCATCGAGGAGGAAAAGCAGTTGAAAGAAAAATTTCTAAGATTTTTGATTTTTATCTAGAAAAATTGATTCACAATCAAAAAACAGAAGAACAAAATTTAAAACAGGAAGAACAAGAAGAATCAAAAGTTTCGATTGGCTCCAGTGAGAATGCAAGACTCTCAGAAACAGAAGGATCATTTCTTAGAAACTGGAAAGTGGTGCTTGAAGAAGCTTTTGATCCAGTAAGTAGAATGAATCAAATACTAAAAAAAATACCTCCTGATCCTAACTACACAAGGATGAAATACTATTTTACCAAAGAGCAATGCATGAGTTGTCGTTTAAGTCGATGGGAGAGACTTGATTCAGGAGAGCTGATTTTGATTTACACCAATGAAAATTTTGATCAAATCGAACAAGAATGTGAAGAAAAGGCCCCCTACTCAATCTTTGATTTTATACGTCAAAGAGATCTATAATAAATTACTTTAGGCTAAACCTTTCAGCATTATTCGAGTTTTTTTCAGCCTTTTATCTTCTCACAGCAGAAATTGAATTGAAAAAAATATATTTATTTTTAGCTGCTCCCTTTTATTTCACTTTTTTCTCAATATTAAATCCTAGTTTCGATAATTTAGGTTAGTTTTGCGAAAATGCATCGATGCTTAAATGATCTTAGACTGAATACTCAAAACATTTTAGATACTTAATCGCATCCCGACAAACACCAAAAGTGAAACAAAGGGGAGCAGTTTGGAATTGACAACCTCACTAAAAACTCATAATTAGCATGCTGCATTAAACTAGATAAAACCGGTGCCTATGAAATTCATTTTATTTTTTCTTTTTTTAACTCTATTGAGCTCAAAAGCGATGGGCTCTTGTGAATTTCATTTTGAAGTATCTGGGCAGTTTTTACGCTATCAAGAAGCAAAGCAGTTGGGAAACATCAGAGACTTTAAACCTATTGTAGTTCATTCAATGAAACATTTTGATAGACCTTATGATAGAGCATCTGAATCAGAGAAACTCAATGAAGCTATACGAATTTATGCCAGCATCTACTCTGGAATTTTAAATCAGCATTCACTTTTGCCTTATAAAAACCTATTTTTTCTTACTTTTGCCTTTCGCGATTATGTAAAAACATTCCAACTTAGTGTTCAATACTTAGCGACTTATCTCAACAGAATAAATGATCAGATTCCAGATATGTATCGAGGTTTTATAAGAAATGATCAGAACCATCGTACTTTTAATTTATTATTAGATTACCTTTTTGCTGCAAACTAAATTTTATTTTAAAAGCCCGCAAAAGCGAGCTCTTCATCAATGAACGTGGTGATGGGCCGACTCTTCAAGCCGCGGGTCTTTGATCGGTACCAAATTGTTCTTCTCTAAGAACTTGTGCACGCTAAGCAAAAATAAGCCTAAGAATCCAAGAAAAATACCGACTTCCCAAAAACCAAATACCGGCTCTTCTCTGTATTGAGGATACACAATCCAGTAATTGTCCATATATTGGGTTGCAAGAATCAATACAGCTACATTGCGCACGTGAGATAGATTTCTCTTTGCTGGCTGCGGGGCCAAAGCAAGAAAAGGTACGACAAATTTAAAAAGAACCAAGGCAATACTAATGTAAAACCAACCGCCATGAGCACGATGCATAAACCACATGGTTTCTTCGGGCAAGTTGGCATACCAAATCAGCATAAACTGAGAGAAGCCAATGTAGGCATAGAAGACGGTAAAGGCGAACATAAATTTCGCAATGTCGTGAACGTGCTCTACAGTGACCATATTTCTAAACTTACCTTCGCTCATCAAGAAAATGCAAAACAGAGCCATCATGGCCAGCATTGATTGAAATAGGCCACTAAAGGTATATACACCCCACATAGTGGAGAACCAATGAGGATCTAAGCTTTTGAGAGCATCAACACTCCACAAAGAGTAGCTCAAAGCAAAGACGAGAATAAAAGCAACCGACAAGCCTAAGTTTTTGCGCAACAGGTTGCTGTCACCGGTTTCATCATTTTTCAATGAATTGTTCACGAGCTTCCAACCAAAAAAGAGCCAGAGGGCAAAAAAGACAATCGCGCGAATGCTAAAAAAGCTTCGATTTAGATAAGCTACCTTGGCCTTTACAAGCGCATCGGTCTCTACCACTTTCGGATCAAGCCAAGAATAGAGTTCATTCGCCCCCAACAAGAGTACCGCTGTCGAAACAACTGCTATTGGTAAATAAGATGTAAAAGATTCGGGAATTCTTCGAAAACTTACCATCCATTTCGCCGAGGTCACGTAATTGACCGCCAAAAAGAAGAGACCACCCAAAGACAGACTCAAAAAATACCAATAAGAAACTAAATAAGAGTGCCAGATTCTCTCTGAGTTCACTCTCCAGCCAATAAAAAAGCTTAAAACACCAATGAATATAGAGACCCAAATCAGGGTTTTGGTGGTTTTTGACATCGAGTAGGATTCCAATTTTTGCATTTTTTTCTATCCCCTATTCACTGTACTCTTTTTGGAGTTTTCGAACATAAAGCACTACCTTCCAGCGATCTTCTTCACGAATTTGCGTAGCATATGAACTCATTAGACCTTGTCCAGCGCGGACTACATGATAAATACCGCCATCGGGCCAGCCTTTAATTTTCGCGGTAGTTAAAGCAGGAATCGGTGCTGGCCAATACTTCGAAATCATACCATTGCCAGCAGCAGTGGCCCCATGACAAACCAAACAATAGGTCTCATAGACCACTTGGCCTTTTTCTAAATTTTCAACTGTTGCCTCAAAAGGATTTTTTAAATTGGCCGCCGCTCCAGCTGGGTCAGATGCATATTTGTAAGGTACTTTGTCTTCGCCAATAGCGATTGTGTTCTTAGGTGGAAGCATTTGCGTGGGCTTGCCCTTGTCACGATCGTAGTCTTGAGCCTTGTAGGCTGGAGACTCCATCATGTTTTGCACAATTTCAATGTTAGGCTTTTTCTTGTTACAAGCAGCCAAAAACAGAAGGCTGATCATCCATACTATCTTCATTTAAAACTCCGCCACGGTTCGAACTTCATTCGCCCCAATGCTTTTCAAGTGCTCCTGGGCTTTTTCGGAATTGTATTCTTCTTCAGTCTCGGGAATAAAAAGTGCAAATTTGTGAGAAGTAATATCTTTGTCAATAATGGGTGGATCTACCTTGGGAAGACCATTTAAGATAAACATTGCCGCTACCGAAGACAAAGCTGCAAATAAAATCGTAAGTTCAAAAACAATGGGAATATATCCAGGAAGAGCTTCAATCAAACCGAGAGGTTTGCCACCAACATTCAGACGATAGTTAACTGCAGAAGTCCACCAAGTTAAAAGAACACCTGCTATAGCACCGCCAAGACCCATAACAAAAGTCACATAGGGAATCGGAGATCGACTTAAACCCATGGCTTGATCCATTCCATGAATGGGAAAAGGGCTTAATGTATCAAATTTACGATAACCAGCTGCATAGGTTTTCTTGGCTGCTTCTAACAAAGCTTCTTCATCGGGTAAAAATCCAACAACACCAGAAATATACTTAGCCATGGTGAGAATCCTTCTTTCTTCCTACATTTAAAACAGGTTTTACTTCAGACATAGAAACCATTGGTATAAACTTTAAAAACAACAAAAACAGAGTAAAGAACATGCCAAAGCTACCAATCAAAACTCCAAAGTCAGCAAATTTAAAGTGAAATTGCGACCAATTCACAGGCAAGAAATCACGGTGCAAAGAAGTTACTGTGATCACAAAACGCTCAAACCACATCCCGATATTTACAAATATCGAAACCACAAACATAACGGGGATGCTTCGGCGAAATTTTTTAAACCAAAAGATCTGCGGAGAAATCACGTTACAAGAGACCATAATCCAATAAGACCATGCCATGGGGCCCGTTGCCCGATTCACGAAAACATATTTTTCGTAGGGAGCTCCCGAGTACCAAGCAATAAAAAACTCAGAGGCATAGGCATAACCGACCATTAATCCTGTGGCCATAATGATTTTGTTCATTACTTCAAAATGATCCAAAGTAATATAGTCTTTAATCTGTGGATAACCTTCTCGAACCAAAACCATCAATGTAACCACCATAGCAAAACCAGAGAAAATCGCACCTGCGACAAAGTAAGGAGGAAAGATCGTTGTATGCCAACCAGGAAGGTTTGCAACCGCAAAGTCAAAAGATACAATCGTGTGAACCGAAAGAACTAGAGGAGTCGAAAGCCCTGCCAATAACAAATATACCATCTCGTAGTGGCTCCAGTTGCGATTGGTTCCGCGCCAACCCATAGAAAAGACTCCGTAAGCAATTCTACGAATTTCAGATTTGGCCCGGTCGCGAATGGTCGCAAGATCGGGAATCATACCTACATACCAAAAGACCATAGATACAGTTGCATAGGTTGAAACAGCAAAAACGTCCCAAAGAAGCGGCGAGCGAAAATTTACCCACAATGGACCTCTTTGGTTGGGATAAGGCAGTAGCCAATACGCGAGCCAAGGACGACCTGTATGCATCAGCGGAAAAATTCCAGCTGTCATTACTGCAAATACAGTCATTGCCTCTGCAGCTCGAGCGATCCCAGTTCGCCATTTTTGGCGAAATAAAAACAAAATTGCAGAAATCAATGTTCCTGCGTGACCGATACCAATCCAAAATACGAAAGTGACAATATCGGTTCCCCAACCAATCGGATGGTTTACCGCCATTGTTCCCATACCGACCCAGCCGATATAAGCTAGAACACAAATGTAAAAGGAGAAAACGGTTAAAGCCGCACCAAGGAGCTTTAACCAGCCTTTCTTGGGGGCCTCTTCGAGGGGCTGACAAATATCATCAGTTACTTGCTTGTAGTCTTTTTGTCCTGTGACCAGTGGTCTTGCTTCAAACATCAGTGGTGCCCCTTATCTTTTTTTGCCAATTTGGAGTAAGATCGGTTTCTAACTTTGGTAAGATACTTTACTGCAGGCTCTGCATAAAATTCTTCTAGCAGCTTGTAGGCTCTCTTTTCTTTTTGCATTTTACTGACGCGGCTCTCTGGATCATTTACATCACCAAACACAATCGCATCGGTTGGGCAACTTTGCTCACAAGCTGTTTTGATATCGCCATCTTTGTATTTTACACCTTGAGTGCGAGCTTCTTGATCTGCTTCTTTGATTCTTTGAACACAGAAAGTACATTTTTCCATTACACCGCGAAATCTTACCGTTACTTTTGGATTGTAAGCTTCGCTTGGAGTGTCGAGTTTGCGATCTCCATTGGTATAGTTGAACCAGTTAAAACGTCGCACTTTGTAAGGACAGTTGTTGGCACAATATCGGGTTCCAACACAACGATTGTAAGTCATCTCATTGATACCCTCTGGGCTATGAGTGGTTGCAACCACCGGACATACAGTTTCACATGGCGCATTGTCACAATGCATGCAAACCATGGGTTGGTGAAAAGTATCAGGATTATCGACTTCGCCAGAATAATAGCGGTCAATACGAATCCAATGCATTTCACGGCCTTCAAGAACATATTTCTTTCCTACAACCGGAACATTGTTCTCAGACTGACATGCGATCACACAAGCAGAACAACCGGTACATGCCGACTGATCGATGGTCATTCCCCATTTGCGATTGGGATAATGATGCCCCGACCAAATGTTTTTTAATTTATGTTTATGGATTCCACTAGCGGGATTCTTTTTGTAGTCATCTAATGTGGTTTCAATGACAATACTTCGACCTTCCATATAATGATGGCCTTGGGTATTCGCAAGTCGGTAGGTTTTGCCCGTTTTTTCTAATTTTGCTGCCAAACCAGAGGCAAGAATTTGGGCGCCTTTTTCGGCCAAAATGGCAAATGAGTTTTTTCCAACGCCTCTTGCGATTTGCCCCACCTCACGGCCAAAACCCACAGCAAGCCCAATCGCCTTGTCGTGCTGGCCCACTTGAACCAAGACGGGAAGCTCTAGCTCTTGATTGTTCACAGTCAGCTTTACAAGATCTTCATCTTTTAAACTCAGCTGATTGGCGGTTTTTAAAGAAACTGTAATATAGTTATCCCAGACAATTTTTGATACCGGATCAGGCATCTCAAAAAGCCAGGGATTGTTATTGCTACTGCCATCAGCAATCGCAATCTTAGAGTAGCTGACCAACTCAAACTGTGAGTTGTTCTTGCTGTTGTTTAATGATTCTAAACTAGAACTTTGAAAGTTGCGCGAGCTCAATTCAGCATCTAATGATGATGGGTTATTGATAGCAAAGCCTGTTTGCAAAAGCTGAACCCAATAAGATTCAAAGCTTCCGCTGACTTGGCCCTTAGACAAAGTCGATTTCCAATGCTCTTTAACGTAATCGTGAAAACTCTCAGGATCTTGCAAGCGAGAGGGACCTTTTTCTAAAATATAAGCCCAATTGATCAAATCAAAGCCTAGTGATCGAGAATCATGAATGGGTCGAATGGTTGGCTGCTGAATGAGATACATGCCCTCTCTAGCCTCAAGATCACCCCAAGACTCAAGTTGATGATTGGCAGGTAAAATAAAGTGAGCATGTTTAGCGGTTTCATCTTGGTAAAGACCTTTGTAAACAACTGTCTTTACTTTCTCGAGAGCCTTTTCAAAACCCAAAGCTTGCGGACAAGAATAGCAAGGGTTCAAACCATCAATCAGCAAAAACTCAACCTTGCCAGCATTCATATCGGCAATAAGTTCTTTCAAGTCTTCTGTATTCGAATTATATCCTTTGATCGGACGATTGGCGTCAATAGTTTTACCATCATTCTCAAGTATGCTGTTGAGAAGATTTACTGCAATTTGCAATGACAATGCGTTCTCACCTTGGGCTTGTAATCCTCCTGCAACAACGAGGGATTGACCTCGATTTTCCCAAAGACTATCTGCAATTTCAGAGAAGTCTTTTTCTGGAATGCCAAGATCTTTAGCGACATTGCCGTAGGCAGCAAGCTTTGCAGTGATATCAGAATTCTTAGCCATTGAGCCTCGAGCCTTTTTGACCAATAGTTCATTGGCAAGCCCAAGAGCAAGGTTCAAAAGATCTGAAGAGGCAACTCGGTAGCGAACATCTGCATTGGTACCTGTCAAACTCAACAAGGGTTCAAAAACCACAAGCTTTGACATATTGTCATCTAAAGTTCTGCTCTTTTTCCAGTCTTTGGAAAAAGCCACTGGCTGTAAGAAGGTTCCTAAGAAATCAGCACCCAGACTGACTACATATTTCGCTTTATCAAAGCGGTAGTATGGAATAAGAGCCCTGCCGTAGCATAGTTCTTGCGCTTTTGAGATATCTTCATAAGAAATCGGATCCCATTGATAGTGTTTTCCGCCAACACCAGAAAGAAAATCATCAATGGCTCTTTGCGTAGAAGGAGAAGCAATACTTGAGGTCAAGATGTGGGCTTTTACACCGCTTGCGAGAATATCGGTGATACGGCCGTCTGCAGATCTTTGTTCAGGCCTTAGCTTACTTGTGTCTTCAGCCTCCGATTCGGCATCCGTCAACGAATAGGCCAAGTCATTCCAGCGGCGTTTATGAAAGTCATTTTCTTCTTGAATCCACATACGAGGAGCTTTTAAACGATCCGGGTCATAGAGTGAGACAACATGTGCTTGAGCTCTTGCGCTCAAAGCACCACGGTTGAAAGGAAAATTAGGATTCCCCTCCATCTTGATTGGGCGGCCTTCACGAGTTTTCAAAATGCTGGAGTAAATCTCTCCATTGCTATCGCGAAAACTAGAACAATAGTAGTTGGGAATACCTGTGGTTAAATCTTCAGGAGCTTTGGCATAGGGAACGATCTTTTGTTGAGGTCGCCGAACACAGGAGACAGCTCCCATGGCTAGTACGGCCCCAGATAGTTTTAAGAAATCGCGCCTTGCTACAGGGTCACCTGCTTGATCGGCCATGTCCAAAGGAGATCTCATGAACTCCTTTTCAGCCAATTCATTGTATTTTTCCGGATCAACAAGTTGATCCAATCCGCGCCAGTATTTCGTTTTCGATTGGTTTTTTTCCATTGCGTCTAACCTCAGTAGTGACAAGCCGAACAGTTTTGCGGACCTTGCCAAACCTTATCGTGTTTTATCAGTCCATAATCATTAACTTCTTTAATCTTTATACTTGCAGCAGCTCGTTTGCCATCGCTTGGCTTACTCATGCCGTAACCAGAGTGAAGCTTTTTAACATCAGACTCTGTATAGTTCCACATTTTGTAGGGAGGACCATTGGCAAGCTTTTCACCTTTTTCATTTACACCGGCACGGTGACAACTCAAGCACCAACCCATACTCAAATCAGAGTATTGGTAAACCACTTCCATCGTTTCAATCGGCCCATGACAGGTTGTACAGTTTATATTTCGATTCACGTGCACGCTGTGATTGAATCGAACATAATCTGGTAGCATGGTGACTTTGATCCATTGGATGGGTTCATTATTTTCATATTTTTTAGTAATCTCTTTAATTAACGGGCTACCCGTCTTCACCACTTTGTGACAGTTCATACAGACATTCACACTAGGAACATTGGAGTGCGCATTGTATGAGACACTCGAATGACAGTACTGACAGGGAATTTGCAATTGTCCTGCATGAAGTTTGTGACTGTAAGGAATGGGTTGGTTGGGTTCGTATCCATTGTTATAACCTATGGAAGGTCTTTTGCATGCCGTCTGCGTCGCGAGTGCTGACAGTAGCAATAACAGGCTGATCCATCTCATGTGCAGAAATTTCCTTTTCAAATTAGATTTATTCAAATACTTACTAGCATTGTTGTATCATTTCAATATTCTTTTTGAAAACCAATTGAGTTTTCATAAAATGACGGAGAAATAAAACAGAATCAAAGACGTGAGTAAAGTTTGAATAAAGATATGAAGCACAAAAAGTATAGCCGCAGAATGTTTTTTCAAAATTTTTTAGCACAATGGAAGGCGGAAGAAATCGAGGGCCAAAGATCTATCTATGATACTGTAGAACTGGATAAGGAGCCGATTCAACGACCCCAAAAAATAAAATGTCAAAGCGCACCAAACTCAATTCCAACAAATAAAGAAGGCAAACCTTGTTGATCTCTCTGCGCCGCGCAAGCTAAGGACTTGCGACCTTCTTTTTTGAACGCACAAAATAAACAGTAAATAAATAAACAAACTCGAGCAAAACAAAAAAGCTTACATATTCAACACCGCCACCACCAAAACCATAAGAATGAAGGCCTTCACCCAATACATAGTTCACGCCATACCAAGCCATGATAACCAAAGAGAAGGCTGCAGCCGACCCAATAAAAAGACCAAACTGATGAATCAATCCTGCAAGACGTGCATGTAAAATAGCAACATATCCTAAAAGAGCGATCAGAGCCCAAGTTTCTTTAGGATCCCAGCCCCAGAAACGTCCCCATGAATAATCGGCCCAGACACCACCTAAAATTGTTCCGGCTGCAAGCAAGACAGTGCCAATTTGCAAAGCTCGGTAAACAGATAAACTCATGTCTTTGATTTCCAAAAGATGTTTTTTCTCATCTTTTAGATAGTAGTAGAGAGCAATATTTGAAACTCCAAAAGCCAAAAGATAGGCTGCATAACCTAAAGTAATGGTTAAAACATGAACCGTTAACCAAAGATTAGAGCGCAAAACAGCCTCTAAGGGTTGCAGAGTCGGATCGAGTATCGTGGGAGAAAAGTCAGCAATCATCAAGCCGAAAGCGGAGCAGAGTGAGCCTCCGACCAAGCTAAAGTAATTTTTCTTTTTAAAACCAATAAAGAAAGTAAAGAGAATACAGCCCCAAGCAACCCATATCACGCTTTCGTACATATTTGAAACCGGTGGCCGACCCGTCAGCATAACTCTTAAGGCAAAGCCATAGGTATGCATAAGAAAGCCTACAATAAGCGAAGACAAAGCCAGTTTTCGAAATGAATTTATTTTCAGCAGAACACTTAGAACTATAAGAATTCCGCACAACAAATAAGCAATCCAAGCCCAGCGAAAGGCATTGAAATCATTGTAGTGAATCTCTAAGGCGATTTTTTCTTCACTAAAACTATTCTTAGAACTGGCTTTGGCAAAAGAAACCCAAGAGGATACCGCTTTTTGTAAATCAAGACTTTCAGAATCTGAGACTTTCGCCACAAAGCCCTTTTGAATTCGCGCAAACTTCTCTCTCTCTTTGTCGTTCATCTCTTGCCAATTCTTCCACTTAGCAGGGTCATCCGTGGGCATCCAAGCAGGAATCAAACCTGTAGCAATTGCATTAAAAGTTTGCAGTTTAGCTTGCAAACTCTGAGCTTGCTGAAAAAAAGCATCCAGCTTTTGTTGGGCTTCAACTTTATTTTGCAAATCTTGAAACACCACCTGCAATCTTGGGCTAGCTAAAATCTCTACTGGCGAGAAATGCTTTCTTTTGACATCAAGCTTCAAAGACTCTTTCAGAGCCCTGTAATCGATTTGAATAAACTCATTCTCTTGCCAAACTTCGGGCAGCAGCATCCAAGAGAAGACTATTTCTTCTGCAGACTTGCTCTTGTAATTTCTCTTGCCGTAAACTAAGTGCAAACTTTCATTGGCAAAAGTGTGATAGGGCTTCACTCTTCCACCATCTAAAAGAGGAATGACTTTCATCTCTGAAAATGAAGACGCGAAAATTTGCAAAGGAATAAAAAATAACAGCAAAAGCTTTTTCATGCGCTCACCTTTTTTTGAGTATAGTACTTACGAAAATAGAAGAGTAAAATACTTCCTGCTACCAATAGTATACTACCAAAATATTTAAGCCCTCTTCCGGGATCATAATTCACAGACAGTACCGAGTTTAAAGTGGCACCCATACGATCTTGATTAAAACTAGCTTGATAAAATGTATAGCCTCTTAACTTTAAAGGTTCATTCATACTTATTACCACATTACCTTTATCGGGGACCATGACTTCACTCTCATAACTCATGGCCTTTTTTAAGCCTGGATAATTACCCAAGCGAAAGTCTTTTAAAAAAATGGGAAAACCTATATCGACCCGGCGATTCCCATAAGTCAAAACATAAGCCGCTGTATCACTGAAAAATCGTGTGACTGAGTTGAGCTGCATCCATCTTTCTTGATCGCCATACTTTACTTTAACTGCCGAAGTCGTCACCTCACTTGGATACTTTTGCTCGGTAAATTCCATCTCTCTGCGAGAATATTGATAGACTTTTAACAGCTTAAACTCTAGACCCATCCAGCCTGTTTGAATAACATCACCTTGCGTGATTTTACCCTCTTGGACTTCACCGTCTTTACTATATACCCAGTAGTAGGCTGCTTTATCAGCCCGCTCTGGACGAATCGCAATGACACTTTCACCAAGTTTGTGATCATAAAAACCTTTGGTTAAAACTACTTTGGCTGGCCCTAAATTGTATTCCACTCCATTGCCGGCGCGTAGATGCATCCACTCTGACACTTCGACCATTTGGTTCTTCAATTGAAAGCGAATTGCAGGCCCTTCTCGAGAATCCTGCACCTCAACATATTTTTCTTGAGCCGTAGCAAAAGGAATATAATCGACAATCTCAATCGGATCGTCTTGAGTTCGAACCACGATTGGATTGTCTTTGGGTGAGTCCAAAAAGAAATCGACCTCTCCCCCCCATAAAAGAGAGTAGTTTTGCCCATCAAAACTACTGAAAATCGACAGATCGGTATTGGGCAGAAGAACAAAATTCTCTTTGTCATTGAGAGGCAAGACCATACTGCCATCCAAACCAAATTCTTTGGTGATTACCGAACCGATAATGATAATGATGATTCCGCTATGCACCACCAAAAAAGGAATATGCTTTCTTTGCCATGGAATTCTTTGTATCGCCGATAGAGTCAAACTAAAGACCATACCGATCATCGTTGCTGCCATCCATGGAGAATCATAGACAAGTTTTTTGGCAATCTCGGCATTGTAGCGCGTTTCAACGAAAGTACCTATAGCTGAGAGTATGGCCAAAAACAATATGACAATAACGGCAAATTTAAGAGAGCCCAGAAACTGGTATATTTTAATTAGGGCTTTTTTCATCGTAGGCACAATATATACTTTAACAGGAGCTGCCAAGTGAGAACCATTGCGTAAGCTGCTTATACATCTCAGTTTAAGCTATGCGTAAACTCTGTTAAGCTTTACAGTACTCCATTAACCTATCTGCTCTATTTGGCAAGAATAGTATGGGCTGTTTCATTTTTAAACTCTTTGTTCAAAGTACAAAGGAGTAGCTGTTCAATGATACCTGAAATCCCTAGAGGCCTCAGAGCCCTTACAAACACCTTGAATTATGTAAGAAACGCCAAGCTCTGGCTTCAAGTATTGATTTCAATGTCTCTTGGAATTTTAGTTGGAAGCCTATTGAGTCCAGAAATGAACTTTGTAGATGCTGAACTCTCAAGACTTCTGGGCGAATGGATCGCTCTCCCTGGACATTTATTTTTGGCTATGATCAAAATGATCGTTGTTCCCTTAATCTTTGCTTCTATTATTCAAGGTATATCCTCTGCAGGAAACATAGAACAGTTAAAAACGGTTGGTATTTCAACTGTAGTGTTTTTTCTCGCAACTACTTTTTTAGCTGTAACACTTGGAATCGGAGTTGGCAGCATTGTAAAACCAGGTCAATATATACCTGCGGAAAAGCTGATCCTTTCTGCGCAAGAGAAACAACAATTAAAAGAAATTAATACGCAAGTAGATTCTCTAAAACAACAAAAAAACGAGGCTCCATTATTAGAAAAACTTCCCCAAAAAGTGACTGGAGTTTTACCAAGCAACCCTCTCAATTCGATCGTACAGGGGGAAATGCTCCAAATTGTTATTTTTGCTATTATTATTGGTATCGGACTTTTACTGTTAAACGCAAAATCGGCACAACCTCTGTCTGAACTCATCAATTCAATTCAAGAAGTAAGCATGGCCATAGTAAACTTAGCAATGAGCTTTGCCCCCATTGCTGTATTTGGACTACTGGCTCAGTCCATGATTCAAACTGGACCTAGCGCCCTGTATGGACTTGGGATTTATGCACTATCGGTGATTGCCTCATTGACCATACTTTATTTTATTTATGTTCTTACTGTAAGTTTATTTGCTCAAAGATCCCCTTTTTATTTTATTCAAGCTTCAAGAGAACCAGCTCTGATTGGTTTTTCAACCAATAGTTCAGCAGCAACTATGCCGATCACTGTGAAAAGTGCAGAAGAGAACCTAAAAATTGACACCTCTATTTCTCGCTTTGTGATACCCCTTGGAGCCACAATCAATATGGGAGGAACAGCTTGCTATCAAGGTTTAAGTACTCTGTTTATGGCGCAGCTCTTTGACTTAGATCTATCTATCGGTGCTCTATCCGCATTAACCCTAACTGCAGTCGGAGCATCGATCGGCACACCCGCTGTTCCAGGAGTTGGAATCGTAGTCCTATCTGGCGTACTCAGCAGTGCGGGAGTGCCACTTGCAGGACTGCCATTAATATTAGGCTTAGATCGAGTTTTAGAGAGATTTCGAACTAGCCTTAATGTAACAGGGGATCTTGCCGCTTGTGTAGTGATAGAAAAGTGGCAACGAAAGTAACTAGGACGAACTTAAATTTAAAATTTCAACAAGCCCTAAAGCCACTGATTCGATAGATCCATTTTTTTATAACTTAGAGCTCTCAGCTTTTCATGATTCACTTCAGATTTATTTCGCCGCAACTTTTTTTCTAGAGCATGTCGAACACGATTTAGTAACTTTTCAAAATCAACTCCATTTTTACAAATGAAATATTCTTTTCCTCTCGCTTTTAACTTTACAGACAATTGAAACTCTGGAACACCAGCACTTTGTATGCTATTTTCACTTTTTAACCAAACTTCGCAGTGAGGACTTTGGCTCTTCATTTTTTCGCTTAATTTTTCTAGCATATCTTTGATTTGATACTCCAAAGCTGGAGTTCTACCAATTTTTCCGTAATGCAATTCAAAATTCATACTACCTCCTCATAATGTTCATAGCCTATTCCCTTTTTACCTCTAAACTCGACAAAAAGCATAAAGCTCTTTCAAACCAAGCAGAAAGTGAAACGGCAACAGCCTCGAAACCTAGGATGACTCCTTCAACATACCTAGTCGAAGTGCTTTTGCTTCACTAAATGGTAGAATAGTTCGATGATCATAGTGAGCACCTTTCCATTCTGCACCTAGAACTTCAGCTTTCTTGAGGTTCGCACCCCTTAGATTAGCTCCTCGAAAATCAACAAAACTTAAATTTGCATTTTCAAAATTTGCGTTGTGCAATTGAGCATCTCTAAAGTTAGCCCGCCTTAAGTTTGCATTCTGTAAGTTCGATGCCAGCAATTTACCTGATTGAAATTGAGCCATTTTGGCCGAAGCATTCGAAAAGTCACTTTGCGTAAGAACAGATTTATTAAAGTTTGCTTTATCTAAATTTGCCTCACGAAAAGAACACAAACGCAAAAAAGATTTTTTTAGGTTGGCTCTAGCTAATTTCATGCGATCAAAAACTCTATTTTTACCAATGAATTTTTTGTCTTCTGGAAAAAACTGTACAGAATCACGAATCGGCATATAGCCAACAAATAGAGCGTAAGGAATTACCAAAAGAACACATAAAAATAAAACAATTGGCACCGCAAAAGGAACAGTAAGAGCAGCCCCTAAAACTAGGGCCGCAGTGATTAAAACGCCTATACTAAGATTAACAAAACTCTTGATATTTGTCATTAGTGACCTCCTTTCTCGATTTGATTTATTCAAGGTTGGATTTTAACATCCAAGACATTTCTTCATGTTTTTTCAACAATCCCGTCAAAAAATCTTCTGTCCCGGGGTCGACTTCAACATCAGAAATTCCTTGAATAAAAGCCTTAATCTGTATCTCAATAGATTCGTGATCTGACATCAAATCTGAGATCATATGACTTGTTTCTGGATATTCATTGGGTCTTTCAACAATACTACTTCTCACTTTCATTTCAGAGAGAGTGCCTATTGCATTTCCACCGATCTTTCTGATTCTTTCTGCAACATCATCAATCACCTCAAGCAATTCACGGTAATGACCTTCTAAGAATTCATGAATACTATGAAAACGGGGGCCTGTTACATTCCAATGATAGTTTAAAGTTTTGGTAAACAGCGCGTACTCGTTTGCCAACAGTGAATTCATCACATTGACCCTATCTTCTTTTTTCTCTAACCTAGTAAAGTTCGGATAGGTAACATTCTCACTCATTTTAAAATTTTCAGACCGAATTTCGTTTTCATTGATTAAATCTGACATAAACCTCCTTCGTTCAATTTGTAATTATATTTTCTCTGATATACTTAGTTTTGTAAAATTGATCTTAACAATGCATTTGATTCGATTTTATCAAAGTGTATAATATTGACATGTTTCAAATGAATTTAAATAAGTTGTATTACTTTTATATTGTCGCCAAAGAAGGAAGTATTAAAGCGGCAAGTAAGAAATTAAACTTAACATCACCAACCATTAGTAGCCAGATCAAAGAATTTGAAGATGAAATTGAACTTCAGTTGTTTCATAGAGAACATAGAAAGCTCACTCTGACAAAAAAAGGTCTTTTTCTGCTAGAGAAAGCAGAAGAAATATTTAAACTCACCAATGAACTCTCTTCTGATATTTTAAGAGAGCATACAGCAACGAGAACTCTGATAAAAATTGGAGCACTTAACAATTTGTCGAGCCTACTTATTTATGATTTTTCGTTAAAGCTATGGAAAGATGAATCTATCAGAGTAAGTGTTCAGCAAGGATCACAAAGACATCTTTTAGATCTCTTGCATTCCAATGATCTTGATATGGTTTTAACTGATACTCCTGTACAAAGAAATTCTAGCTACAAATCAATGCTGTTAAACTCAGATCGAATTGTAGCAGTTGCAGATCCTGATTTCAGTAAATTAAGAAGAAAGTTTCCAGATTCTTTGAATCAAGTACCTTACTTAGCTTTTTCGAACCAAAGTCGAATCCAAGAAGATATTAATAATTTTCTTAGCATGAAAAAGCTGCAGCCGCAGAAAATTGGTGAAGTGGATGACATAAGTTTAATGCGAGTGATAACTGAAAACACAGCATGCTTTTCAATTCTTCCTTATCGCTCTGTAAAGCAATCGATTCAACTTGGAAAATTGAGTGTTGTTGGCGAATTGGAGGAAGTAAAAACCCAGCTTTGGGTTATTACTTCGAAAGTTTCTAACAAAAAAAAATTAATCGAAAAGATAATACAGGACTATTTTCAGCGGAAAAAATAAAGTCTTATATAGGATTCAATTGTTTTGAAGCTGTAGAATATTGGTTTTAATCCCTGCAGCTTTCAATCTTTTTAAAAGTTCTTTTCTTGTATCATCTGTCAGACTCCAAGTATTTGGAGGGTTTTCAGACCAACCCGTGATCCAACACTCTACGGTGTCTTTTTGAATATCAATGATGAAAAAACTAGGATCTTCTGTATGTAGCAAAAAACTCGATGCTTTCATTGCATCAATGGCAAGTTTCTCAACCAAGTCAAAATCAGAGTCTGGAGAAATATAAAACACAACTTTCGCCCATTCATAAGAATCAAAAAGAGTGTGATTCACAAATTCTTTACCCAGAATAATATTGTTTGGAAAGACCAACCTGCGCCAATTCCAAATCTTAATGGTAGTGTATAGCAAATCAATTTTTTCAACAGTGCCATACTCTTTAGAAATCGTAAGTGTATCACCGACTCGTATCGGTTGAGCTATAGAGAGAACGATCCCAGCAATTAGGTTTTCAATAAATGGTTTTGAGGCAATACCGACAATGACAGTAATTACCCCTATTACTAGAGAAACATAGGTAGAAGGAACTATTTCTAACAAAGGCAGTACACCAATTAGAAAAATCAGCAAAAAAACTAAAGGAACAAGTATTTTACGAATCGAAGCATATCGCTTGCGAATACTAGCAAGACCTCGCTCTTCAGTAATTTTTTCTTCATTCTTCTGCGGGCTTTCTGTTTCGATTGCAGGAAGGCTTTTACTCTCCTTAAATCTCTGAATGCGTTTTTTTTCGTATGCACGAATCCAGTATATAACGAAACCACCAATTGCCAGAGAGCTAGCAAATATAGTGTAGATATAAAAGGTCTCAAATCTTGTTAAATCGAGCATGCATTGCTTTCATGTAAAAAAATGAAGTACATATGATAAGCTTAATGAAGATCTAGTTTCTAGTGAAGGTTTATTTTGAAAAAAATTTTAAGCAAGAGACTGCAAAAAACGTAAAGAACGGATTCCGAACCAAGAGTAAGACTCTCCATCGACAAAAGCTCCGGCAAAACCAAGCTCAGAGAGTTCTCTTTTTTTCTTTAAAAAGGGATAAGGTTCAGAAGAAAACAATAAAAAGACTTCTTCAGGGTCGTATTGACTAAGCTCCAAACAGGGATAGTTCTCAGAAAAATCAAAAAGATAAGTCTCATAGCCTAAGTGTTTTAAAACTGCACCGATATAAGTCTCCTTGCTCACTGTCATCCAGGGAGACTTCCAAATCAAATACAAAAGTTTTGAATGCTTTTTGGGAGGCTTAAGATACTCAATTCCAGCAGGAATTCGGTTCAAATCAAAAGCATGATCTTTGTTGAGCTCAGTCTTTAATTCTTCAGAAAAACGCAAAAGCTTCTCATTTTGAAAGGTATTTCCTAGTAGCAGCATTTCCATTGCACAGGTCTTTAGATCTACCACATGGGTTGCTAAAAAAGGATAGCCAGCTTCATCGGCAAAGGTATTGGGGTTCTCTTCTTTATCAAAGAGCAAAACTTCCGGGTCAAGAGCATTGACCATACCCCAATTGATGTCTTTGGTTCCTCCCACCACTGGAATATCTTTCACCTTTTCTGCAGGGTGAATACAGTAGCGAGTTCGGCCAATCACATTTACGCCAGCTTCAATCAGGCATTCTGTCCACGAGGGCACCAGACTGATGACATTCATTTTCATCCCCAAAAGGGCAGTTTCGACAAGAGTTTTGACAGCAATATCCACGTCGCAATAAAAAATCACGAGTTAAAACCATCAATCCCTCTTCTAGATAGTAATCTGCACCTTCTTTTAACTCATTGTTCGACAATTACTTCTCCCAGTAACAAGCCAGTCATTCTATTTTTTAAAGAATGATCATATGAGTGTACCTTGACCTTATACTCAGTCAAATGAGAAAGCCCCTTAAGCTGATCGGTATTGGTTAATTGAATTTGCCAAAAATCTCGGCTCAATGCACGAGATTGAGCCTTTAAGAGTAAAACCTTTTTTGTTTTTTGCAGCTGATTCAAGGCTTTCTCGGCAAAACGTTCTGCACTCAATGCTCGCAATTTTTTAGCTCTTTCTTTTCTTATTGAGCGTTCTACAGACTCTTGCCAATCTGCTGCCTTGGTTCCTGGCCTTTCACTGTAAGGAAACACATGAATACGAGTCCAAGGCAATGCGGCAAGCCGTTGATAGCCCTCTGAAAATCGAGCCTCTGTTTCACTCGGAAAACCCGCAATCACATCCATACCAACAAATGCATGAGGAAGCTCTTTGTCAATTTTCAGCAAGGCCTTTTCAACCTCTTGGGCATCATAGTTTCTCTTCATATCTTTGAGTACCTGCGATTCTGCAGCTTGAATACTCATATGAAAATGAGGACAGAATCTCGGGTTCTGGTAAAGCTCCATCAGTTCATCTGTAAGCTCTTGCGGCTCCAAACTGCCCAAGCGAAAACGAGGCATACTTGTATTCTCTAAAACCTGCCGAAGCATGGCCTCTAGATAATGAAACTTTTCAGGACTTTTTCGACCTCTCGCCGCGGCTAGTATTTCTTTATGGTCTTTACGAGAAGCATAGTCACCAATATGAACTCCGGTAAGTACAACTTCACGGATTCCCTTTTCATACAAGCTATTGATCTTGTCGATCAATTGCGAAATGGGTACACTTCGAGACTTTCCTCTTGCAAATGGAATCACACAATAAGTACAAAAAGAATTGCAGCCATCTTGAATTTTTAAGAAAGCACGAGTATGTGATTCCTCCAACCCACCTCCAGCTTCAAGATCTTCTTTTTTAAATATATTGGAATGAAATACTTTTTGCTTTGATTTCCCTTTAAAATAATCTTCTAAAATTTCTTCGAGCTTGCCTTTGTGTGAATTGGCTACAACCAAATCAGCTCCGGGAATTTGAAATTTATCGGTGTCGACTTGCGCTGCACATCCTGTAACCACAATCGTAGAGAGTGGATCTTTGGCTTTAATACGTCTAATTTCTCTTAAAGCTTCGTTGCTTGCCTCTGCCGTGACCGCACAAGTATTGAGAACGTGTACTCTACTTTCTTTGCAATGTTTGTAGCCTGCTTTATAGAATCGATCTTGCAATAGACCTGAGTCGTAGGTGTTTACTTTGCAACCATAGGTATGAATTTGAAAATCTTTAGACAAACCAGCCTCCACCCAATAGAGCATTCTCTCGATAAAAAACTGCCGCCTGCCCTGGAGTGATAGCCCTTTGCGATTCTTCAAAAACCAAATCGGCTTTTTGACCCGGCTTCTTACGAACACGAGCATAAGCTCCTTGGTGATGATAACGAATTTTTACTTTTAACCTCTCACCTTCTTGAATTTCTGCAAGCCAATGCGCCTTCTCAATTTCGGCAACACTTTGATAAAGATATTTCTCAGGACCAACCCAGACATCTCCGTTTTTAGGATCGGTTTTTATCACAAATAAACTTTCATGATGGCTCAAACCCAAACCACGTCTTTGACCGTAGGTAAAATGATGTACCCCTTGATGCTCTCCTAAAATCTTTCCGCTTGGGTACTCACGAAAAACTCCTGGAGTGATTTGGCTTTGGTCAATTTCAGAGGCAATAAAATTGGCATAGCCTTGATCTCCGACAAAGCAAATTCCAGTTGAGTCTTTTTTTCGAGCTACATCAAGACCTCGCTCTTCGGCATATTGGCGCAAGTCTGCTTTTTGCCAATCACCCACTGGAAACAATAGCTTTGGAACAATTTCTGGATCTAATGTAAAAAGAAAATAGGTTTGGTCTTTCCAATCATCGGCACTTGTGAGGATATAATGATTACCGGCCTCATCTTGTCGTACCTTGGCATAGTGTCCAGTAGCCAAATAGTCACATTCGAGCTCTTTCATTTTTTGAATCAAATGGTCAAATTTTAAAAAGGTATTGCAATCTACACAGGGCAATGGAGTTTTGCCTTCCAGGTATTGACTTACAAAAGGATCGATCACTTTTTCTCGAAACTTACTCTCACAGTTGAGAACATAAAATGGAATATCCAATTTATCAGCAACAGCCCGAGCATCTTCAACATCAATCGACGAGCAACAAGTGCCATTACCCTCTTCAAGATCACAAGTGCTATAGTCCCAAACTTGCATAATTACGCCGATGACATCATAACCTTGATCTACCAATAAAGAAGCAGCTACAGAACTATCTACTCCCCCGCTCATAGCGACCAATACTCTAGGTTTTTTCATGAGCCTTCTCCCTTTAGTTTACGTACTCGAACAATCACTTCTTTTAATGCCTCTAAAAAGGCTTCGAGCTGCTCCTCTGTATTACCCCAACCAAAGCTGACCCTAAGGCTCTGTTGCGCCTCTTCACGTGAAAGTCCCATATTCAACAATACTGGACTTGGCTCGGGATTTCCTGAACTACAAGCAGCACCCGTGCTCACAGAAAAGCCTTTTACATCTAAATTCATTAATAATGTTTCACCATCTATACCAGGAATCACCAAATTGGATGAGCTGGAAAGCCTAGGATTTTCAAGCGCAGTGACTTGAATATCAGGGAATTCTTTTAGCAACTCCAACTCAAAACGATCGCGAAGCCTCCGCATATTCTCAATCGCTGGCTCAATCCACTGTTCTTGTTGGGCCATAAAACCAAAGGATGCAATTGCAAGAAGATTTTCTGTTCCCGCTCTCCGAGATCGCTCTTGACCGCCGCCTAAAATTTGCGCCCGAAAGGGAGAGCCCCTTTTAATGTAGGCAAGTCCACAACCCCGAAGGGCATAGAATTTGTGTGCACTGAAGCTAGCATAGTCAACATTGAGAGATGGCAAATCGATAAGCTGCTTGCCAAGCGACTGAACGGCATCAGTATGAAAGAGAGCTCCATTTTGGTGAGCTAAATCGACGAGCTCGGCCAAAGGAAAGAGAGTACCGGTCTCGTTATTGGCAAACATTACAGATACCAGTGCTGTTCGATCATTCAGAAGTGCTTTGTAGTCTTCTAATGCCAGTACGCCCTTTCGATTAACTGGCACTCTTCGCACTACGAAACCTTCCTCTTGCATTGCAAGAGCGGCCTTGGTGAGCGCTGGATGCTCTACTGCCGAAATCAAGATTTCATTTCTTCTTGGATTTTTACTGCGAATTTCAAGACTGGCAGACCGAATGCAAAGATTGTTGGCCTCACTTCCTCCAGAAGTAAACACAAGCTCTAAAGGATGTACTTTGAGCAATTTGGCTAGATTCTGTCTGGCTTCCCGAAGTAGAGCTTTTGGCTTTCGACCGTCTTGATGAATGGAGCTTGGATTTCCCCAGGCCTCCAACCACTCTGGAACTTTTTCTTTTACCCAACTGCAAATCGGAGTCGTTGCATTGTGGTCAAAATAAAGGTTTTTTCCTGTCGCCAAAAAAGCTCTCGAAGGGAAAGGCTTCGCACTTTCTTGCATAAAAAAGTTGTAAAGCCTGGCTGCAGATTTATCAAGACTATTCTTTGAAAAAAGCCACCCGAAGGCGGCTAGAGAAGCTAAAAAAACTATTTGCTTACAAGAATAGGGAATACAATTATTCCGGTGTTAAATTCACGGTACTCTTGCAGAATGCTCTCTGTTGTTTGCCTTGAAGTCTTTGCATTCATATGTCCAGGAGCATCCCCAATCAAAATCACACTCTTAGATGCAGAAGTTCTCCATTCAAGTTTTTTCAGAGCAGTATCTAATGCATCGACAACAGCCTCGGAAGTGTCTCCTCCCCCATCTACTTCGATCTCTTGCACTGCTCTGTTCAGCGAGTCAAGATTACTCGTGAATGAATGGCCTATCTTGGTTATATAAGAGTCATGTTCATCACGATAAAGCACCAATGCCAGCCTCAAACCCATATCTTTAGCTTTTGGTTTTAAGTCACGAATCAATGCCTCAAGATTGATTTTTACGTTCTGAATATCATCAGTCATTGAACTCGTTGTATCTAAAACTATTGCAATATCTGTATTTTCAGCTGCTTTCTCCATAATCGCTTCCATTACAATAGAAACCGTACCTGAGAACATTTCAGGTTTTGGAGAGAAACCAATGAATCCGCCACTTGCATCAGCAATACTGGTGAAATGCGTATAGGCATCTTCACTGTAATAACCTCTATATTTTTCTCTCATCTCCTCTCGACTAATTATTTCTCTTTCACCAATGTCACTTGTCATTATGACTTCTTCAGATGTCACCACAGGTACAGGAGAACTCTTTTCGACGAACTCTGTCACTGGAGTAGCTTCTGAAACACTGCAATTTTCATTGTAGTCAAGCCGATAGCGTTCAACAACATGATATAGAAAAGCTTTGGCATTTTTTAAACCTGGTTGAACACGTTTTTTGGCACGTTCAAATTTATTGTAAGCTATTTCTTGAGTCTCAGCTGTATATCGATTTATTCCCTCTTGCATATTAGAAAAAACCTCGGGCATCAAAGACTGAGACAATACATTGATAAGACTTATTGCTACATTTAAGTCACGACTTATCTCCTCTCTATACAGTTCATTGGCTTTATAACATTGCTCTGACTCCATCCACTCTCGCCCTTTGATATCATTTTCTCTCATTTTACCTAGATATCTGTCGATCTCTAGCAAGGACTCATTGACCCTCACAATGGCATCATCAGTATCCACAGTCGCAGATGTTAAAGCATTGAAGTCTTTAACAAGATTATTGTATTCGTCGACAGATACTCCGCCTGTATTTTCATCATCACTACATGCAGGCAACAAAAGTGACATAGCCATAATTGGCAATATAAAAAATTTCTTCTTACTCATAAAACCTCCCAGGTTCATTTTGGTTTTCATATCATAAATGATCTATTTTTACCACTTGGGTAATTGTTCGTTTTTTTGAGATTCTTAAAGCAAGCGATGTGCCTTTTTAGATAACAGCTCAAAACACGATAGTTTTGATTTCAGATCGAAAACAAAGAAACTTAGAGAAAATAATTACAAAACCTATGACACTCTTCGGTCTAATCCGGGAACTTGATAGAGATAAATCCAAGAATCTAAACCCGTCTGCCATACATATGTGGTGCGTGTTAAGAAGCCATTTTCGAGAGCTTCACGAAGTTGATCGCGAGTATAGGGTCCTAGGCTCTCTCCCGTGGCACCATAAACATACCATTCATCGATATAGGCCTTGCTTAGTATATCTTGACCCGGCAGAGGCACCTGAATGGAAGCTTGAACACTCTCTCGGCGATTGAATGCTTGATGGTCTCGAATCAACTGCATCTCTTCATCGTCGGGCTGATAAACATAAGCTTCCGAGGAACTATAAATACCTTGCATTACCCGCAATTTGATTTCTTCAATAGATAAGGGTCCATCTTGTTGATCAGACTCAGGATTAGGTAGAACAAAAAAAATTGACTCGCTCTTCTTCGGAGCTTTGGGTGGAGGTGGTTTGGGCCTCTCTCTCACAAGATCGATTTGATCGAGATTCGGAGGATCAGGAAAATTTTGATTTGAAGATACCTCCGGACCAAGATTGGCTGCCTGTACTTTTTCTTCTGATTTGGTTTCAACTGCTTTTTGTTGGTAAATAAAGTCAATTTTTTCTTGCCCTAGTGAGGTCTGCAAATCACCCGCAGGAGTTTCATAACCTATTACTTGATGGACGATCAAATTCTCACTCTTACCCTTGGCAGTAATGGCCACTTCGGGCCCTGCCACAATGCCTCGGTCTTTGACCAAACTGAAAGTATCTTTCGAAATCAACAAATCTGCCTGAACAGCTTTGTTAGCCGCTTCAATTCTTGCTGCTTGGTTCACGGTATCGCCAATCACCGTATATTCGAGCCTTTGCTCAGAACCAATGTTACCTGCAAGCACCTCTCCGGTATGTAGCCCCATCCCTATTAAGAGTTCAGGCTTTCCTTCAGCTTTGCGTCTTTCATTAAATTCACACATAAAATCACGCATCTCTAAAGAGGCTCGAACAGCATTATAGGCATCATCGGGACTGCTCTCTGGAGCTCCCCAAATCGCCATGATAGCATCACCGACATATTTATCGACGACTCCATTCCATTTGTAGATGATCCGAACCATTTCAGTCATATACTCATTGAGCATAGTCACCACTTGATCTGGGCTCATCTTTTCACTCATTGCCGTAAAGCCCCTAATGTCACTAAAAAAGACGGTTGAGAGTCTTCGTTCACCACCCAAACGAATCTCTCCTGATAAGAGTTTGTTAGCAACTTCTTTGGAGTGAAATTTGTTAAAAGCTATTTTGATCTTTTCTCTCTCTTTTAATCCCGATGCCATATCGTTAAAAGCAACCGAGAGTGCGCCAATTTCATCGCTGGATGTTCGCCCTAGATTTACATCATAGTTACCTTCAACAATCTTTTCGGTAGCAGCATAGAGAGAGTGAATTGGCTGAGTGAGATTGTGTGAGAAGTAGTAATTGATAAAGAATGCCAAACATACAACTATGATCATCACTAAAACTGAGCGATATTGAACTTGGCGTATCGTCGCTAAGGCTGTGGTCTTACTTTTTTCGGCAATTACTGCAAGACCGGCCAGTGGAATTTTCTTATAAGCTGCAAGATAGATTTCTTCATCTTCATCCACATACTCCATCTGCTTACCTGGCAGACGACTTGAGAGAATGATTTCAACCAAGGGGTTGCCACGAAAAGAAATTCCTTTATAGATACTTTTGGCGATTTCAGGATCAGAGTGAGCAATGAGCTTTCCTGATGAATCTACAATGTAAGAGGTAATCTTTTTTTCATTAAAAAGAAGAGCCAATATCTGTGATTGCCGCATCTCTGAGCGAAATAGCCAGCGTCCAGTCAGTGGATGATCTCCCTCTTTGATTTCAAATTCTCTTTGACTTAAAAAAGAAATACTGTAAAGCGGACGATTTAGATACTCACTACTATTAACAAAAATAACTTCTTCACTCTTTGCATATTGTAATTCTTGAATTTGTTTTTCTGGTAAAACTTGAATTTGCTCTTTGCTAAGACTGAATTCACCAAGTGCTGTATCATTAACCACAGCATATTCATTGATAAGTTGTCCTTTTTCATCGATTCGATAGGCAAAAAAGCTAATCAAAGCATCAAGGCCTTGCAAAGTATTCTCTATTCCCCGCATCGCCTCATCACGTTGTGTACTATTGGTGGTAAATTGCGCCATCAAACGCATATTGCGAGTTGCATCTTCAAAACTCGAAAAAATTTTATCACCCACAGCTTTGGCCTGGTTGAGATTGGCTTCTTGTACTCGAGTCAGTGATTCTTCTTGATAAAGGTCGGTGGCAATAAAAATGACGGCTCCGATGGCAGAGACCACAATGGCGGTCACTACTAAGATAAGCTTTCCTGCAATACCAAAGGAGTATGTTAGTTTCACAATTCTCTATCGGCCCCTCGCTTCTGGACTTAAAGCACGAATTAAGAATTCCGAAGAGATTTTGAGGATTTGTGAGAATGAAGGCGCATTTCGCGTCAAGCCATTCGACATAAATGGAAGAAAAATGAAAAACAGCCTGATTCTTCTACCTGTGGCAGCATTGATGCTCTTTGCCTCTTACGAACTTTTCTTGGAATACCAGGGAGAGAATGACCTGGCATATGAAGAATACCGCGGCGAAAGCATCGGTCGCATTCTAGTTACCAACAACAATGTGAAAAGAAAATTTGGCAGCTCTTTACTATGGAATTCAGTCGAACGTGAAGAAGAACTCTACTATCGTGACAGCATTCGCACTGGAGTAGATAGTGACTGGAACGAGTTTCCTTCGAAGGTCGTGATTCAACTCAATGACAAAAGCGTAATTGAACTGGATGAAAATTCACTGATTGTACTTGAAAAGGCCGCCAATCGCATGAGTGTTGACTTTAAAACAGGGGAATTTTCAACCAAAGCCGGCTCCGATCTACAAATTAAAATTAAAGATCAATTGATTCAGGCAAAAGATGCTGAATTGAGTGTACAAACCGATACAAAACAAAATACCAGTATTCAACTGAGCCAAGGTCAGGCAGAATTGATTGGCAAAAAAGGACAGAAATTCGCTCTAGACAAAGAAAAGCAATTGAACATTGATGCCGAAGGTAAGGCACGTGCACTAGAACTCAAAGTGGTTCTGAGCTCACCCAAGAACAATACAGAATATTTAAGCGCTTATCCGTCAATCAATTATCCTTTTACTTGGGCAGTCACCGATAAATTAATTTCAAGAGAAAGATTTGAATGGAGCACTGATCCTGACTTCCCACCTGATAAAACCAAATGGAAATGGGCTCATCAAGCAACAGATTACCGAATCTTAAAAGGCGATAACTATTGGCGTGTGGGCTGGGAAAGCCGCGATGAAAAAGGCAAACCCATTCTTCGTTACACCAACAAGAGAAAAATCAAAGTCATTGCTGACGAGAGGATAAAATTACTCAATCCTACAAACCAAGCCTTTTTTCAATTTGAACCTGGAGAGCAACAAATTCCCTTTCGTTGGAAGTCAGAGGTCAAAGCCTCTCTCTATGTTCTAGAAATTGCCTCCAATGCCGATTTTACCAGAATCATTAAGTCTTATAAAAGTGCAGAAAATCAAATCAATCTCCCCTCACCGCAAAGCGGTACTTACTACTGGCGAGTCAGTGCCTTTGGTTCAAAGAACGAGTCTCTGGGCGTGAGCTCAGCGAATGAGTTGGTCATTGACTTTCAACTATTTAAGAAACCTGATTTGGTCTCGCCCAACAATGGTTTCTTGTGGTCTTTGAATGAACCGATCTTATTTGAGTGGCAGCCCTTTTTAAAAGCAAATTCTTATATATGGAAAGTAAGTCGTGACTCAGCAATGAGAAGTTTGGTCTCACAAAAAGCAGTTACAGAAACGCAATTTATTTGGGAATGGACTGACCCTGGTATTTACTATTGGCAGGTTTCTTCTATCGGCTCTGGAAATTTAGAAGTAGGAAAAAGTTTGGTTTATAAACTTGAAATTCGACCGGTATTGAGCGGTCCAATGATCACTTTGATTGAACCACAAAACCAAGAGTCAGTAAGTCGAGACAAAAAAATAGATATGGATCCAGTGGTTTTTCGCTGGAAACCAAAACTGCAACTATCAAACAACTATCAGTTTTTTATCGCCGACAATATTCAATTTGAAAATGCAAGAACAAAAGATGCTATCGAAGAGCTCGAATATTCTTTGGTTTTAAAAAAAGCAGGAAACTATTTTTGGAAAATCATGTGGCAAGATCCCGAGAATCCTGAAAAAACCCAAACTTCTGCCGTGCAGGTTTTTCGCTACAGCCTTAGCTCAAACCTTTTACCGCCTATTTTAGAAAGACCTCTCGATAAAACCCGTTTGGTGATTCCTCGTGAAGAAGGGGTTGAATTCTTTTGGAAGCCCATTGAGAATGCGATCAATTACAAAATTCGAGTCGAAAGAATCAATGAATCTACAGAAGAGAGATTCTTGGCCTTTGAGTCGAAAAGCAAACAGAATTCTCTCAAAAGCCGCCCCTTAAAAAAAGGCAAATATGTATGGAGTGTTCAAGGCATCGACATTGAAGGCCTATATGGAACGCCCTCTGAGGACTGGTATTTTGAGATTGATGTCAACCCTGCACTTGGTGCTCCAAAGCTCAGAGCTCCGGTTGTAAAGTAAGTAAACTGCTCCCTTTTATTTCACTTCGGACGTCCGTCCGAGAGTAGATAAATACCTAAAATGTTTTGTATATTCTGTCCGAGAGTCTGAAGATTTTGGGGCATTTTCGGACATATATCCTAGGTCATTGAAATTAAAAAAGAGTCTGGTGAAAAAAGTGAAACAAAAGGGAGCAGCTAGGTAAAGTAAGAAGTTTTTACCCGAATGATGAGATCTTTATGAGCATTCAAGTATCAGTTTTCACACCCCCCTACGATTGCTAGATTCAATTCGTGCGCTACGTATTGGTCCTTCTGTCTTTTCTAAACTCTGCATACACTTGCCAATTGCATTTCGAAGTTCCAAGCTGGAAGAACCTGAGCCAGACTCAAAGAGATGGACTATTGGCACTTACAAAAGAAGCAGGCTGGTATGAAGAAGGTGGTTGGTTATTTTATGATCAGACCAAGGGAAAATTAAACCGTAGCAAGTGGATACCCAATTCTGAATGGTGGACAGAACGGCCCTATTGGATCCGAGCCAATGGAGAAAAAATATACAAGCTTACAGAAGAGCAACTCAATACTTTAATTATGAATTATCAAGCAGGAAAAATACTGACGAATGTTGAGAGAGAAATGATTGATTTTATGCTAGAGCTAAATAAAGAATATCTTGAACAAAACGAAGCTTCTATTGACTCTTTAGTTGATTCTCACTTACTGCCACTGCCTGTTGATGAAGAAATACCCTTTTGAGTTTCGGGAAGCGACAGCAAAAAAAGTACTGAAATCAACAAAAGCGTCGCATCTTCAACCACAGTTTGATTCGTCATTGGTCTTGCCCAGAAGACCCCAAAACAGCCACAATTTTGCAATTGAATCCCGCGAGAAAGAGTAACAATAGCTAAGACAGTATAGCCAAAATGAGAGAGAATCGCAAACCAGGCATTCAACTTGGGATGATTATTGCGAAAAATCTGAATTGCAAAATAGAGCTCAGTTAACGAAATGAGCAATGCAAAAGGCAAAAGAATAGCTTTTGGAAGATCAAACTGATAGGTTTCAATCACTTTTGCAAAGCCACGATTGTCGAGCAATTTACCTATTGCAGTAGTCAAAAATAAAAGTGAGAATAATATGCGTAATGGTAAAAATAGTTTTTTCACTTCTCTGTATATTATGTTTGAAAGTTTCAGCGGCCAATGAGTTTTTTGGCCCCACAGAAGAAATCGATGGACAAAAGATCTCGAAAATGGGGCAAGGCTACCGCAAGGCCTACTGGTTTCGAGCCAAAGTATATGAAGCTGCTTTTTATGCCAAAGATTTAAAGCCGCAAAGCCCTAAAAGACTTAAAATGCATTTTTTTTATGACATCAAAAAAGAAGAATCGATTGAAGCATGGCAAAAATCTTTTACCGAGAACTGCGAAAAACCTTGTAAGGTTGAAACCAAAGCCTTTCTCGATTCGGTCATTGAAATCAAAGAAGACCACAAACATGTATACACTTTTTTTTCTGACCGAGTCATCGTCAATCGACAAGGCAAAGAGGTGACTTTTACCAATCCAGGTTTATCAAAACTGCTTTTTGATTCTTGGTTTGGAAAATCTCCTCCCACCGAAGAGCTCAAAAAAGCGCTTTTGGGCGAAAATAATTAGGGCGTGATAAGATTTCATAAACTGCTCCCTTTTATTTCACTTCGGACGTCCGTCTGAGAGCATATAAGTATTAAAAATATAAGGTGTATTCTGTCCGAGCTTTTTAAAAATTTGGTGCATTTTCTAACAAGAATCCTAGGTCATTGAAACTGCAAATGAATTTAAGAAAAAAAGTGAAATAAAAGGGAGCAGCTTTGAAGAATGAGCTTTAGGGTGTTATTGAAGACAAAACCTCAACAAGAGCTAATCGAGAAGCAAAATAATCACACCTGTATTTTGATTCCCATTCTTTAGAGTTTCATACTGCCAAGGATAGCCGCCCAACTTAAGGTACTTAATAACCTCTTTTTGCACTTTGCCAGTGCCCTTGCCTGTTACAATTTTTCCTCGGTTTGCTCCCGATTGATTGAGCTGATGTAAAAAGGCATCGACGGCCTCGGCCACCTCTTCGACTCTATAACCATGTAGGTCTATTGATTTCATTATTCGCTCGCTGGAGATCTACAATTGCTATCAAGATCTGTTATCTTGTCAATGGCAGATTTTATGATTTTGAGCTCGGCAAGTCCAGTTCCATTTACAAATTGTGTGGAGTTAATGCTCTCTACATCTAAAGCATCAACGCTATCAATGTTCGGAAAGAGATTGTCGGCCACTCGCTTGCAAGCACGTGTACCTTTTTGTACCTCTTTTTTAAGTAACTGAGCCATCTTTTTTTTGTAGTTCTGTCTTTCAGGAGCTACCTGTGAATAGTAGTAGGTCAATGGATACTGATTTTTAATCATTGTTTTCACATCGATTTTACAACTGGGCCAATCCTCTCCCATTTTTTTGCAAATATCAAATTCAATCAGTAACTTAGCTTGTTGAAGAAAACTTGAGTAATAAAGAAAGTGCCGTGAATTCACCCATTTTTCGTAATTTTTTTCGCCAACTGCATAACCTGATTTAAGTAAGATATCGGCCTTGTGCACTTGAAAATATTGATTGATGTATTTTCTGGCTGACTTTGCCGAACGAATCAGCTGCTTTACATCAGGCCAACAAGTCTCTTTATTAATAAAAGAATTGTAGAGATGAGAGTTTACATGAATCATAAATTTAGCAATTTCAAGATTTGGATTATTAAAAACGGCCGATTCCATATAAGCCTTGCATTGCAAGTGATCGGTAAAAGATTTTAGGCTCTTTTCTGAACAGCATTTTACAAGCTTAGAATAGAATTTTCCCACATCTTGGCAAGACTTATTCTGTAATATACTTTGCGCTTCATTGATCAAACCGTAACAATCTCGAGCTTTTGCAGTAGACAGAAAGAAAAGAATCACAAAAAAGAGTTTCATACATTTTTATCGGCTAGACTTAATGAACACTCAATAGACCTTGGTCAGAAACAAAAGATTTAGACATCAGCAGCTGATATTTCTATACTATTCATAGTATGCGCAACTGGTTTATTCTTCTTATTTTATGCCCTTTGAGTGTCTTTGCTCGCGAGGTCGATTTGAGCTGGGACCCTATGGAAGGTGCTCTTGCTTACCAAATACATATTGCAAAGCAAGCTGATTTCAAAGATAAAGTTGTAAGAAAACTCACTCGAAAACCTCGATTTAAGTACAACCTGAAAATGGGAAACTACTTTTATAGAGTAAGAGTGATCGATAAAAACAAAAAACCTGGATATTGGTCTGAGCCGCAAAGATTGATTATTAAACCTTATCCGCCAGAACTCAAAGCACCCGAAAATGCGACTAAATATGCTTTTTTTGAGGTGCGACCCAAAATTGAATTTCAGTGGAAGCCTACGGAAGGAGAACCCGAGTATGAGATTCTAATTACCAAAACCACTGGCAGAAAAATTTATGAAGGCAAAACCAAAGAAAATAAGATTCTCGTAGATACTCTAGAGGAAGGTGAATATTTATGGAAAGTTCGTACAATTTATGAAGGAGAATACATTAGTGATTATGTAGCAGAAAGAAATTTCTTGATTGAACAAAAAAATCTTGAAAAACCGAAATTGATTGCACCGATTCAGAACATTGAACTTCCTGCAAATCGAAATCACAAACTAGTATGGTCTCGTTTTTCAGCCACTCATTACACGGATGTCATTTTAGAAAGAAAAGAGAATAAGGAATGGCGTGAATTTTACAAAAAAGAAAACTTAACTGGGCTTGAAGATACACTTACAAACTTAGCTCGCGGTGAGTATCGCTGGAAAGTGATCACCAAAGAAGACATAAAATCAAAAGGCATCGAATCGGACTGGGAAAATTTTAAAACAAGTCCGCATATTATTTCAGATACTGATCACTACGTTGGATTTGGCTTCTCTTTTGATTCGTTCACCTATAGTTATACTTCAAATCGCAATGCACGATCGAGCGGCGAGCTAGATTCAAGCCCTTTAGTAAAACACTTTTTTGCCAACCTGCAAGCCAGCAAAGCCTACTCTGTGACGATCGAACTCGAAGATGGCAATCAAGATTTAGGGAACTTTAATCTACAACACTTTCGAGCTAGTTTAATCAATCGCTTTCGCTTTGGCGTAAAGGGCTTTGAACAAAGTTTTCTTCTTGGATATCGCCACTCGAATTTCTATGAATTCTATGACTCAACTTTTAGTTTACTGCCTACTGATGGTGCCATAGCTGGTTTGGAGTTTATGGGTATTTTTAGCGACAGATGGCGCGGTGGATTGCGTTTTCTATATTCAAAACCCATTGATTCTAAATTTAGCTTTACCGAGACTCGCGGTGATCTTTACGAACTAAAAATCATGGCCAATTGGAACCCTTGGGCTAAGTTTTGGGTGCAGTTTCAAGTGAATTATGAATTTGGACAAATCTCTAATAAAAACGGAGAAGACGAAAGCATATCTCGGTATCAGTACACGAGGCTTACGCCTCTTTACATTGGGGTGATGTATCGGCATTAAAATATTATGCATACTTTTTGTAAGTTTCTCCGCTATGGCGGCAAATCGGTCTCAGCTAGGTATCGAAATGGGTCTCTCTGGTTCACTTTTGGTATCGGATATGTCACAAGATGCCACTGGAATGGGGATTGGAAATCAGTTTAGCATTTACTTTACACAAAAATTTGGAAAGACTCCGATCAAATTTCGCGTTGAAAATGTAGAGTTCAAATCGAATGTTTTTACAAATGCAGATCAACTACAAAGAACGATCAGCCAGGAATGGTGGAAAATTGGTGCCTTCTATGTTGTCGAAAAAACGGACTGGTATTGGGAGATTGGCGGCGGCTACAGCATTGGTCAAGACAGCTTGGTGCAAGTCGAGGTAGAAACATCTGACCGTGTTTTTGTTGAAGACACCTATGTTTCTACAAGGTCTTTTCTGTTTTTTGGAGCTGGAGCAGGCTATCGGAAAAACTTAAAAAAGAACTTTAAGTTTTTAGCCAGTCTTCACACCCGCTTTCTTTTAAACTCGGCCTACACTGGAGAATTGGAAGGAGATAGCTTTGTACCTATTCCTTTTATGCTCTCTTTGGGAGCTGAAGTGGATTTTTAGAAGCTGCTCCCTTTTGTTTCACTTTTTTAATTTTTGAAACCGCAGCCATTTGTCC